>JACQQS010000050.1 GCA_016206925.1 Candidatus Omnitrophota bacterium
GGGTAGAAGAGCATCGGGAGATTCGGCAAAAGCAAAAAGCAAATGTTCGCCGTCCACTTCGGTATGACCACGTTCCACGGCGAGCGTTTGCGCCCGGGCCAACGCTTCCTGAGATTTTATGGTGAATTTATTTAAATCCATGCGCTTTTCCTAAACGTACGCAATTTGTAGGGACGGTTCGCCGAGCCGACCGCTCGGCACCGCTAGACCAAGCGGCGGGAGAACCGTTTTGGTTTTATGAAAACTGTTTTGGTCTAATGGTCTATTATTGGTCTACGACAATACCCAACTTTGATTCCTGCTAAGTGGAAAAAGTCAAGCGATGTCGAAAAAACGTCAATTTAAAGGTCTCTAAGCAAGCCTGCCGGCCTAACAACGGCGGGATGTCGTTACGGGCGAGAAAGCCAAGCGGTACCCGGCGCTTCCAGGGACCCAACTTCATAACACGAGCGCATCGGATTTGGGGATGTAGAGAAGGGTTGGCGTTGCATGAGGGTGCATGCGGGTCAACCGATCAAACAAGCGCTTGGCGTGAGCTGCTGAACGCGCCGCAAAGACCCGGCCTTCGATCACGATCAGATGCTTACCCCGATGGCGCCGGTTTCTGGCCAGACGCTTGACGAGCATAGTTACAGTCACCGCTTTCCTGCTCATTGCTCAACCTCTTAAACGTAGCGTATCACCCAATCTACAATTCTGTCAATCCGGCCGGGAAAATTCAAAATCCGATTCTGCTTGTGTGGTTACCTGTCCCCAAGAGAACCGGTACTGATTCTATGAACCCGGCATTTTGGAAATGGTACCGTTTATATTCGAACTGTGTCCCTTTTACAGCGTAGCAGTCCCGCACTTTTTCCGGGAAAACTGTTTTGGTCTACTTTGGTCTACTGCTGTTATTTGCGGATGAAAACCGATACGGCGTTTGGGCCGCTCGGGCTCTTTCATGAGCTGTCGGATCGCTTGAAATAGTGACACGATGTTATGATCGTGTTTTTCCACACGCTTTTCTAATTCGTTCAGTTTTGCTGCCAGATCCCGGTGTATGCTCAGTTTCTCACGTAACTTTACGAACGCCCGCACAACAAACAATGAAACTTTCACCGCACGAGGAGAGTTAAGAACATTTGCCAGCATAATGGCGCCATATTCGGTAAAAGCGTACGGGAGGTACGGAGTAAATCTTAACTTTCTAAGGTGGTCACAATTTGTGACCACCTCATCTTTCTCTTGCCGCGTAAGGCGAAACATAAAATCCGATGCAAACCGTTCCCTATTTCGTTTAACCGCCTGATTCAAAGCTTTAGTGTCCACCCGGTACATCTCCGCAAGATCCGCACTGAGCAGCACTCGATGTCCACGAATCAGCAATATCCGATCCTCTATGGAAATACTCTTGGTCAACTTCACGAATCTCACTCTCTTGCTTTTGCTAGTCACAAAAATGCCCTCCGATGCAAATGCCAAATGTGGCATCGCCCCAGGAGCGCCGAAAGGCGCGACGTGGGGCTACATTGCTTTTGGAGGGCAAATCATTGTCTGATCTTTACGCGTCCGCCGCAACCCGGATTAACTTAATTGAACGAGCCTGAAAAGCAAAACGTAATATACAGCAGAACTGTCCCTTTGAGAACCGTTTTGGTTTATTTGAGCGGCGGGAGAACCGTTTTGGTTTATGTTGGTTTATGGTCAGCTGTGTGCCACCCGGTGCAGAAGCTCGGAAATAAAAGTCTGATATTTGATCCCCATTTTTCTGGCTTTCTGCTTGATATGCCTCAAATCCTGGCTGTTGATTCGAATGTTCAGAACGGCATCCTTGCGCCGGAGCGCCACGGCACGGGCAATCTCATCGAACTCTTCTTTTGAAACGTCCTTGTATTCACCCTGTATCAAGGCGTGCTCAATCTCACGTTCCTCTTTTGTTAATTTGATCTGTCTCATGGTAATTCACCTCTCTTAAACATTTTTGTATATTTCCGGCTCGGATAAAGCGTTTTGAGAAATATCTCACGCTCGGTAATCACGCATGGAACTACCCAGATATATCCTTTTGCTTCAAACAACATCAGCCGCTACCCGGCCTTGCCGGGATGTTCCTTAATCTTAATGAGCCTGGCCTTTGAAACTTCTTCAAAAGACATTCCACGCGTCTTTTTAAGGCGTTCACTTTTTAACAGACTCCATTTCAGCTCTTTCATGCGTCACCATAATAGCATCATACACTTGTATATACAAGTGCAGGTAGAAACATTTCTCAACCGAAGAATAAGGGGGAACGATCTAATCGAACGGTGGTCAAATACTTGCGGAAAGAGGGTAGGGTTGGAAATGTTACCGTTTTTCTTCTGCCTACCCCAGGCAGGTGGGGAAATGGTACCTATTCCTATTCTTTATTCAGAACCGTTTTGGTTTACTAAATATCTAAAAAAATGGGGTATCAAGAGGATCCCTAGGTGGCGCTGGTAGAGGGGTAGGTGTTTTGGCGATGAGATCCACTAAGTTGCCGAACAGAGATCCGAACCATTCTGCTAGATCGCCGGACTCAGTGGGCGGAGCTTTATCAACCCAACCTTTCACGAATCTTGCCAAAAAACCTAAGGTCGCATATAGGACGGGTCTTACCATGATCTCACCCATCACGCGTAAGGCAACTAGACGTCCAATGTATCCGGTCGCCAGCCCAGCGAAAATTATCTCATCGCCAACAATGATTGCTCCACTCACAACAGCAGGCAACGCAGACGCTGCGAGGTAGCCTGCCAATGGCGCAGCGCCAATCCGAGCTGACCAAACGGCCCATTCGGTGGCTTCATCAGCTGGCACGTCGTAAAAATTCTCGCTGATTCCAAAGGATGAAGCGGCCGCGCTTGCATATAGGAGAGAGGTCGCTACGTCTCCTGGCGTCCAGAAATCACCGTACTTCAGTTGTTGCGCCCATTCTAACCACTCGTTTGTCCGGCCATGCCTAGCTTCCTGCAACACATCTGCAAGTGGAACCCAGTGCATCCCAATTACAACGAGGCCGCTAGGGTTCCCATGTCTATCAACCCAAAGATAGCCGATCCGGTCGCCAACGGCGGTTAAGGTATTCTGAGGAGAGGAATCCCAATATGAATTTGAATACTCATAAAAGAAGAGACGTACCGGTCTGCCTAATCTTCCACGCGCCGTTGGTATTTCCTGTGGCACCCCTTGAATTCTAAGAGAAGTGTAACCAAGTTCCCACCAAGATACCTGCTCTTCGTGGAAAGGGACGCCAGCCCCACTCCCTTGCGGACTCCAG
The DNA here is from genome assembly GCA_016206925.1 of Candidatus Omnitrophota bacterium. Classification (GTDB taxonomy): domain Bacteria; phylum Omnitrophota; class Omnitrophia; order Omnitrophales; family JACQQS01; genus JACQQS01. The sequence continues at coordinate 3,281 of JACQQS010000050.1, forward strand.
CCCATGGGATCGGTGAAGTTGATGGAGTTGGAGCCGACGTATTCGTAAAGGCTGAGAGAGCCGGCGGCGTAGCCCATGGGGTCGCGCTCGATGAAGCGGCCGGTCTTGGGCTGGTAATAGCGGTTGCGGTAATAGTAGAGGCCGGTTTCAGCATCGAAATAGCGGCCGGTGAAAAGGAAGGGATTGCCAACCGTATCGGGAACAGCGAACGTTGGGGCGCCAAAAGCGTCGTACGTATACCGTTGTTCGGTGCCGCCGCCTGCGATGTTGGCTGCAACAATGGAACCGAGGGCATTTTCGTAGAAGTAGTAGGTATTCCCTCCGCGTTCCATAGTTAAGAGCTCATCAAGGCTGCGCCCTTTCACATATTGGGCGGTGACGGTACCTGTCCCGCCATGCTCTTCCAGCTCACGCCAGCCGTCCCAGAAGAAGCGCGTGGTGCCGTTAAGGGATCCGGAATTGGACACGGTCTTCGCGGTTCTCCGGTTCAGCGCATCGTAAGTATAAGTAGCGATCGGAGCATTATCCGATTTTCGGTTAACCCGAATCAACCGGTTCAAAGCGTCATGGGTGTAGAGATATGCTCCATCATCTTTAAGGTTCCCGTTGTCATCATGGGGGTTAGGGACTCCCCCAACCACGTCATACTCATTCATGATGTTGGGAACATAGGGGGTTGGAACCGTGTCGGTTAAGGTCATCGTGCGATTCCCGACGCCGTCCAAGTTGTAGGCGGTCTCGGTCTCGGGGGTCGAGATCGTGCCGTCGCCTGCCTGAGGGCCGACTTCGAAATTCATCAAGCGGTAAAGAGAATCATAACCATAGGCTTCTCCTTTAAACTCTGGTCCGGTAAGTTCGTGTAGACGCCTTTCAAAAAGGCGCATGTTTTCGCGGTTGTACCCATAAGTAAAGTCAGCGATGTGCACATCATTCGCGAATTCATGGCGCTGCTTCACGATACGCTTGACGCCGTCGTAGCCGACATCATTTCCGGCGTTGTCCAGATAAGTTAACTTCGTTCCATTTAGAAGCGTACGCTCCAATATACGCCCGGCGCCAATGTAGGAATAAACGGCAATGTCATTATTGGGCTCGCTCAGCCTTAGATCGTTTATTGTCTTAAGCCGCTCAAGTGCGTCAAACTCAGCTGAAACTTCCCGGCCGTTAGGATAGGTAAGCTGAATCCGGTTGCCCAAGCCGTCGTAGTCTGATGTGATGGCCTCACCATCTTGAATTTCCTCGATCCGGCGAGAAAGCGAATCGTAAAGGAATGTGAGTTCCGAATCATCCGCCGCCGAAACGGGATCGTTATTGTCCGTAACGCGCGTGAGCCTGCTTAAGCCGTCATATTCAAGAGTCTGTACTGTAGTCCCGCCAATTCCTGCCGCGCGTGCAATATCAACACGAATCACGCGATTTATGCCGTCGTGGTCGTAACTAAAGACAGAACCGTTTTCGTCCGTCAGCTGCACGAAGTTGCTGTCGCGGTCGTACACGTATGTATTTGTTGTCCCGTCGGCAAATGTGTCCAAGATTTTCCGGTTTAGTGAATCGTAAGCGTAGCGCGTTGTGTTGCCTTTGTCGTCGCTTACGCTCAAGAGGCGGGAATTATCGTCCCAAATGTTTGTCTCCATAATTTTCCCGTCGGGATTGGCGGAATTCGTGGTGTCGAGACCGGCCGGATCCAAATTCGGGTCCGCGGGACCGTCAAGCGAGGGAGACCCGTTTCCAACTCCGCCCACGCGTAGATCCTCAATTACTTTCAGGCGGCGATTAATGCCGTCGTAGAAGAAGCGCCTCGTGTTTCCGGAGCGGTTCGTAAGACCAATTTCAGGATCGTTCAAATCAACCGGCCCCTGGGCATCGCTTATTTGAGTAACATTATTCCGGCTGTCGTAAACGAGGCGGCGCGATTGATCCAAGTTATCACTGGTGAATCGCAGCCGATTCAGAGCGTCGTAGCGGTTAACGGTGACGAAAGTCTCTGGCGCGGCCAGAAGATCATCCCCGCGGCGTTCGATAGAAGTGAGATGCGTAACATTGCTATTGGCGTCGTAAACGACTGTAGCCTCGTTCTGGAGCGCGTCAACCGAATGGATCGAACGACTCAAACCGTCGTATTCAAATACCGCCGCATGGCCATTATCGTTTACCGCACGGATCACGCGGCTCATCTCGTCGTATTCCACAAGGCTTGTGTTAAAACCGTCGCCCAATAAAGGTGCGCGCACAGGATTAACGCCGGCTGAGATAAACCACTCGCCGTCCGTTCGAATGACACGATTCAACTCATCGTACTGGGCGGAACCGCGGGAAAGATCCGTATTGCCAGCGGCGTTATTCGTGGCAGGACTGGGGCCGCCAATAACGCCTCGCGCCGTACCTAAAATTACATTGCCGGCCGGATCGTAAACAGAAATCGTTTCGTTGCCAACCGGATCAAGAATCTCGAGCAGCCGGTCAAAGCCGTCGTAGAATAAGAGCGTTTCTTCCGGAGCTGTGTCGCCGTTATTGTCCTCGGAATCGAGAACGGATTTTACGTTCCGGTTTTTGTCGTAGTTGTAAGTAACCGTCGACGCTATCAAAGCATCGTCTGCACCGCCGATGGTTTTAAACGCAAGATCGCGTTCGTCGTAGACGGTGTCGTGAAAGTTCCCTAAGGGCTCGATTACGCGGATAAGATTTTCATTCGCGTCGTAACGGCAGCGTGTAGTGAGCGTCTTTGTGGGACTGACTTCGCTTGTTGATTCCAGAACGCGATCAAGAATATCGTAGCTCGAGGTAGTTGTGAGAAGCGTGTTCGAATCCGTGTCGCCGTCTCTATTTTCAACATCAACACGAATGAGATTCTCATTGGCATCGTAGAAATAAGTCGTTTGGTATGCAAAAGCAGTGAGCCCAGGCTCAGAGCTTGCCGACACATCGGCAGCACGCGTTGCCCGCACGACTTGATTAAGTAAATTCACTTCAAACCGCGTCAAAATACCCCTGCCGTCGAGTACAGAAATCACATTTCCAACGGGATCGTAGCGGTAATCCGTTGTAATGTTGAGCGCGACGCCGTCAGAATTGTCGGCGGCCGTGGTGTCACGAATAACGCGTCCGAGATAACCGCCCAACTCCAAAACAGTGTCAGCGTCAGCCGGAATACCGCCAAAACCGTGTGGATTGGATTCGGGATAGTAAGCAAACTCATCACGGCTTCCGTCAGGATCAATGCGGTTAAGCATCTGGCCGCGGGAGTTGTAACCAAAAAGTGAGGTGATGGGCTGAGTTCCACCCGAAGCAAGTTGGACAAGAGGCGCTTGAACGCGGATTAGATTTCCCTGCGTCTGATTTGTGATGGCGTCTCCGTTTACATCCGAATTGAGGCTAAGAAAACCTGCTTCGCCAGGATCGAGAACCGCACCTTCAGCATCGGCTAAGGCTTGAATGTCCGCAGCGCTAGTTTCCTGGTAATCGAACGTATTTACACTCGTGTAACGGGCACGGCGGATTTCATCGGCTGTTACGATGCCGCTACCGTCGAAATCGATTCCCGCAATGCCGGAATCAGTGGGGTTAACGGGAGGTACAAAAGCCGGATCAAGGCCTCGTGGATCCGAAGCGAATCGTAACTGGTTAAAGACCGGCTCGTAAACAAGTTTGCTAACGATATTATTAATTGCCGATCCAGACCCATTTCCACCGCGTCCTGCATCAGCTACGCGCCGAACTTCAAGAACGTTGCCGTGAGCGAAGCGGTTTACATTACCAACATCGTATACGAATTCGGCGTTATTGCCTTCGGGATACGTTATGCGAATTCTTTCCCCGTCCTCGTTGTATTCGTAAAGAATATCGAAGAAGTTAGGATCGGAGGCGCGAAGTTTCCCAATGGGTGGGAATGAAGGATTACGAGAAGGAATGAGGGTTTCAAGTGTAGCTCGCGGGAGGTTAGGATTAACGCGGCCGGTGTATTCGCGGTACCTAAGATGATTTCCAAGCACATTTTGCTCATATTCCGCGACATTACCCACTCGATCAACAAGGGTGGTACGATTCCGAGGAATCGTTAAATCCGGAGGAGCGGCACCGGGATTAAGCTGTTCGTAGAAATAAGTAAATGTGCCTCCCGCAGGAACGCCTGTTTCATGGGTACCGCCGAATACCTGCGTCAACACCTTGTCATATTCATATGGCCTTCCGGAGAGATCAGTACCGTACGTGTTGATGAGGACGGGCGGACCGTCCGGATCGAGTGCCGCTTCGTTAGGTCTGGTAATCGTCAAAAGGTTAAAATTTAAGCGAGAATCCGCAAAACCGGAAGAATAGGTATATTTTGTCGTCTTCCCTTGCGGAAAATCATTCCCATTGGGCGTCCCGATAACCGCCGGCGAGGTAACGCTAATCAAATTATCATTTTGGTCATAGGTGAACGTTACCGCACGCCCTCTAAAATCTGCCACGGATCGAAGGAGATCTTTGGCATCATAGCTGTAGGTAATAATCCGGCTGAGCGTATCTCTAACGGTTCTGAGTAACCCTCGACTATCATAGGTAAATCCGATCTGATTTCCATTCCTGTTCGTGATAGCGGTGAGAAACAGACGGTCAATGGTGGGGCTTAAAGGTAGGAAATGATAGCGCGTACCGTTTCGCTCTCTCAATGTAAAAGAACTGTCCGGATTCTCAACAAGTTTCGTATAAAAGCCCGTGGGTGAAACAAAGGAACCATCTCCCTGTCTGAGGTAGAGATCGCTCCGGCTGAGCCCGCTGATGAGACTCATATGACCGGTCAGTTGGTTAAATTGGTTACGATCACGGATGAGGCGCATATTGTAATTATGATCCCAGTTGCGACCCATGATGCCGCTATAGGCAATCTGACTTTTATACGTGCGGACAAATTGATAGGCAAGACCGCGTCCGGGAATGAAAAGGTCAGAAACCGAATGATAAAGCTCGCCGCTATTTAAAAAAATGTCATCGGCGAGATCGCCATCATTTGCGACGGCAGGGTTTTGCCGATCTTCCTGTTGGACACCTCCCCCGCCACATTCTTCATTATCCGTGCATAATTCGTCCTCACTCTGCCGATCGGCAATGGTCCGGGTTGAAACATTCGGCGCTCCCGGGTCTGTATTACGGAAGGCGCCGACGTCGTCGGCATAGACCTGTGCCCAGAAAAGGTTATCATTTGGAGGATTTGTGAAAGTGATCGTAGCAGAAGAACCGCGGGGACCTGGGCAAGGAAAAACTGGGCATAGAAACGGCGCAAACTCGGCATGGGTGTGCACGTCATTCATCGTTTCAACACGCCAAGACACGTTTTGCTCAAATCCCGGCGGATTGGTGGTGGCCGTGAATGTGATGGGGTAGCCGTACCAAACCGTTTGGCCAAAGGCGCTATCCCATCGAATATTCACATCATAAATCTGGAATTGAATCGTCGAGGTCGGCCCTGCTTTAAGGGTGTAAAATCCCTGTGTGGGATAGCGGGTGTTAAACTCAGGACCCAAACCCGAATCCGGCAAACCTCCTCCAGCCCATTGGATTAAACCCTCATAGCCGGCCGGTACGGAGACGGCATGGCAATTCCATTGCTTCTTTGTAGAACCGGCCGTGGGTACATCTGTCGGATCGGTAATCATCATCTGAACGCTTAAAGCATTGTCGGTGGTCATGAGGACGGTAATGGATTTAGCTTTATCGCTTTTGGGCTGAATGGTTCCATCGGATGCCGTTACATAGGGAGTGACGGTAACGGTGTAGGAGTTGGTCAGCGAAGAGGTCGATGAGGCAAGACCTTCGTCGGAATCAACAATTCCTGACAACTGCACGAGTTCTCTAATTCTCGGCGGATAGGATGCGTAGGCTATGGAGGAGGAGGTGGCCTCGGAAATCTCAGCCGCGCCGCTCCACTTAAAATCCTGGACAGCAACGTTGGAGGTGACATAAAACTTGATTTCCACGTTTCTTGGAACTGTTATGCTCGAGGGCGCGATGCGGCGGAAATTCGTGAAAGGAGAAACCGAATCCACATAAAAAGTCAGAGCAAGTTCTGGCGGAGGAGGAGGTGGGGGCGGAGGACAAAAATCCGGGGACAAGCGGCAACGGTCGTCAACAACGGCTGCAAATGCAATCGAAGTGGACGAGAGCAATGAAGAAACCAGCGCAATGATTGCCGGTATCACATAAAAGCGAAGGCAAGAACACCTAAGAGATCGCTTATCACTGGAAGGCATAACGCGCAAATGTTAGCACATTACCAAACTCACCTGTAAATTATTTGAAGGCTTTGCGCTTGCTTGTCCATGAAATACCCGGACATACTATCCCATTTCTGAAAACCTTGAAAATTCTTAACCTATTCTCCGTGCGAGATGCCAATCCCTGTCACGTGATCAAAGGTGGTGCCGGAAAATTCTGTCTCGGTGCCGCCCAGCGCAATCTGCCAAAGCGTTCCCTCGACAGCCGTGTAGACATTGCCCTGCGCATCTACAGCCAAATAATCAACGGGCGACAGATCGGAAAACTCGGAGAAGCCGAAACTATTCGAAACTTCGATAATGCCGTCCGCCCCTGCCGCAATGTATGCCTTGTCCACAGATGTGTCGATGGCATTCACAGGAAAATCCACTTCTTCATCCAGCAATTCGCCGCTAGATTCCGTGTAGCGAAAAAGATGATTCCCTATCGAAAAATAAATCCGCCCCGAGCGGTCCGCAGCGATACGGGACTTAAAATCCGCAACCATGTGATAATCCGAAGATTTCAAAAGGATGGTCTCCGCAAATGATGAAGTGCCCTGCAAATTGATTTTAATTAACCCACCCCCATGCAGCATGTAAGCAAGATTTTGGCGATGCACATAAAACGGGCCGAGCACGCTGAAATGCTTCCGATAGATAATACCCTTGTCCGTTGCGGCATAAGGGCCAGCCGAGTCGCGCACGTGAACAAATTCAACCCACGGACCGTTCACGCTAAAAAGCGGCGGCTCCACCGGAACAAAATCCCCCTGGCCGGGGATTTCCTTAATTTCCTGCCCGCCCGCATTAAATACGTGAAGCGAGCGTTCCAAAGTTGAGGGCTGATCGCTTTCTTCGCCGATCACCCAAAGCCGCTCTTTCGAATTTAATGCAAAGGCCTGCGAACTGAGAAGCACCAGAAACATAAGCAACGCAAATTTTCTTTTCCAATTCATGTTTGATCTCCGCCTGATTGAAAATTTTCGGTTTTCGTCCCTGGTTCATCCGTTTTCCATGCGCGCAGTTTATTTGGACATAACCGGTATGTAAAGGTAAAAGAGATCGTTTTGGCGGGGATGCTGCAAACCTTTGCGGCATTTTTCGTTCTGCAGACAAGTTTGCAAAAAATTTGGCCGGAAAACACTGCAAAAACAAGCGGCCGGGCGGAAAGGTTTAAAAATCGAATCTAAAAAGATTGCCGCAGGATGAAATCGCTTTTCGCTTCATCCCAGGCAAAAAGAGCGGCGTTGTCGGAACGCCCGTTTCGGCAGGAAATTACAAGATAAGCCACGCCGGGAAATGCAGGCTGGCCGTCCATGATGGCAGCGCGCTTATCCTCATCCGAAAAATAAGCGCCCACGTCAATATGGGAATGGTAAATAACTTTGAGCTCGATGCCGCTATTTCTGGTTTCCCTCTGAACTTTCAGAATCTCGACGGGCTCAATGAGATATGCTGTCCTGTTTGTCCGCGGATATGTTTCGGGATCTTTCGCGCGAAATTCATCATAAACGTTTTTGAGCCGCCGGACTGTTTCTACCGCAGCTTTCAATTTTTCGCCGAGCAGGAAACCGCAGCATTCGCCCGGATACGTTTCTTCGGCGTGTTTGTAAAGATCGGCCAAAATCTCCTTCGGGATTTCCGGCAGCACCTGCTCAAACATTTTAGACGAACTCCAGTTCCGTGCACATACCGAAATGATCCGAAATCCAGAAACCTTGGACCTGTTCGTCGAATACGACGGAGGAATTTAAAACTTTGACGCGGTCCACATCACTGCCACCGACCAATATGTAGTCGATGCGCCGCTCCGGCAGCTCCGGTGCGCGCAAAACATATTTATTCCGCCGGCTCCAGGTAAGCCCGCGATCGATGGGCTTTACCAGACGGAACGTATCCTTAAAATACCCGAGAAGTTTTTGTACGGAAGGACTGCTATCCACCGCATTCAAATCGCCGGTCAAAATATCGAGATCGGCCCTCTGCCGGGAGCGAACAAAGCCAAGCACGGCGTCCGCTTGAACTTCGCGTGATTTCTCATCCTCAGGTTTCCAGGACAGGTGGGTGTTAAATAAATTGATGAAACGGTCGCGAAACCGGATGCGGGCAAAAACAATATGCCGCCGATATTCTTCAAGCGGTGAAAATGGGAGCATAAAAGAATTCTTCTCTTCGATAATTCCCTGCGCCAAGAGGCCCAAGCCGGTCTTGTGCGGCGGAGTAAATGCGTTTGAATACGAACCGGAAACTCTGACCATATCCAGCCGCTCCCTCCGGAATACCTCCTGGAGACCTGCGAAATCCGGCTTTAACCCGGCCACCGCGCGCGCAATAAGCGGCCAGCGGGATTCCTGATCCTGGCCATCGCCCCAGACATTGAACGAAAGTATACGCAGCGTAATTTTGTTTGCCGTCATGTTATTTTCCCGGTTCTGCAAATCCCGGCGTAATACTCAGCGCTCGGACGAGGGCGCCTGGCCTGCGTCTTGTAATCCATTTCGACAAGCCCGAATCGCGGCTCAAATCCGTCCAGCCATTCAAAATTGTCCACGAGAGACCAGTAAAAATATCCGCGTATGTCCGCTCCTGCTTTCATGGCCCGAGCTACCGCTCCGAGATGACTCTGGATGAAAACAATGCGTCGCGGATCTTCGAGCGTGCACAAGCCATTTTCGAGGATTATTATGGGCAATGAAAATTTCCTCAAGTCAACGAGCGCGCGATAAAGACCTTCCGGATAAATCTCCCAACCAAGGCTGTTCCTTTCGCCGGTTTCGCCGCTGAAGGATTTTTCCTTTTCCCCGCCAAACGGAAACGTAAGCGCAAATTTCACGAACTCGCGCGTGTAATAATTTACGCCGATGAAATCCGTAGTGCCCTTCGCCCTGCGCAAAAATGAATTCTCCAAGCCTGGGAAGAATGCGACGCCCGTGGTCAGAATATGCGTCATAAGATCGCTGAAGAAAAATTGCCTGAGTCCTGCACTCAAGTGATCAAACGGCCAAAAGGAACGGTACGGAAAAAAAGCGCGCACATGCTTGGCCATACCGACCCAACAGTTCCGCCGGCGGTTGTGAAGCATGTGGTAAAGCTCGGTGTGAACCCGCACCACATTTCTAAACATTTCCAGAGCTTTGCCGAACGATTTTTCGCCGGGCGGCCAGATTCCCTGAATATACCCCTGATAAAGCGCCACCATAGGCTCATTGACCGTCACCCAGTAGCGAACCTTATCGGAAAGATATTCAGCCACGCGATCGGCATAGCGCAGGAAATATTGCACAAAACGGGATGAAATCCAGCCGCCTTCGCGCGCAACCCATCGCGGGAGCGTGAAATGATGCAGAGTGACCACCGGTTCGAGATTTCTCTCCCGAAGCGCGTCTACAACCTCGCAGTAATGTAAAAGAGCGGCTTCGTTGAATTGCCCTTCCTGGGGCTCGATGCGAGACCACTCGATGGAAAACCGGTGAGCATTGTGCCCGAGCGAACGGGCCAGATCAAAATCTTCCCGAAAACGCCGCCAATGATCGCAGGCCATGCCGGACCGCTCTTTGGCACGGCCGGCAGTTTCCCAATCAGCCCAATCATTGGCGTCATTGTCTCCCTCCACCTGGTGGCTTGAGGTGGCCGCACCCCACAAGAACCCTTTCGGGAACGTGTTGCCATCCATGTCCTTTTCGCTCACTTATTCCAGAACTTTGACTTTAACGCGTTCGCCGCGCCGAATGATGTCGCTATTCGCTTCCATTTCCACAATGGCATTGGCGCGAGAAAGCGTTTTGATTATGTGCGAATGTTGATTACCGCTTGGAAAAACGGTAACGCTTTTTCCATTCCTGCGCAGGTAGGACCGGATAAAAAATGTGCGGCGGCTGCGGTTTTTCAAATCGGTACCGGCTACCGCGGTAATTTCGCGCCGCTCAAGCCTTTCGCGCCCAAGCTGTCTCAAAATGGCCGGCCGGACCAGCTCTTCAAATCCGACAAAGGCAGCGCCGAGCGTATCCGGCAAACCGAACACAAGACTCTTCGCGCCTTTTCCAAAATAAACGGGCCTGCCAGGCCGCATATTGACACGCCAAAAAACTTCCTTTACGTGCATCTTGTCCAAAAGTTCCTTGATGAGATCGTAATTACGGACAAAAATTCCTCCGGCCAGAATGAAAATAGGGTATTTTAGTCCTTCGTAGATCTTAAACCGGAGCGCAAGTCCGCCTTCCTTGCTTTGCCCAATATCTACGGGAACGCCGCCCGTTTCCCGCACCATGGTGGCCAGCATGGGCGTGAGGCCGTTCCAAATCTGCGAATCTGAAATCGACGAGCCGATACTCCTCATCTCCGCACCGGTGGTTAAAATGGCTACTTGGGGCCGCGAGTAAACGCTTAAATGCGAAATGCCCATGGACGTCAAGAGGCCGATTTCCTGTGAACGGACTCGCCGCCCTTTCTTTAGAACAAGTTCGCCTTCTCCAACATCTTCTCCACGTCTCCGGACATTTTCACCCGGATCCGCCACCCGGTATATTTTCAAGGACTTTCCTATCCGGTCCGCATCCTCCGTCATGACGACGGTGTCCGCACCCTTCGGGAGGATCGAGCCGGAAACAACGCGAACGGCTTCCTGATTTCCAAGCGTCCTTCGGTAATTTTCGCCCGCGCAGAGTCTTGCCACCATTTTGGCTTCCACAGGAAATTCCCTCGTTGCTCCTTTTGTGCTGGCGGAATAAACGGCATATCCGCTTATGCCCGCATAATTCCTTCTCGGAAGAGGTTCTTTGGCAATAATGTCTTCCGCCACAATCAGATCTAGAGATTCAAGAACCGGTACACGCACCGGACGCGGCTCCGGAACCCGCTCGATGACGAGCCGGCGCGCGTCTTCATATCGTGTCACCATAAAACACCTCAAATTCTAAATTCCGACTTTTGATTCAAGTCGGTCAAAGGCGGCGGCTTTGGGGGAAGGCAGAGGAGTTATGCGGAAGAAACTTCAGTCCGAAACAAGCAAAATCAGAGCGCTATGTTCAATCATTTGCTTGCCTTGAAAATAATTCTTGGAATTTATTCATGGATTGAAGACTTCGTTAACTCGAAGAAACCTTTGACTCCCTTAACCGGCTGCCTATGCGGACAGGATATTTGTAGGGCGGTCTTTCGGCCCACCATGAAATCCATGCCGCATTATGTTGGTAATGAACGAAATACAAAAACCGCGGTATTCTAGCATTGCGACAAAGAAACATCAATGCGCTCGCAAAAAGCACCACGTACTATTAATTTCGGCGCAAATTACCGAAATCTTCAGTGCGCAAGTCAATTTGCCTTATATCCTTCTTCGCTATATAATTCCGTCGCTACCAGCTTTAAGAGCAGCCGGGCGCTAAACATCCGTGAGACGCAGAGGTCAAGCATAATGAATAGATTTTCAGGTTCCCGGTTTTCAATATTCTTTTCAGCCTCCTTATTGTCTCTTACAACCTTGTCTTTCGCAGCCAATGAACCATCCATTCCAAAAACCATGGAAGAATGGAATGCGCTCAAAGCATCGAACCCTCCCCTTTACCAGCAGCAGATCGCGCAACTCAAGAGTCAGTTAGGTCTGGAATTTCAGAAACTCCTGGAGGAAAAACCCCAAGCGGTAGAACATTTCCGAAAACAATTTAGAAAGGAACGCAGCAAGTATTGGAAAGAAAAGAAGGCGCAATACAAGGACGCATTTCAAGCTTATCTGAACTCCCAGCGAAATTTGCTCTACCGCCAGCTGGAATTCCTGGAATTCAGAAAGCCTGAGGAATACCGGAAAATCATGGAACGGATTGAAAAGCAGAGGCCGGCAATGCTCGAGGATCTTGCCGCAAGAAATGAAAAATTTACGCGGGCCAAACAAAGGATTGTGGAAAGGGATGAGAGAATCCGCCAGCTTACCGAAGAAAGTGAAAAACAGCGGGTGGCTACGCAAAGAAGAACCGATATCGTAAATAAACTCCGCACGCGCGATCAAAACCGAAACAAAGCGTCATGAATTCTGCGGAATGGGGCAAAAAAGCTCTAAACTTTATTAGAGAAAACGAACTGGGCCCCGCTTTTACCATTGCCGCACTCACCCTGATCTTGCTGGGCCTGTTCTTCGGTATATCTGACTTGAGTGCTCGCTCAAAGACAGAGACCGATATTTTGGAAAAAATAAGGATCCTCCAACACCTGGGTGAAGATATTGACTTCTCTCTCGTTGGAGCAGAAATACTCTATGCGGATGAATTATCTGTAATAGATTCGTTCGGCACGCGTTGATCAAAAAATAACTATTTCACATGGTTGGACTTTTGTTATAATTCCCGCTTAATTTTCATGAATGTTTTAATCCATGGAGGACACAAAAATGTTTAACTGTTTGAGAATCCGTTTTTCCGTACCCTTGATCTCGTCCTTACTTTTGGCTGTTTCTTTCTCGGAAGCCGGCATAGTATCCGGCACCGCAACGTTTGATGGAACAGTACCCACCATGAAAGCTATCAAGATGGATTCTGATCCCTATTGCGCCCTTCAGCACACGCAATCCCTGTTTAAGGAAACGGTGATCGTCGGAGAAAACGGTTCGCTTAAAAATGTCTTCGTTTACGTGAAGTCCAGTGAGGAATTGGACGCTATGATTGAAAACGGAGAAATCACCGCACCGACGGCTCCCGTTGTCATGGATCAGAAAGGCTGCCACTACGAACCGCATGTTTTCGGCATAATGGTGGGACAGCCGCTCGAAATTCGCAATAGCGACCAAACACTTCACAACGTGCACGCGATGCCCAAGCAGGGCGGAGCATTCAATATCGGAATGCCGGGGAAACCCGAACCATGGAGCATCAATAAAGCTTTCAAAGTCAAGGAAATCATGGTCCCGATCAAATGCGATGTCCATTCCTGGATGAGCAGTTTCGCCGGCGTGCTTGACCATCCGTTTTACAGTGTCACAGACGCCCAGGGAAAGTTCGAGATTAAGGATTTGCCTCCGGGAGATTACGTCATTGAGGCTTGGCACGAAAAATTAGGCACTTCCGAACAAACCGTAACCGTCGCGGATGGCGCCCCGGTCGCAATTAGCTTCGTTTTTACAAAACCTGCTGCCGAGGCCTCTGAGGCCTGACAGCACGCGTATAAAAAAGGCGCGTTCGTTGATTAAAAAGTTTGGAATCATTCCGGCTCTGGCAGGAACGTTGTTTGCGTCAGATTCCGCGTGGGCCGCAAAATATACAGCCTGGTGGCTTCCGGATAATGTATCCACATTTGGAACCCAGGTAGATAAAACGTTTTACATCATTCTGGCCATCACGACGGTCATCTTTTTTTTAGTTGAAGCAACGCTCCTCACATTTCTCATCAAGTACAGAAATCGCGAAGGCCAAAAAGCCAAGTTTATTCACGGCCATCATACGCTTGAAATCGTCTGGACCATAATCCCGGCCGCCATTCTGGTTTGGCTGGCATTTTACCAGCGCGGATCATGGGCCGAGATAAAGCAGAATTTCCCCGCGGAAAAAGACGCCTTTGTCGTAGAAACCTCGGGCCAGCAATTTGAATGGCACTTTAATTATGCCGGGCCCGATCAACAATTCGGCACGGCCGACGATATCGAAACCATCAATCAACTGCACGTTCCCGTAGAAAAACCGGTTCTACTCAAAATCAGTTCGAAAGACGTCATTCACAGCTTTTTCCTTCCGGAATTTCGCCTGAAACAAGATGCGGTGCCGGGTCTGGTAATTCCGGCTTGGTTCAAACCACTCAAGACGGGAGTATTCGACGTGGCATGCGCCGAGCTTTGCGGTCTGGGCCATTATCGCATGCGAGGGTTTTTAAACGTGTACACGCAAAGCGACTTGGACACCAAACTTTCCGAACTTGCACAGGAAACCGAAGAAGAGGATATTTGGGAATAGCGGAGAAAATAATGGGCAGCCACGCAGAACGTAAGCAGAGTTTTATTTCCAAGTACGTTTTCTCGAAAGATCACAAAGTGATCGGAATTCAGTTTCTTTTGACCAGCTTTGTGTCTCTCTTGATCGGCGGCGCGCTGGCTATGGCCATTCGCTGGCAGCTCGCTTACCCCTGGCAGGAAGTTCCTATCATAGGGAAATGGCTTTTCCCCGAATCCGGCGGAACGGTGACGCCGGAGTTTTACGCAACGCTCGTCACCATGCACGGCACGGTCATGATTTTCTTCGTGATCATTCCTTTTCTTGTCGGGGCATTTGGCAACTTCCTGATACCTCTTCAAATTGGCGCGCGTGATATGGCATTCCCCACGTTAAACATGCTTTCATACTGGTTTTATGTCCCGGCTTTCATAGTGGCAATGACCGGATTTTTTGTGGAAGGAAACGCTGCCGCTGCCGGATGGACGTCTTATCCCCCCCTAAGCGTTATTAATCCTCAAGGACAAGACTTCTGGCTTATCAGTATTCTTATCGTAGGCAGCTCATCGCTGATGGGTGCCGTTAACTACGTAACCACCATTGTGAACATGCGCGCACCAGGCCTGGGTTTCTTTCGTCTGCCGATGACCATTTGGGCACTCCTCATAACCGCAATTTTGATTCTCATTGCAACGCCCGTTCTTACGGCCGCCGGAATCATGCTTCTTTTCGACCGGACCATGGGAACATGCTTCTTTATTCCGAAAGGTCTTGTGATTTCCGGCGAACCCTATGCGCATGCGGGCGGCGGACAGCCGCTTCTCTGGCAGCATTTGTTCTGGTTTTACTCCCATCCGGCGGTCTACATTATGATTTTGCCCGCCATGGGAATTGCTTCAGACATCATCTCAACCTTTTCACGTAAACCTTTATTCGGATATCGGCCCATGGTTTACTCCATTTGCGCCATTGCCGGGCTTGGATGCATTGTATGGGGGCATCACATGTTTCAAAGCGGCATGAATCCCGTCTTGGGAATGACTTTTATGACTTCGACCATGCTCATCGCCCTGCCTTCGGCCATTAAGACATTTAACTGGCTGGGAACGCTCTGGGGCGGAAAAATCCATTTTACCTCGGCCATGTGCAATGCGCTGGCATTTGTGTCTATGTTTGTCATAGGCGGATTAAGCGGAATATTTATGGCTGCCACCAATGTCGATATCTACATTCACGACACTTATTTCATTGTCGGCCACATTCACTATGTTTTATTCGGCGGAAGCATGTTTGCCATCTTCGCGGGCATTTACTACTGGTTCCCGAAAATGTTTGGGCGCGCGATGAACGAATTCTGGGGAAAGGTACACTTTGTCCTCACATTCATTTTTTTCAACGGAACATTCTTTGTATTCCATATTCTCGGGGTAGGCGGAATGATGCGGCGCATTGCCGACGCCACACAATATACCTATCTCCAACATCTCCAGCCGTTGAATGTATTTGCAAGCATAAGCTCCTTCGGCCTCGGATTGGTTCAAGTCATATTCGTCTTAAATTTCTTCTCGAGCCTCTTTTTCGGAAAGCGCGCCGAAGCAAACCATTGGAAAGCCAATACACTCGAGTGGGCCGATACGCCTTCCCCGCCGCCGCACGGAAATTTCGACGTCATACCGACCGTGTACCGGGGACCGTACGAATACAGCTCTCCTCTTGTGAAGGAAGATTGGCTCCCGCAATCGCGCAAACTGGCCGAAACGGCCGGCGCCGGCCGCCATTAATATTGAAGTGTCCACAAGCCGCTATCAAACCGGATTAAACCGCTTAACGTTTCTCACATTTTTCTCCACTTGGGTGCTCATCGTTGCCGGAAGTCTCGTAACCAGCACCGAATCGGGCCTTTCGGTTCCCGATTGGCCATTATCTTACGGCCGGATTTTCCCTCCCATGATCGGCGGAATTCGCTTCGAGCATACGCACCGCATGATTGCAGGCACCGTTGCTCTGCTGACATTGTGGCAGGCCGTATGGATTTGGCGGACAGATCAACGAAAGTGGGTTAGGAACCTGGGCGTTCTAGCCTTCGGGCTTGTTCTGTTTCAGGCTATTTTGGGAGGACTTACCGTCCTTTTGCTCTTACCTTGGGTTATTTCCGTATTGCATGCATGCACAGCACAAACATTTTTCGTGGTCGCCGGAGCGCTCAGCGTTGTCACTTCTGAATATTGGCAAAACATACACGAGCAGCACACCGAAAGAGATACAAATACATACGGCAACCTTGTGCAATTTTCCGCATTGACGCTTGCAAGCGTCTTCTTACAACTTATTCTGGGCGCTTTAAGACGCCATAATGTGGCCGGAATTCATCCACACTTATTTGGCGGAGTCATGGTCACCGTTATTTCCTGGTCGCTATTCGCGTATATCAACAGCCGGTTCTCCGGAAAGAGCGATCTTTGGCTGGGTGGATTGTTTCTAAGCTTTCTGGTTCTGGCAGAAGTTTTCCTGGGTGCGGGCGCTTTTGCCGCCCGAACGCAAAGTTCCGCGGAAATTGAACCGCCAACGGGAACGGTTTTGCTTACCGTTGCTCATGTTGCGGTAGGCGCGCTTGTTTTGGCTTCCGCAGCATTTCTTTTTCTGATAAGCTCTGCATACCATCGAAACAACCGCACCTGAGAAAATCAAAGAGTCTGTATGAAAGAAGCTATCGCGATACCACAAGATGCCGGATCTTATTCAAACAGAATTAGGCCCGGCGTCTATCTGGAGCTGACCAAGCCGAGATTGAGCATGCTGGTGATCATGACTACGATCGTCGGCTATTATTTGGCAAGAATGGGCATAGAACCTCCCGAGCGAATTTTCCATTTAATTTTCGGAACGTCCTTTTTGGTCGGCGGTTCCAATGCGCTAAATCAATGGATGGAGCGGGAAGTGGACTTTAAAATGAAAAGGACCGCCGGGCGCCCTCTTCCTACAAAAAGAATCGGCTCATCATCCGCTCTGATCTTTGCCATGCTCTGCTCCTTGGGGGGCTTGGCATACCTGAATTTTTTCGTGAATCCATTTACGGCACTACTTGGATTTGCTGCGTTTCTAAGCTACGTGCTTCTGTACACGCCGCTGAAAAAAATAACGACACTGGCTACGTTGGTCGGCGCCATTCCGGGCGCTTTGCCCATTGTCATGGGGTGGAGCGCCGCACGCCCCTATTTTGATCTGGCTTCCTGGTCGCTTTTCTTCATCCTGTTTTTCTGGCAGCTTCCCCATTTTCTGGCCATCGGCTGGCGGTGCCGCGAGGATTACCGGAATGCCGAACTTTCCATGCTTCCGGCTTTGGATGAAACTGGGCGGGCGACATCCAGACAAATGGTTCTTTATGCTCTGGCGCTTCTGCCCATCAGTTTAATACCCACCATCATCGGCCTTACGGGCGTTATTTATTTCATTGTGGCGTTTATACTCGGTCTCTCGTATGCGGGATTGAGCCTGCTCTGTGCTTTAAGACCAACAGAACGGCGCGCATCTCGTTTGTTTTTTGGTTCTATGTATTATCTTGTTTTTCTTCTTGTATTCATGGTGATTGACAAACGCTGACGCCACTCTTATCCTTTTGCCATGCCCGAAGAGCTCAAAAAAAGCCGGGACACAGTCCAGCAGGTAATGGTCCTGAACATATTGTTCGGTGCCGGGTGTCTTTTTGTAATCATGGCAACCTTCCTGGCGCCCGTTCAACATTATCATAAGAATAGCAACCAAACCGATATTTTAAAATCTGCGCTCCTGTCCGCTTCAGAAAACGTCCTTCCCGAGTTTGCATTGACCGATCAAAACGGACGGGCGATCAGCCGGGATAACCTGCTCGGCAAAATCTGGGTCGCCAATTTCATATTTACCCGCTGTAATGTGAGCTGCCCCAAAATGACCGCACAAATGGCCGGACTTCAAGAAGCATTCCGAAATGATCCGCATATTCGCCTGGTTTCCTTCTCGGTGGACCCCGCGTACGACACGTCGGCCGTATTGAACGATTTTGCCCGAAGCTACCGCGCCGAACCGGAACAGTGGCTTTTCCTGACCGGCCCGAAAGACACGGTCTTCAACCTTGCGCGCGGTTACTTTCTTCTCAGCGCAGGCCACGTTTCCGAAGAAGACCGGAAGGCCGGTGCGGAAGAAATTCTTCACAGCGAAAGATTTGTCCTGGTAAATCCGGAAGGAAGAATTGAAGATTACTTTGACGGTTTTGATGCTGCGTCGGTAGAAGCATTGAAATCACGCATGATTCAATTGAAACAATCGCGCTTTCCGCTGTGAATCTGACTTTTTTGCCGCCGCTGAATGCTTCCTTGAACTTACTAAGCACCGTTCTGCTTTGCGGAGGATTCTACTTTGCACGCCGGCATGATATCGAGCGGCATAAAGCCTGCATGGCCGGCGCGGTTATTTCTTCCGTTATTTTTCTGACATCCTATCTTATTTATCACTACCATCATGGCGCCACGCCGTACCGCGGCACGGGTTTCAAGCGGACTCTTTACTTCAGCATATTAATTTCCCACACTGCGCTTGCCGGTATCATTCTTCCATTCATTTTCTTTACGATAAAGCGGGCTATCAAGGGAGAAATTGAACGGCACCGGCGTTTGGCGCGCGTTACCCTTCCCATGTGGCTATACGTGTCTATTACCGGTGTCGTGGTTTATCTAATGCTTTACCGGCTGCCGCAATGAAAAAGACCTCTTTCTTTCCGGTTTTCCTTTTAATGGCTTCGGATGCCATAGCCTGCCCGATGTGCAAATACGGACTTGTTTCAGTTTTAAATCCAGACTACGTATCCAGGCTCGCGAAAGGCTACTATTGGAGCATACTGCTCCTCCTGACCGTGCCCATCCTTCTGGTTACCGGTATGATATTCCTTGTGGCCGGATCAGCGCGAAGAAACCAGTAAGTACCTTCGAAACTTTTCCTGCTCTAAGGCCGCTGTAAAATTTTGGGGAGTTAAAAGAGGGAAAATTCCGGGCGGTTGAGTTCAACCATCTGGAAGTGGCGCCAGTAAACTTCGCGGAACGTATCGTTTTCCTGCATGAGTATCTCAAGCCGCTCACGAATTCTATTTACAAAGCGCTCGCGCTTGTGATGTCCTTCCTTATTCACGATGAGATCGAGGCGGGCAATGTAATCATCGATAACGAGGGTATTTTTACGGATCTGAGTAAAAATAATCTTTTCCTCTTCCGGAGAAAGCAGGAATCCATTTTGACAAACTTTCTTAAATAAGCGCTTTGAGTGAGTATCCATGAAATTTCAAACCTTACGTAAGTATACACGGTTCGATTAAAAATGCCAGCAGCAGTTCGCGGCTCCCGCCAGATTTTTCCTCAAGAGATAGATCGGCAATTCGACGACATAAAAAGAGCAGAAAAAAGGGAGGTAAAATATTCTACCTCCCTCTTAAAAAAACTAGCCGAAAAATTATTTTTGGAAATTAGTACGACGCGTTATCCAAGAATGAAGAGCCTTGTCGTGCGCGATTGCGGCGCTGTGATTCTTGGAGTATTCGCTGCGCTTCCTCAAGCTGTTTCTGCTGATCTGAAACTTCCGGCGAGGAGTTTGAATAAGCATCCAACGCGCTCCACACATGATTGGCAATCAGAGGCCCCACCCCGGCCCATACCACCGGGCCGCCGACTACTCCGCCGAGAATTGCTGTGGTTGTAATCAACCCGGCTTCAAGCCCGCCCATGATTTTTGTTTTTGCACTGCTGATTTGGCCATTCATGGCTTGTCCGGTTGTAGGAAGAAGAAGTGACGCCGTGGCCTCTCCAAGCCCATGTCCCGCAAAACCTGCCGGCGGTAGCATCAAAAACGCTCCAAAA
The DNA here is from genome assembly GCA_016206925.1 of Candidatus Omnitrophota bacterium. Classification (GTDB taxonomy): domain Bacteria; phylum Omnitrophota; class Omnitrophia; order Omnitrophales; family JACQQS01; genus JACQQS01. Next base: position 23,300 of record JACQQS010000050.1, read on the forward strand.
ATCAAAAGAACAATCAAGCTAGTTGCTCGCATGTTGACTCACTCCTTTGGTTTCGCGCATAGCGCTGGTTTTCTCACCCATAAATTACCGAAAACTGACATTGGGCAGTATTATAGTATCGAGTTCTACATTTTTCAACTTAAGAATTAATTCCGTCCTCTTTTTTTTCATGAATTTCTCTCAAGCGGGCTGACATCTTCTTGAATGGAATCATGTCGCCCAGCTTTTCAGCCACAGGAATTCCCTTTTCAAAGACTTCCACCGCTTCACGGACCTTTTTTTGCTCCTGGAGCGCCTGTCCCAGACCCAAATAGGAACTTGAATGGGCAGGGTCGATCGCTAAAGCCTGCCGAAACGTGCGCTCTGCCTCGATCCAGCGGCTGGACTCAAGGTACGCGCTGCCCAGGCTGAAATAACCGAGAACATCATCCGGCGCGAGTTCGATAACTTTCTTGTAACGCTCAACTCTTTCCTGAATCGTAAAGGCGGGCTGTGACGTCTGACGTTCTTTAAGCTGATGCTTCCATGAAATCCGCCGTGCGTGTGCCTGTTCCACCTCCGCTTCGGCAATTTTCCCCTGCTTGGCAAGAATGCGCGAAAGATTACTATGGGCCATTAAGTGGCCAGGGTCAATGCGCGCAAGATTTCTGAAAAGAATGATAGCCTCATCCAGCCGGCTGAGCCTCTCATAGATAACACCGAGCGCTTCCATGACGTCGGCATTTCGATCATTGATCTTAAGGGCCTTTTCCAACTGCAGGGCGGCTTCCTCGTAGCGTCCGTCAGTGAATAACAGCATGGCCTGCTTATAGAACTCTTCTGCGGATTCCATAACTATAGGCAAGATAATGGCTTAATAAGCGTAAAAAGGCAAGAGCAACGATGTGTCGTGTGGAAAAATATGATCAGGCGGGTGATGCTTCTCCCTGAAAGTTCATTACATACTCCCGGACTGCCGCCATTTGATCTTCTGCATTGCCGCCTAAAATTTCGGGGGCGGGTGAACTGCCATCGGGCCAGAACTGGGGCATACGCGTTCCCGGCATTAATTCCTCGGGATTCTTCAGCCATTCGACGATCCAATCATGCCGCAGCCGCGCTTTGGCCATCATCAGATTCGGTGCAAGCGTGCTCACGTCAACCGACTCATCGATCACCATTCCTTTGGTAAAACGGTGGCACTTAATACATTGAAGTGCTTCGAAAATCTGCTTTCCAGCGGCAACTTTTTCCGGGGAATAAAGCGGTACGTCGTCGGGAATAAACGGGTCTTTTACGTCATCCAAAGCTTTGAAAAATTCCACAAGCGTTGCTGCCTGTTCGTGATCAAAACCAAATGTCGGCATGCGAATTTTAAGCCACGGCCGGATCGTCGCAGGATGTCTGAGGAAATTAAACAACCAGTTACTCACGACTTTTTTCCCTTCCCCGGTAACATTTGGAGAACCCAGCGACGTATCTTCATACAGAGAAAGAATGTTTCCACCCTCACCTTGAACGATATGGCAACCTTGGCAGTTAAACTTTCTCACCATGCGCCAGCCTTTTTCGACAGCCTGTTTGCGTGCATCAAGTACATGTTGCTTTGAAAGAGAAATCTCTTCCCTTGTTAAACTCGACAGATGCGTAATGAGTGAAGAAATTTCCTCATCCGTAAGATTAAATTTGGGCATACGCAGGCGTTCTTCAAGCCGTTTGACTTTTCCATGATCAAAACTTCTCGGTTCTTTAAGCTTTTGCTCGAACCAGGCCTCTCTTGAATGTTTGAACTTAAGCAAACCAAAATCAAATCGTTCGACAGGTTTAGAACCTTCCTCCGAAAGACTGGTGCCTATGGGTTTGGCATTCTCAAAGCCCGCAATGTCGTGACAGACATAACAGCCGTAGCGATTGATCATGCGTTCACCCAGATAAAGTTTTTTCGACATCTCGTCCATAACCGCAATCTTCCCGTCTGCCTGTTTCTGTGTCATCTGAAGCGCAAGTTCATACCGGACCGCTTCGGTCAACAAATCCGGACTTAAAATGGGCTCGGCAATCTGGTCAAATTCCGGATTCTTGAGCATCATCAGATACTCAGCTATGTCAAGCGCTTCCTCATGAGTGAGGCGTAAACTGGGCATATGGGTTTCCGCCCAGTAGCGTTTTGGATTTTTTAACCAATCCACAAGCCAGTCGCGATTCACTTTGCTGCCGACATGGGAAAGGTTTGGGCCGAAATCGTTGGCCTGCTTTTCGCCAAGACTGTGGCATCCCAGACAACCGAGATCGTTGACCAGTTTTTTGCCCCGGTCAACGTCACCTCGGTCGCCTGGTTTTTCAAACTCGATTTTCTCCGAATGCTGGAGGAGATAAGTTCTAATCGCATCAATTTCAACATTTTCACGATCGGGGGACGCATCTTCGTTCACGCCGAAAAATTTCGGCATGCGCGTGTCAGGGTTAAACGAGAGAGGATCCTTAACCCACTTGAATACCCATCCCGCATCAGTTTTGTTCCCTATCCTCATCAAAGAGGGGCCGACCTTTCTCAAATTTTCGAATCCTTTGGTTTCATGGCATCCAAAACAGCCCAGCTCGCGGTAAAGACGCCTTCCCGCATTCAACTTCGGAGCTTCCGGAATTTCCTGGAACGCACCGTGGCATGCCACGCAGCTTGCTTCCACCCGGTCGAGCGAATACATCGGATGCGCCCAGTATTTCCGTTCCTGCCAGCCGTACTTTTTGATCCATTCCTTTTCCTGTTCTTCGTTACGCGGCGTATGAGCAGCGCCCCCGAAAGTTACGTCCTGTCCGCTTCCGCCATGGCAAACGGTACAGCCAAATTCCTCAACAGGATGTGCTGAAGCGGTACCTAAAAACAAATCCATACGCGGATGGGAACGGAAAGGCTGAACTTCTTTATCATAGCCTTTTGGCTTATCAATCGCCAAGTGACAGGTCGTGCAGCGATCCACTTTTGGGACCCTGGCAAAGTGGTAATCGTCATGCAGATCGTCCACAACTATCTGCTGAATCTTGAGGGATGGGCGGATAAAATCCAGCATGGGCGCATTGAGAATAGCCTTTGAAAAGCTGGGTTTCAAAGAATCCAAATTCTTCCTGATCTGATCGAGGTCACGCGTAAGCTCATCGATTTTTTCCCGGGTTTCTTCCCTCCTGCTTGTAAAGGTCCCAAGCTGTTCTTCGAGCTCGATCTTGCGCGATTCGGCTTCCTCGACTTTCAACCGCAAATTTTCTGCTTCCGTTTCCGTTGCCTTTAACCGTTTCTCCAATTCAGGCGTCATGTGCTCGTGTTTCACCGCTTCTTCGAATTCGTACCGCACCGCCTCAAAATATGACTTGGCAATGCTATGGGCCTGCTGCAATTTGTACAACTCGGTTTCTGCCTCATCAAGGCTTTTTCCCGCAGAGCGAATTTCGCCGCTATGCGCTTTTAGATTTTTCTTCTCCCCAGCTAGTTCTCCGTTCAGCCTGTCGATCTCGTCTTTTTTCAACTTACCTTCGGCCCGCTTCAGCGCTTTTTCGGCTTTTTCAATTTCCAAGGCATCAAACTGCCGCTGGAACCGTTTCCACTCGCGGCTGTAATCCGCCCAAACCATCCAAAATACGCCCAAAAGAAACAGGACGCTGCCGATGGCAAATATCCTGTGGAGCGTAGAACCTTTATAAAGTTGGTGGGTGTCTTCGGTCATCAGACGTTTAGAAAATATTCCGGAATGGCGATGATATATTTCAGGTTAAACGACCAGCGCAAAAGCATTTTGAGCAATAGTCCAATCATCGGAAGAAGCAGTATCATTAAAATGGCGTAGCGGAAAATCCCAAGCTGGATATACATGCGTTTCAAAACCGTCTTGGCCAAAATGAATGGGGTCACAGCAAAATACAAAACAGTGGCGACAATTCCAAAAATTTCACGCAGAAACCAATGCTTCGGAAGTCCTGTGTTCAGCCACTTGACGTACACAAACTCGGACAAGTTGACGTTGACCAAGGGCACCACCTTGTGCACCGACCATTTCTCATACGGCCCGAAGAAATTCCAGTTCGGTCCTCTGAGAAAAGTACCCATGATAATCAAAAGAACCCACATAATCAGCCAGCCGTAGAGAAACAGGGTAATTGCAAAGCGGCGCTCAACAAATGTGAAATACCCGTTCCCCTTGGGATTCTTATCGATATAGGGAATGGCCATCAACCCGAACAGGATGAGGGTCGGAAACACAACGCCGGCCAGCCAGGGATCGAAATAGACAAGCATTTCCTGCAAACCCAAAAAGTACCAGGGCGCTTTTGAAGGATTGGGTGAAATAGACGGATCGGCCGGTTCTTCCAGAGGAGCTTTAAGAAGAATTGACCATATGAGCAGCACGACACCAACCAAAATACTGCAAATGAATTCCTGATAAATAAGATTGGGCCAGGTATACAGTTTCTGATCGCTTTCCTTTCCCTCAAATGTCGATCCGCCCTTTGTAATGGCTTCATCGTTTTCAACCGCCCTTCTCAGCGAGAACCAGGTAAAAAAGGCTATCAAATAAATCATCGCTACGATCGGAACGTTGTCCGGCTTGAGCACGATTTCGCGAAAGTTCGCATCCGTCATGCTGAAGGCAAAAAAACCAACAAGCAATGTCAGGAAGAAAAGAGACACGGAGGGCTCCGTCAAAAACTTCCGGAAGTAGAGATAAAGGAAAAAAAAGATACTTGCGCCCGTTATGATCAGCTGGGGTGAGGAAAAACCGTTTATCAAATCCTTTAGCTGTTGCATTCAAGTCCTGCTGTCACATCGGGCCGCTTATACCGCCGTCGCGGCGAATCCGCCAAAAGTGCACCGCCATGAGTACGGCCGCGGCCAGAGGAATGGCTATGCAGTGAAGTACGTAAAACCGCATGAGTGCGGGAGCGGCAACAAACCGCCCGCCCAAAAGCGCAAAACGCACATCCGCCCCGGCATGAATTAATTTGATATCCCCTAATTTCAATAAAGCCGCGCCGGGTCCTTCGTGCCCCAAAAATGGTGTCGCACGGGCCATATTGGAGCCTACGGTAATGGCCCAAATAGCAAGCTGATCCCACGGCAATAGATAACCCGTGAAACTCAGAAGCAGCGTCAAAAGCAGGAGAATAACGCCCACGTTCCAGTTAAATTCCCGCGGAGGCTTGTATGAACCGGTCATAAAAACCCGGAACATGTGCAGCCAAACGGTAACGACCATAGCGTGCGCACCCCAGCGATGGATTTCGCGCATAATACCAAGCGGTACGTGTTCACGCAGCGCCACGATATCGTTGTACGCATACTCCGCCACAGGCCGATAGTAAAACATGAGCAAAATCCCGGTAAGCGTTTCTACCAAAAACAGGAAAAATGTAATTCCGCCCATGCACCAGGTAAAACTCATGCGCAGACCGGATTTTCTCGCCTGCACAGGGTGTAAATGCAAAAATACATTGCTCAGAACAACAAGCGCCTGGTTGCGCCGGTCCTTTCCGGGATCACCGTGACGAAATACGGACTTCCAAACCTGAGAATTTGTAATACCGTCTTTCCATGAACCCTTATCTGCCATAAGACACCTAAACTTTCAAAAAGGATTCGGGGTCGTTCCATTCCCCCTTTTCCTGCTGATATTTCTTGCTTTTGTCAACAATAATTTGTCCATCCTCCGCAAGCGCGACTCTAAACCTCTCTAGAGGGCGCGGTGCGGGACCCTCAAAATTAATACCGGTTATGCGAAAACCGCTGCCATGGCAGGGACATTTAAACTTATGTTCCCCTTCAAGCCAGTTCGGCGTACAGCCCAAGTGCGTGCAAATAGTGGACAAGGCATAGATACTGTCCACCGAGCGGACGACCCAGATTCCGTACTTGGACTTCCATCCCTCGAAGACTTCTCCGATCTTGTAATCATCCGGAAAACCGATTTTAAACTGGGAAGGCGGTTCGAACAAAACGTTCGGGAAAAGATAGCGGATCATGGTTGTGCCGGAGGCGGCCACAGCGGCTGCAAACGCGAGCCAAGCACAGCTTAACCATGAAAAGAACGACCGACGATCCATCACCTGCGGAGAAGCTGTTTTTCCAGTTGACACAGTTGAAGGAGCAGGCGGGTTTACCTCTGCCATTACCAACTAGCCTTTCAAAAATAAGGATTAATCCACAAAACTATGCGCACGATGCCGACAAACATTAAGAATTAGTATCCGTATTGTATTGGAATTTATAGCCTAGACAAGTACTTTTTATGGACAAGATAGAACGGATAGCGAAGGGCAGGTAAACAGAAATGAACTGCTGAGCGTTGCGGAATGAATTAGTGAACGAGGTCTATAACGATGCCTTCACGCGCAAGAAGTTTCTGAATTTCCAGGGAATAGCCGAGCAGAAGTTCCAATCTCTTGGCAAACCCGCGGGCAAGTGCTTCAACATTTCGCGCCTGTATTTCCGCGTTGTCCGCCTGGTCTAACTCCATCCGCGCAAGACGTTCCGCTTCCCGCACAACTCCCTTCATTTCGACAGACATTTCACCGACAGCCCTCAAGTCCAGGTTTCCGGAAATGGAGGCGCTTATCATCAGTTCAAGATTCGAAGCACTGCGAAGCGCATATTCCCATTTGGAGGTATCGCCCAATATGTCGGAACTTCCGGCTATTTCCTGTTGCTCCGGCGGAACGAGCCGCTCCGCATGTCCCCGCAAAGCTTCGACCTCTTCTTTGGTCGGATTTTCAAGCCGGGAAGTGTCTATTTGCCTCAGCAATCCGTAATATTCCACAATCGCGGCGTAATTGTTTTTGGCTTCTTCGCGAATTTGATCCTTAAGTGCGTTTAAGGCTCTTGTACGCTCGCGCACTTCCATTGCTGTAGCATAAACATGAAATACATGGTCTTTTGCGGCCAGTGCGTCTAGAGTTACGCTCTTCTCAAGCCCTGTGCGGAGTAACCTGATTTTCTCAACGGCATCACGCAACCGCTCGTGGGACTTCTGCAAATCCTGGAAAACCTGAATTAATTGGGTCTTGGTCGCCTGCGCCAGACTTTTTAGAATTTCGACATTAATGAGCATTTTTGAGGTTTCTCTCAACTGCTCTTTCATTTCGGCCGTATCGAAATCCGCTTTCCTCAAAGAATTGAGAAATTGAGAGCGGCGGGTCTGGATTTCCTCCAGCTTGCTCAACTGTGTCTCAACGTATACCAGCATACTCTGAACCTGAAGCAGATAATCGTCATCAATGTACACGGGTTTGGTGCTCGCGATAATTCTCTCCAACTCTGCTTTTGTCACGGTACTTCTGGTGGAAATAGCCTTCGCGAATTTATTCACAAGCGCCACTTCTGTATCAAATTCATGTGAAATGGAACGCTGCTCCTCGACCAATTTCTGGAGCACATTTTGCAGGTCAACGATCTGAATAATAGCCGTTTCGATTTCCAGTTTTAGAAGTTCTATCGAATGGGCAAACATGCCTTCGGTCACGCCGATAAGATCAGGATTATTGGCAGCAGAAACCAGTGTTGTAATCATTTGGATGACCGTCGCCGCAATTTTTGAAAGAGGAAGTACGTAACTTTGCGGACCCTGAAGGACCAGATTGGCCCGGTTGGCATTTGATTCCGCGGAAGCAGTAGAAAGATTTACCGAAGAATCCGTAACCGGCGTAGTCAGCGCCGCTCCGGGAATGGGTGTAGAAATTGAAGTGGCATCCACCGGAATATTTGAAGAAGTAACAACCGGGGAGGTTAGCCTGCCTTTCGAAGATGAAATGATATCTTCCACGATGTGTTTGAGTGCTTTTCTGTCTTTCGAAACCGGAAGGTATTCGGAAATGTCGTCTTCCTTTTTATCGCGATGATTGTCCGATGTGATCTTGTGAACGATCTTCTTCACTTCTTCAGTGATACTCTTTGCTTCTTCCCGCTGGGATCTCTCCTCATTCCTCTTTTCTTCATCCAGCTTCTTTTGCTCGGCCTTTTGCGCATTTTTTTCCTCGGTAATCAAATCACGGTTTGAGATGAAAAACGGGGGTGTTAGAACGGAAACAGGCTGGGCAGCAGACGAAGCATGGCTCTTCGCCGCAACATCTGTAACTGTTTCTTTCCCACGGCCGGAGTTGGATTTTTCGTCATCCCTGTCGTCAATAATTTCCTCAATTTTCTCGGCAATCTCAGGTTTTGGAATGCTGAGTGGGTTTTCATCACCGGGAAGCAGCTTGGACTTTTCTATAGCATCTTTTCGCTGATTTTCTTCCTCGATTCGGATCCGTCTCTCGCCCTCGGCATCTTCCATGGATTCGGAATTCACGTTCATGACCGGCGCAACCAGACCGCCAGGACCCAATACGGGGGCATCATTCGCAAAAACGAAATCGCATTGGGTTACGACAAAAGCGAAAATAAGGAGGTAGACGTATGCTTTCATGAAACTATCGTAGTTTAATCTGGCTAAAGCGCTGTCTCTCTTAAGCATTTTTGCTCCTTATACTGCTTATGAATATCAGGCTAAAGACTTTATTTCGCTTGTCCAAAACACTTTTAAAATTGCTTAAAATTTTCAGAAATAAAAAAGGCCTACACGATTTCCGTGTATAGCCCCTTTGTTCACAATCTATGAATAATACACTGGAATTATGGCACAGTACATATGCTAAGTCAAGGCCTATAATAATATCCCCGGTGATATCGCATTAACTACTTATACATAAGCAACTTACGGATAATAAGTATGCTAATTTACAGAAAATCGCTCTAATTCTTTCAAAGCTGCCTGCACCTGCTGAGCCGCGTGTCGCACCTGAACACTCAGATCTTCGCGGCCAAGCCTTTCAATGGCAGGAATGAGAGAAATGTCTTTAAGGTATGCTACGGACATGAGTGCGTTCACCATCGCATCTGACCGGGCCTGAAAACTCATGTCCTGAAAACTTTCATAATAGCTTCTATCCAAAAGCTGTCTCAGAAGCGGCTGTCCACTTGCATCACCCAAGCGCGCCAATGCAAACGCTGCGTTCCATTGAATATCAATTTCCGAATCCTCCAATGCCGATTTCAATAGAGGGATAGCCTCTTTTGACTCCAAGGAACCCAAAACAAACAAGGCTGTTTTTCGAATCGCGCTGTCATGACTTCCGGCTATGTCCATCAAAAGTGAGGCCGATTCTGCGGCTTTCAAAGTTCCAAGGGCCCACATCGAATAAATGGGGATATCGCCCGCGCCCGATATTTCTTCACGTATGGCTTTTTCCAGCAGAGGGATTGCACGCTTGTCACCCAGATTGCCCAACGCCATGGCCATATACGAACGCACTTTTTCATCATAATCTTTCTTGTCTCCAAAAATCGAAGTCATACCCTGAAATAGCCGCTCGGTATCGCCCAACCCCTTTTTGTCACGCAATTTCCCTGCCAGAACAAAAGCGGCCTGCCACTTCTTGGATGGCGATGCCGTCTTCACATCCGCCAAAAATGCTTCGGCGGACTTTCGATCATAGGTCATCCAGCCGAAGAGAAGAAATACACTGACGGCAATAGCCACGATCACCAGCGGAACAATGACTAGTTTGGTCACCAAAGACAGTGCGCTATCCTGCGGTTCTTTGTTTTTGTTGTCGTCTCGAGATAACGGAGTTGTGTTCATCTTTTGAAATAATCGCCTACAGCGTCAATCACGGAATCCTGCTCTTCGCGCAAAATCTGGGGGAAAAGCGGAAGGCTCAAAACCTCACGCGCGGCCCGTTCTGTCTCGGGCAGAGAAATTTCGCCAAAGCCGAGCTTGAGAAATGCCTTTTGCCTGTGAATCGGCAAAGGATAGTAAATCCCCGCCGCGATTCCCCTCTTATTCAGGAAATCCGCTAATTTATCTCTGTCCTTTGTCCGGATCGTATACAGATGATAAACGTGATACGCACCGGATTTTTCAGAAGGCAGGATAAGATTTGGCAAATTGAAACGACCCAGCCGCTCTGTGTAATAAGCGGCGGCCGAAATTCTCGCATCATTCCACCGGCTCAAACGGTCCAATTTAACATTCAAGACAGCCGCCTGAATCTCATCCAGCCGCGAGTTAATACCGATTTTATCTTCGTATAGGTAACCCCGCTCGGCACCGTGAGTCCGCAGTTCTCTTAACTTCTTGGCAAACTTTTCATCGTTCGTAACAATTGCTCCGGCGTCGCCATACGCACCAAGATTCTTGGTGGGATAAAAGCTAAACGCCCCAAATTCACCGAAAGTGCCGACGCGTTTTTCCCCCCATTGTGCACCAAGCGCCTGCGCGCAATCTTCGATGACGGTTAATTGATGCTTGCGCGCAAAAACCATGACCCGGCTCATATCGGCCGGATGCCCATAGATATGGACAGGCATGATGGCCCGCGTTTTAGGCGTCAGCACTTTTTCGAGTAAATCCACATTTATGGTGAAAGAAGAATGCTCAATATCGACGAACCGCGGAACGGCTCCAACCCTCAGGATGGCTCCAGCCGTGGCAATAAATGTCCAAGCTGTGGTCATGACCTCATCACCCGGCTGAATACCCATTTCAAGCAGCGGGAGAAGCAAAGCATCGGATCCCGAGGCTACCCCCACTGAAAATTTCGCTCCGTAAAATTGGGCAAAGCGCTTTTCAAATTCCTCTACTTCTTTTCCAAGAATAAATTGCCCGGAACGCAGCACACGATCAACACGCGTCTGAATCGCAGGCCCGATTTCTTCGTACTCGCGCACAAGATCAAGCGGAGGAATTTTCCCAGAACTTTTCACGGTTTGCATGATTTCACATGACCATTAGGAGCTTGTCAGCATACGAACGGCCATGATAACGAGAAACACGGCAAACACCTTTTTGAGAACGGCAGCGTTCAGGCCGGTAGCTATGTGCGCGCCAAGAAAACCGCCCGCCATGGCAAATAAAGAAATGATGAATACGTATTTCCAAACCACATTTCCTGCCAGAAAATGCCGGAAAGCTCCTACGGCGGCGGTCGGAACAATAATGACGAGCGACGTTGCAACGGCCTGGTGTATATTTAACTTGGCCAAAAACACAAGCAAGGGCACGATGACCAAACCGCCGCCGACACCCAAAAGACCACTCGCAATTCCCGCGAATACGCCGATCAAAGAAATGATGATCCAATTTCCCATAGTGCGTTCCTTTGTTTGGTTAAGAGCATTGGTCCAACTTTAGATTTAACAAGCGGTCAACACGGCGGATGGACGGATGGGTTCTCGGAACATGCTCATATTTCAACGATTCGAAATCTGTTTCGGCTTCTTTAACGGCTTGGTACAGCTTCCTTAGCTCGGGCGATTTAATCCGGTATTCGCCGTTTAGCTGACGGCATACCAATTCGCTATCCATACATACCTGGATCTTCGATCCCTTCAGATCAAGCTGTTTGGCCAGTTCAAGGGCCGCAATGAGCGCACAATATTCAGCCACATTATTTGTAGCTTCCCCGATGTAATCGCTATGCTCTTGTATAGGATGCCCCTCTTCATCGCAAATTAAGACTCCAATAGCCGCAGGTCCGGGATTTCCCCGGGCGCCGCCGTCTGTGTAAATATAATACGTTTGCGAAGTTGTTTTCGGCATCGTGTTAATAAATGCCGTAGTCTACTCGAGACCTCCAATGGGCGTCAAGCTAACCGGCAGGAACGATAGAGCATTTCTAGAGAAAAGAAAGACGCCGCCTGGAGCGGTATTTTTCTGTAGTGGCCCGCTCGCAAAACGGCGTCTGGTGATCGACTACGTTGTCCCTTTAGGCGATTAGCTTAGTACCTTCTTAACTAGCGATATTACCATCGGCAAAACAAAAAATCCCGATACAAGATACATGATCGTCATATGGGGTATGATCAGACCCCCATAGTTTATGCCGATAAGCACGCCCAAGACTAAACCTGCCAAAAGGTCGTGATTCTTTTTCATTTCTAAACTCACCCCCCGTTTACCTCAGCAGCACATCTAAATCTGCTTCGGTGTTCAGGTTCAAATTCCCGATTAAACCCTAGCATCGTGTTTACTAATTGTCAAATTTTTGCCTTAAAAC
>JACQQS010000049.1 GCA_016206925.1 Candidatus Omnitrophota bacterium
AGGATCAAAAACGCATCCTTGTCAAAGAGCTTAAATACCAACTTCGGGAAGAGGTCAAAGACCATATCCCGGTTAAAAACTTTTGTGGACTGTCAGCGATGTCCTGACACAAAAGTGTCAGCGATCTCCTGGCACGCCGCAGATAAGGCTTTTCGTTTTAACTTTAAACCGAAAGAGGTCAAGAAATATCTGGACCGTTTCGTCATTAAACAAGAAGAGGCCAAGCGCGTTTTGGCAACGACGGTTTGCGATCATTACAATCACGTGAGGCTTTGCGGTCTGGGCGAAAAGTGTAAAGATTACATAAAGCAAAACGTTGTATTGCTGGGTCCTACCGGGGTTGGAAAGACGTATCTCATTCGCAGTCTTGCTGAGCTGATCGGTGTGCCGTTTATAAAATCCGATGCGACGAAATTCAGCGAGACGGGTTATGTCGGCCGTGATGTGGATGACTTGGTTCGCGATCTTGTTCACAAGGCCGAAGGAGATATCGATTTGGCCGAATACGGGATCATTTATCTGGATGAGATTGATAAGATCGCACGCGCGATAAACATGCAGGGGCGTGATGTGAGCGGTGCCGGGGTTCAGCAAGGGCTACTTAAATTAATGGAAGAAACGGAGGTTCCGCTTAGAAATCCACAGGATATCCAGTCGCAGATGGAGGCCATGATCGAATATCAACAGAAAGGGAAATTTTCCCGGCCCGCGGTTAATACGCGTCACATTTTGTTTATTGTGAGCGGTGCATTCAATGGGCTGGATACCATCGTACGAAAACGGATGAAATCAACTCAGATTGGTTTTCAGCCGGTCCAAATACCGATGCCTAAATCAAATTCCGAAGCGCTCAGACAAGTGCAGACTGAGGATTTTATCGAGTACGGGTTTGAACCCGAATTTGTCGGCCGTCTGCCTGTCCGGGCTGTTTGTGACCCTCTATCTGCGGAGGATCTTTACCGGGTTCTAACCAGCTCGGAAGGTTCGGTCCTGAAGCAGTACGGCGCCGCATTTCAAGCCTACGGCATTGAAATGAAATTCGAGGAAAAAGCGCTTTGGGAAATGGCCAAGCACGCGGCTCAGGAGAAAACGGGAGCACGCGGTCTGGTAACCGTTTTGGAACGTACCTTACGCGATCTGCGGTATGAACTCCCTTCAAGCAGTCTTACCAACTTTACGCTAACTTCCGATATGGTTTTTGAACCGAGGGAGGGGATCAAAGCGTTGCTGAAGAAAGACTTGGAGAGAAGGCGTGTGGAAATTGCCGATGAAGTCAGAAGTTTCGAAACGGGCTTTTTCGAAAAGAACAAGATTAAAATTGAATTTGATGAGCAAGCGCGCGAGGAAATTTTCCGCCGCGTATTTGAGGAGGATTTAAAGGTTGGTAGTTTTCTGGAGACGCTTCTCTCAAATTATATTTATGGCCTTGCCCTTATCCAAAAACGTAAACAAAGGGACAAGTTCGTTCTGCCGATCGACATCGTGAGCAATCCCAATTTGGTTTTGGACAAGTGGATCAAGGAAGCATACGAACCGAAGAGTCCGTAATTTTCGCTAAATTCCGCCTTGTCCGTGAAATTCCATGAACATGCTCGACCCTATTCGCATTGTTTTGGTTGAACCGCAGATTGCGGGGAACATCGGATCGACCGCCCGCAGTATGAAAAATATGGGATTGAGGCGTTTGATTTTGGTGCGGCCGCCAGAAGATTGGCTAAGAGAGGCCAAGATCATGGCCGCCAATGCTTTAGATGTTTTAAGACAAGCGAAAGTCGCCGCCTCCGTTCGCGAAGCCGTCAGCGATTCTGTGTTTATTGTTGGCACGACAAGGCGCGGCGGAGAAGTACGCTCTCCTTTGAAGCTGGAACGCAGGACGGCAAAACTCATTTTAGACAAGTCTATGCTGGGCAAGATTTCCATATTATTCGGAAACGAACGGGTAGGGCTCTCCGATCGTGATTTGCGCGACTGTCACGTAAACGTTTATATTCCGACAAGTCCGGTCCAACCGTCGCTCAATTTAAGCCACGCCGTTTTACTCGTCGCATATGAAATATTTCGCGCGTCGAAGGTAAGAAGATCGGTTGTGATTCAGAAAGATAACAAGAAATATCTGGCAACGGACTCAGATCTCGATGGAATGTGCAGACTTCTCGCACCTGCACTTATGAAACTGGGCTACACCAACGGTGCGAAGCGGAAACATTTAGGTTTGCTTTTGAAGACCATAAAACAAACGATGAAAAGGCGTGCGTGTGAAATTCGTGAAGTCAAAATGATCGAAGGTATTGCCAGGCGTATCCTGGATTTAGGCATGGAAGCACAATTTCAATTTCAGAAGAAATGAAAGCTTTTTCCGCCGCGATTCTATTCTTTTTTTTCTTTTCCGTTGCGCCGCTATTTCCGGAAACGGATCCCTACACCCATCAAAGACGTGACATGGTTGCGCGACAGATTAAAGCAAGAGGTGTTACCGATGAGCGCGTGCTAAACGCCATGATGAAAGTGGAGAGGCATTTATTCATTGACAAAAGAGCTCGCCATCTTGCCTATGAAGATCATCCGGTTTCGATAGGGTTTGATCAAGCCATCTCGCAGCCGTACATCGTGGCATTTATGACGGAAGCATTGCATTTGGCTCCGCAAGATCGGGTTTTGGAAATCGGAACGGGATCCGGTTATCAAGCGGCTATTTTGGCAGAGCTTGCGGGGGAGGTTTATTCAATCGAAATCATTAAAGATCTGGCTGACCGTTCTAAGAAATTATTGGAAGAATTGGAATACGAAAATATATTCATCAAGCATGGCGACGGCTATAAAGGTTGGCCCGAGTTTGCGCCATTTGATGCCATAATGGTCACGGCAGCGCCAAAGGACGTGCCGGAAACACTCATCGCGCAGTTAAAAATTGGCGGGCGGTTGATCATTCCCGTGGGGTCATTTTTTCAGGAACTTGTTTTGATCGTCAAGACCGAGAGCGGTATTCAAAAGTCCGTGCTTCTGCCGGTGCGATTTGTGCCTATGATTAAAGATAGCACCCACGCCTAAGTCTTTAAAGTAATTAACTTTAAGCTGCATTTACCGCCATCTGTAAATTTTCTGATGCGGGTCATCACACTCTTTATCTGGTTAATGTTATACTTTATCTAGTCAGAAAACAGAACCCATTTATATTGAACAACTTGTGCTGTTACGTATGCCACTGCAAAAGGGCAGAGTACGTG
>JACQQS010000051.1 GCA_016206925.1 Candidatus Omnitrophota bacterium
AACAAAAATCCCAATCGTTTAAAGACGGCACCGTTATCGAGCCGGTCGGCATATTCGAGTAGGAGGTTCATGTCCTTCTTGTCCGAACGGAGGTAGGCACCGAATATATCCACAGTGGAGCGTAACCCGCCTCCCAGCTTTGGATCGTTTAGCATGTCGAGCACCGTCCGAGTTGGATCGGACACGGACACCTTCACCTGCCCTCTCCAGACAAGCTTTAACCCAAACATCGCTCTCTCCAAGACCGTGCGCAGCAGAAATTTTGTGCCTTTTATGTTTGGAGAACGGTCCCGTACTTTCTGCGTTGTCATCACTATAACAGTCCGAAAAATCTGCTCTGTTAGACCCCAGTGCTCCGCTGCGCTCCACCCGCCGATATAGCAAGGAGTAAACAACCGCTCGGCGATTATCCAGGCATCTTCAAGAGGAACATCGGCAACTCGTGATTCGAGGGGTACAGGAATGTATAGACCCCTGCGCACACGGGAAACCCAACCATTTTTTCCCCATCGCGCCAACATCTTCGCGGCGTTGGCGGGAGAGACTGCGAGGATTTTCGCCGCCTCACTATCCGAGATTGTTCACTTCGTTCCGTGGAGGAGAAGCGCAAGCCTCTCCCTATCAACTTTGCCTAAGCCGGAAATGGCTTCCATAGTTTACTCTGTACGTAGTAGTTCACTGATTAGATGAATTACAGCATATAGAATATACCTTTACAATGCAAGGCTAGGTATACTAAAGGTGTAGTAATTCAACTATTAGCTGAACTACACCACACAAATTATAGTTTAAAGGGAAATTGGCCGGGTCCCGTGGAATCGCGGATCAACAGGCTTGCAACTTCGCATTGGCTGGGCGTGTGTAAGGCTATTTTGTGCTCGGCAATCTTCCTGCCTACGTTGGCTGCTTGTGCAAGTTACGAAAAGACTCCCGACCCCTTAAATCTTCCGTTAAGACTCCGCTGTTCCCAGTCGGCCAACTCCGAGATCTGGCGATAGAGACCCTTGGGGAGCCGATGATGACAGTGTTGGTGTTGTTCATCTGTTCGTCTTTATTGCCTCATGATTGTCTGTTCAGAATTAGTTAGAACGACATCAAAATAGTTACCATCGCGGTTGTAAATACCTCTATATGTCTTGCGATTTCTTGATAATTCATCTTGGTAAGTAACTATAAGAGAGAATTCGAATTGTGCCTGTCGAGAATCTATTTTAGCGTATATTTCCTCCGGGATTTGGATTCGCAAAAATTGATGACTTGCGGGTTCCACAACCATCACTTTATTTACTCGACTTACAATAGAATCATTAACGATCATACTAGCCGATATCTCAGTCGCCGCATTGAGATTTCCGTCATTCCTAATTTCAATCGCCAACTTTACTGTATCTCCGCCCTCTAAAGCTGCGCTTACATTCAATCGAGCCGCCTTTGCTCCTGAAATTTGTTTGTGAATGTCTCCCAAGCGGTGCCTAATTTCACTCTGTATATTTTCATTTCGAAAAGCCTGAACCCCTGTTAAAATAACCGCTACTGCCCCTAAAAGAATAAATCTCCACTTAAATAGAGCTTGAGATTTGCGATCGACCGGGGGTCGTATACTCACACGCACCCCCAAGTACCCCATGTAAACGGTAACAATGGCCACTATAACAGCAATTGAGATATCCAACACGGCCTAACATTATCTCGATATTGCTGCCTTGCGGCAAGTGAATAATCGCGAAAAAGGATTTTTGGGAGGCTAGTGCTTTTCAGTGCCTGAGCCGATGTGTTCCAGCGCCTTCTTGAGGCGCTTGAGCGTGCGCTCTTTTCCCAAGACGGCTATCACCTCGTAAATGCCGGGGCTTGCGGCGGAGCCGGTGAGGGCGACGCGAACAGGTTGGGCGAGCTTTCCCAAAGCGAGTCCTTTGTCGTTGAGCACTGCGGTAAACGCTTGCTCGATCTGCCGCTCGTCAAACTCGGAGACCTTTGCCAATCCATCGGCCAGCGCCTTCAGCGGCTGGGCGATCTCTCCGGTCAGGAATTTGTTTGCCGCCTTGTCATCGAACGAGATCTCGTCGGACAGATAAAAATGGCCCACCCCCACCAGCTCCGCCAGCGTGCCGGCTCGCTCCTGGAGCGTCTTGATCATCTTCTCCAGCCATGCACGATCTAGCGG
>JACQQS010000057.1 GCA_016206925.1 Candidatus Omnitrophota bacterium
ATGGTGAACTTTAAAGTGGAGCGCAGTTGTGATCCTCGGCTCTTCTTTTCGAAAAGAGAAAGGGAACGCATTCTACGCGCTATCCGGGAAGCAGAAAGAAAAACTTCGGCGGAAATCCGCGTGCATTTGGAGCGGGAATTTAAAGGAGATTTTCTGTCACACGCATGGGAAATTTTTGAGCGTCTGAATATGCGTGCGACCGAGAATCGTAACGGGGTCTTAATCCTTTTAAATCCGGCGAACCGGCGGTTTGAAGTTCTTGGCGACCGCGGCATTCATGAGAGAGTTCCCGATGGGTTTTGGGATGATATTGCCGATAAAATGCAGAGCAAATTTAAAGAAGACCGGTTTTCCGACGGACTGGTTGAAGGCATTCAAAAGATTGGCGAACGACTGAGAGAGCATTTTCCTTACGAACGAAACGATGCAAACGAACTTCCCGACGGAATTTCATATTTTCTGTGAACATTCTGATTTTTGGTTCCGGTGCGGTTGGCAGTTTGATCGGCGGATTTTTGCGGAAAGCCGGGCACCAAGTGGCGCTTTTGGGGCGGCCCTGGCATATGGATGTCATTGGGCAGAATGGGCTCGCGATCAAAGGAATTTGGGGAACGCATCGGGTGCGCTTTTCCAAACTGTATACGGATGTGCGGGAACTTGGCAAAGGAAAATTGGATTTCGATCTGATTATCTTAACTGTCAAATCTTTTGATACGGCAAAAGCAGTTTCGGAAACCGCGCCTTTGTTGAGCAAAAAAACAGTGCTCGTTTCCTTCCAAAATGGCCTCGGCAATATCGAAATCGTTCTTAAAAAGATTCCCTCAGAACAATATCTCATAGGGCGGATTATTACCGGGGTTGATATTACGCCCGGCGCGGTTGAGGTTACCGTCTCAGCCGACGCGCTTGCAGTCGGGAGCGTACACGGCTCCAAGCCTCTTAGGTCACCGCAGGAGATAGCCGATCTATTTACCCGGAGCAAGATTCCGGCGAGGGCCGTACCAAACATTCCGACGCTCATTTGGGCAAAGGTTATTTATAACTGTGCGCTGAACGGCCCCTCGAGTATTTTTGAAATTCCGTACGGAAAAATGCTGGGCAGCGCTGATCGCATTGCGTCGATGCGTAAAATTGTCGATGAATGTTATCAAGTAGGGCAAGCCAAGGGCATCGCACTTGATCCGGCTGAAGCCGAGGCGTTCATGAAACTTTTGGTCAATGAGCTTATACCAAGAACAGCGGCACATTATCCTTCGATGCTCGGCGATTTAAGAAAGGGGAGGCGCACGGAAATCGATGCGTTGAACGGCGCCATTTGCCGCTTGGGTCGCGAATTAAACATCCCGACGCCGGAGAATCAGAAAATTACCGGTCTGATTCACGGGAGAGAAACGCCCGCAAGATAGAAGAGAGACAAATTCATGCAAGCACAACCGCTTTGGATTTTGATTCTTCTGACGATCGGCGGATTTTTCACGTTTTATCAGGGTGTGCGGATTTGGGTTAAACGCACAAACGGATATTTCGATATTCTGCTCGGTATCGTTCTGGTGCTCTCCTCGCTTTTTATGATCAGGCACGGAAATCTTTACCCGCCCATAACCGACCAGCTCGAACCTGTATTGGCACCTGTTTGGGTTGGGCTCACACAATTTTATAAATCGGCCAGCGCTGTCTGGAACCGCACCGTCTCATTTGACGTCGAAGACCTGAGTAAATAACCGAATACAATCTGTTTCAGTCTATGCTTCCGTCAGCCTTGAAATAAATGTATTGATCATTTCGTCACAGCTCTGCAAATCGTTATAATGGGTACACTCCAAATTTGGAAGAGCGACCGTTGACTATGTACCACTTCATACAGTTGTGTAGGCACGTCTCGGCTCGTTGCGAAGTCCCAGGGACGGACGTAGCAGAGACGAGTCGAGCGACATAATTACCCGGAAGGTAATTATGGAGCGGTGCCGAACAACTGTATGAAGTGGGACGTGCCCTGTGCTTATCTCAGCCTACATCTTTCGAATGGTTTTTGGTATTATTATGCAGCTAATCGAGGTTGATACATGCGCATACTTGTTGTAGAGGATGAAAAGAAAGTCCGGGATTTTGTGAAGAAGGGCTTTGAAGAGGAAGGCCACTGCGTTGATCCCGCCGCCGACGGTCAGGAAGGCTATTTTTTGGCCGAAGGCGAAAAGTATGACTGCATTGTGCTGGATATCATGCTTCCCAAGCTCGATGGATATGAAGTTGCTCGCCAGCTGCGTGCCAAAGGCAATAAGACCCCGATCATTTTTCTGACCGCCAAAGATGCGGTGGATGACCGCGTGAAGGGGCTTGAGTTGGGGGCGGACGATTATCTGGTGAAACCATTCGCATTTTCAGAGCTTTCCGCGCGCGTGCGCGCGCTTCTCCGGCGCGGGAAGGACAAGGAACTTGACGTGATAGAGGAAGGCGGACTTCACGTGGATCTTCGGAAACGCGTCGTGCGGCGCGACGGGAAAGCCATCGAACTCACTCCGAGAGAATTTTCACTCCTGCAATATCTTATCGAAAGAAAATCAGAGGTGGTCACGCGTACGATGCTTGCCGAAAATGTTTGGGGGTATCATTTTGATTCCGGATCAAACGTAATCGATGTGCATATCAATAATCTCCGGAAAAAAATCGACGGCGATTTCGAGAAGCCGCTTATCCACACAATCCGCGGAGTGGGATATGTCCTTGAAAAAAGGGACTAGCTTTGTAAGTTTGTCGCCCTCGCGGAAGCGGGAGCCCAGAACACTGGATTCCCGCTTTCGCGGGAATGACAGAAAGTCTCGGTCAATTCGAACGCGGCTGCTGCTTGGCTATGCCGCAGCGCTTCTGATCAGCATGCTTCTCATTTCAACATTTCTCTATCTTCAGGTGCGCCGCGATTTGGTCCGGACCATGAAATCATTTTTGCACACGGAGTTTTCCGCCACGCTGGATTTGATTCAGAATGAAGCGCAGGACACGAGCTCGATGTCCAATTTTCTTTCGCGCCAGACACTTCTCGGCAAAGGGCCGTATCGTTTGAACTATGCCTTGTTTGATGAAAACGGCCATGTCATCGCCCGGACGGAGGGTTTTTCCGAAGATCTGGAATCGTTGCGGGTTCTCGAGCGCGCAGGCGAAGGTGAGTCTTATGAACGGAGTGTGGCTGGCGGCGGGGGAAAATTTCACCTCATTACGCAGTCGTTCAGAAATCGAGCGGACATGCTTTATTTTCTCCAGTTTGGATTGGATGAAGGCGGTATGGCCGGCACGCTGGTGTCGCTCGCCGGCGCCGTTTTGATCGCGATTCCCGTGATCCTTGTCCTTGCCGTCACTGGCGGGTTTTATCTCACTCAGCATCTGCTTTCACCCATCGGGAAACTTTCACAGTCGGCCCGGGAAATTACCATCACCAATTTGGATAAGGAGCTTCCTTTAACCGGCAGCGGCGATGAGCTGGACGAACTCGCGAAAACGTTTAACGACGTCTTCCGACGTTTGCGCGAATCGTATCAGCGCATCATTCGATTCACAGCCGATGCTTCGCATGAATTACGCCTGCCCATCACGGCGGTCAAAGGGCAGGCCGAAGTGGTGCTCAGCCGCGAGCGGAGCCTTGAGGAATACCGCAAAGTACTCGGGGACATCATCGAAGAATTTAACCGGCTTTCGCGCATGATCAATCAACTGCTTTCCCTGTCCCGGGCCGACAGCGGTGAAGCGCCGCTTGAACTGGAGCAAGTAGATTTGGACCAATTGCTTTGGAAACTGGTCGATTTTTACCAGCCCCTCGCCGATGAGAAAGAAATTCATCTGGCTTATCAGAAAAGCGCTCCGGTCCTGGTGAGCGCCGACCGCCTTCGGCTTCAGGAGCTCTTCTCGAATCTTCTGGAAAACGCGGTTAAATACACGCATAACCGCGGAAGCGTTGCGATCAGTGTCAAAAATGAAGAGGCCGGAGTAAAAGTCAGCGTCAAAGATACGGGCATCGGCATTCCGAAGTCTGAGCAGAAAAAGATTTTCGAGCGCTTCTACCGAGTGGATAAATCCAGGTCGCGCGAACAGGGCGGTGCCGGGTTGGGATTAAGCATAGCCGAAACCATTGCGCGCGCTCACCGGGGCTCCATTTCGGTGGAAAGCGAACCCGGCAAGGGAAGTACCTTCACCGTTATATTACCTAACCTATCATAATCTTTTGAGTTCGAACCAAGTAATGAATTTAGGCTGCTTTTCTGAACGGCTTAATCGCGGTTTCCAGCTCTGAGAATATTTTCTCTTTCTGAATATCAAGATCATACTGAGTTTGCAGGTTAAGCCAGAACTTAGCCGAGATTCCAAAATAACAGCTAAGTCTTAAAGCCGTGTCCGCTGAAATAGAGCGCTTTCGCTGGACAATTTCGTTGATTCTTCTGGCGGGAACACGGATATCTTTTGCCAAACGATATTGCGTAAGCCCTAATGGGAGAAGAAATTCTTCCAAAAGAACTTCGCCCGGATGAACGGGATCTAATTTATTTTTTTTCATATCTCACCTCAGTTTAATGATAATCGGTAATTTCTACATCTGTTGCTTCACCTTTTTCGAATCGAAAGCAGATCCGCCATTGATCATTAATACGAATACTGTACTGGTCTTGCCGATTGCCTTTTAGTTTCTCTAGTCGATTGGCGGGAGGTATCCTCAAATCCTCCAAGCTTGTGGCAGCATCTAACATCCGTAGTTTTCTCAAAGCAACGTGCTGAATGTCGGACGGAATTTTACGAACCCTGTCCCTCTGGAATAAGGCTTTCGTGTCTTTACAGGCAAAAGACCGTATCATAGGGGAATAATAACGTATAGCGTTAATAATGGCAAGCGTTACTAATGGATATTTTCTGCCTATTTGACAACTTATCCGTTGGAAGGTAAGCTTTCTTTAAGCTTTTAAAACTAGTATATTAATTAGTTAAGAAGGGACTCAGGGCATGCCTTTGAGAAAGGGGTCTACTTTTTTTCGTTTTATTTCATTGCTGCTGGCTATGGCAATGGTTATAACTTTGCCGGTCCCTGCCTATTCTCTCGCTGCGGGCGAAACCAAAATGGGCTCTCCGCTTTTCGATCCTTCATCGATTCAAATCCCCGAAAATTTGGGAAAAGTTGAAGAAACGTTTAGGGGCTCAAGCGATCAGCTTGTCATCTACATTCAGGATGCGCACACCAATTACAGCGCCCAGAGAAATATTGCCGCGATCGTCGATAAATTTGTTGCCGATTACGGCATCCGCCTTGTTTCCGTGGAAGCTGCGCAAGGTGAAATTGAAACCGAACTTTTCAGGGCTTTTCCCATTCCCGAGGCAACTGAGCGCGTCATGGACAAGCTTCTCCGCAAAGGGGAAATCGGCGGCCCCCAGTACGCCTCGATCACCGGCCGAACGCCTTTTGATTTTGTGGGCGTTGATAGAGCCGCGCTTTACAAGAAGAATCTAAACGAGTTTCTTTCCGTACTGGCCGACCGGGAATTGGGGCGGTCATTTATTTCCAAGGCGAGGATCGGTGTAAAACAGCTTAAGACCGTTCTTTACTCCAAGGAAGCCCGCGAGCTTGACCGCCTTATCGAAACGCACTCGTCCCAATTTACGGACCTTCTATCATTCCTCAACCAGCTGCATGCCCGCGCAGAGGAGCTTGGCATGCCTCTCGATAACTACGCGCACCTCGGCGCTTTGATGAAATTTGCGGGCAAGCTCAAGAGCGGGGAAATGAGCGAAGACGCCGTTCGGGAGGAGTTTAAGACCGTCGATCCGATCGAACTATTTAATGAGATCGAAAGCATTTCTTTCGAACTTAAATATAAGCTTGCCCAAAGCAAAGAGGCGCGCGAACTCATCCGGCTTGAGCATTATCTTACTTTGCTCGAGCATGGGTTTTCTTTGGAGCTTACCCGTGAACAAGCCATCAAGCTAAAGGGCATGGAGAGAGATTTTGGCAGGGATAAGATCATTTCATTTTTCGAAACGCTTTCCAAGCGGCACAGGCTGAACGATTCCTATTTGGAGGGAATGCGGTTTATTTCCCTGGACGATTTTACGGCAAGAATTTTCCGGTTTTACGGCACGACGGCCGAGCGCGAAAAAGAGTTTGAGAAGCTTTTAAAAAAGGAAATGCTTATGCGCCTTGAGCGCTCCGCCGTTCTAGTCACGGGTGGATTTCATCGTGATGGCGTTCTGAAGCGCCTGCGGGATGCAAATATTTCCTACGCCGTTATCACGCCCGCGATTCAGGAATTAACCGATCATGAGAAATATCTGGATCTCATGCGGACAAGCGGAGAGCTTTTGAGCATTGCGCCGGTGACGCATAATATCGGTGTAGCGATTCCCAGTTATGAATTTGGTGAGCTGGGCAGACAGAAAATGGGGGCTATGTTATCTGCGCAGTTTAGCGAACCGACGCGAGATGAATTGGAAGAAGCAGCGATCCGGCTGAATATTGATTGGCTGCTGGGTACGAATGATCGAGCGTTAAACGCTGAATTTCTAAGAGGGCAAATTTTTTCCCGTCAGATGAATCGAGTAGGGGCAATTGTAGTGGGTGATCGCGTGATTACCCCGACCGCGCTCCGGCCGGCGCTTTTAAAAGTGGGCCGCGGATTCGGAACGGTAGGCGACAAGCGGCGAATGCTTCTTGCCGCCGTAAGCCGCGCCGCTATTACTGTACCTTCCTTTGCTATTACAGCCACGCCAGCAGTTGAAGAAGCAACAAAGCCAGAATCAGCCTCCGCCGGATTTGGGGCGGAGAGAGAAAGCGTTATTGCGAACCCGCCGGATTTTGGGCGGGCTCGTAGTGACGTGGCGAGATTTAGTCTGCGCAGTCTTATTTCTGGATGGCAAAGGCATGTTAAGCGGCACTGGAAGGGATGGGCAATGGCGGGAACGGTTTGCATTGCGGGCTGCGGTGCGCCGCCGACAATGCCGGGCACGGATGAAACCGAGCCGCCCGTAGACACAACGCCGGGAACGGACGGAACGGTTGATGAAACAGACACCGCGCTCGATGTTGATTTGAGGCAGACAGAATCTTATTTTGATCCTTCGGTCGGTACGCTGGCCGGAATTGCCATGGACCAGCGCCATCCGGACGAAGCCGCGCCACGCGATTTTACTCAGCCTGCCGTCGTTGCTCAGCAAATATTTAACTTGGCTGCGGTAGTTTCCGGCGAAGAATCAACGATTTTTGACGGTCCTCCGGACGCCGAGGCAGACCTGGGATCGCTGGTGGATACACTGATTGGTTTCCAGGAGAATTTAATGGCCTCCACCGCATTTGACGGACTGCTCCCCTGGATGGATGTTTTCCCCGATAGCCGCCCGGTTGCCGATCGTGGTGATTCGGGAAAACGGGCAACTTTTATTGACAACATTTATCTGACACTCGCCATGGAATCCGTGCGCGGTGCATTTGCCAAAACAGGTCGTGAGAATCATCCGACCGCTACTCAGGCGCTCAGGTTCATCACAAATCAGCGCGAAGGCTACCGGAAACTTTATGATTCGAACCGGGGACTTCTGCGCTTCGGTATTTTCAACGACGGACGGTTTATGGACGGCCATGTGGACCGACTGGTTCAAGAAACGGCGCCGGGAATTGTCTACGTCATTGCCCGGTACGGTATTTCTGAAAACGCATTGACCCAGCTTTATGATCAGGCGGTCGACGTAGTGTCCAGCGTGGAAATTGACGGAAAGAACGCCGCTTTCCTAAAGCTAAGACCGGATGCCGACAAGTCGTTTCAAGGCGAGCTGCCTTTCACGGTCGGAACCTGGTCAACACTTTGGCCGCTTGATCGCTGGCCGCTTTGGGAAAGGATTTACAGAAGCACGGCAGAGGTTGTCCTCGATTACTTGCGTCGAAACGGTCTCACCGCGCCGCCTGCGCCCACAACGCTTCCGCCGGATGCATACGCGCTTGCCGGAATGGCGGATACAGGAATTTATGGTGAAATCGAGCCGCCGCGTTCGGATCTTCAGGCCGTTTACGGACTTTATTTGCTTGCCGCCCAATCTGAAGGCGCGACTAGAGACGAATACGTGCGGCGCATTCGGGAATGGGTTGATCAATTTGGATTTCTAGGTATTGGTAACGCGGATGTTCTCGTTAATTCTGTTCACACGCCGACGGGAAGAGTCTCCACCGTTGCGCTCGGAATTGATTTGGGACTGGCCAATACAGCCGCGCGCGGACGTACCGTTCCGGAATTAATTGTGACTGGTGTAGGATTGGACGCCGGGCTTTTGGCAGGAATGGATGAGCTCGGCCGCAAAGGAACTGAATCGCTTGAAGAAGCTCTAGATGCCAGGGAGGACGGCGGATTTGTACCGATTACTTCGCCGGACACCCCGGACGACAACATTTTTGAATCATACAAGAAAGCCGCGCGCGAGCTCGATCTTTCGTTTCTGATTGGCGGAGACGAGCTTGATTATGAGCAAGCGGCGGAGGTGCTTAATATATTTCTGGAAGCGCTGGGATATGAAATTCCAAGAACGGGAGACTTCGGTTTCTATGCCTTAAACGTGATTATCAACGGGGAATATGGAATTGGTACGCTCGGTGAACTTAAAATAGATTTGGAGCGGCACATACAAGAGCAGGATGGTGTCGTTATCCGTTCCCGGGGATTTGGCGCGGCGGCAGAGGATCTTAATGTGATAGTGAGAGAAAGTAATAAACGGCTGGAGAGGTTCGTTTCCGGACTCGCTACGGAAAAAACCTTTACCAAGCTTGCAATTCCCACGATTGACGGCATGAGTTCTACGGGATTTAAACCGATCGATGTGAAGCCGCTGGATATTAAATCGATATTGGATGGTTTTAAGATGCCGGAATCGCCGGCTCAGTTCGATTTCAAATTGAGCGAGCCGCTTCTAAAAATTGATTGGAAATCGCTCCGGGCGAGTTCGGTGATAGTAGACACGAAGGAGCGAGTCTCGAAGGAAAAAGGCCTTGCCGGGTTCGTAAGGCGTGCGATTCTTTGGCTTGCTGTTCTAGCTGTAGACGGAATTGTTCGCGTACTTCGTTTCATCGGACGCGCTGAAGCAGCTCGTAATTTTTACGTAAGAGCGGCGGATGGCATTCGGAAAACATTTTTGAATGTGTACACCGATCATTTGCGAATGAACGGCGCCATTTTGGATATGATTGCTCTGGCCCGTGGCGGTCAGCCGGTTTCCGCGCGTGACGTTCTCGCCATTATCGAATCTGATAGATATCGTTTCAATGATACCGAACGCGACGAGTTGATCCAGATGCTCGTTTCGAAAGTAAAAGTGGACGGCAAACCGTTCTTCAAAGTGCGTGATGAATACAAATCGGACGCGAGCATGGTCATGATCAATTTGCTCAGCCTTGCCATTCGTGAATTGCCGAAGGTTAAGGAAAGCCGTGAGGAACAGCTGCGTCTGCTCGGAAGAATCCGTGATCTCCGTTTGGAACGCGCGGATAAATTGGGGGGAGAAGTCCGCGGTGCGAGATTGAAGGGTGCCATTGCACAGCTTGGCGAGAAATTTGGAGTTCCCAATGGCCGGCAAGCATATGATCAAATTAGCATTGACGCGGCCATCGAAAACTTAAGACTTGCAGAAATCCGTGCCGAAAACAACAGGCGATTTGCGGATGAAATCAGCGAGACGCGGATTGCCGAAAGAGAAGCCCGATTAGCTCGAGCCGAAGACGCGAAAGCGAAGCGGCTAGCTCAGAGAAAAGCCGTCTGGGAACGGGCTGAAGAGCAAAAAAGAGCCGCGGCATCCAGCGCAATAGATCAGGTAGACATTGCCACCATTGCGGAAGAAGTTCTCTCCAAACCGCGCGGGTCCGGCGACAGCTCCGCCGGCGATTTGACAATCGCCGAACAGGAAGAGCTGGAAGCAGTCGGCGTCGCCATCCGTGCTGAAGCCGGCTTTGGGGCGGTTGCCGCAGTTAAAGAACCGGCGCGCACGATTAGTTTGGCGCAACAGGTAATTTCAGCGATTAATAACCAATGGCCTCAGATTGTCGAGGATGCGGCAGAGGAATTTAACGGTTCGCTCCGCGGCGCATTTGGCGACAGCGGCAATACGATCTCCAGTTTGTGGATTACGGACGCCGGGAGCTTGAAGGCTTTTTATGAATTACTGAAAGAGAAAGGCTTGACTCATCTGGTTAGGAATACAACCGAAATCATTCCTTTGAGGGAGGCGCCCAGCAAAGATTATTTAGATGAAATCGGTTCTGTTATCGGAGATCGCAGCGTTTTCCCATTGGCGGAGCTGGTTCCCGCCGGAAAAATACGCGATAGACTTCGCCAGTATCGTGGAGACCGGTCCGTTATGGTTGTCACGGATAAAGACCTCACCATAAGAGGCCCGAAAGGCGAATGGGTTTCGCTCACCGAAGAAGAATCTCGAATGCTCGAACTTGTCCCAGAATTATTCCGCGTAACGATTCCTTCCTTACAAAGCGCTTTGAGCAATTATCTGGCGCTGGCCGGTCAGACCCTTAAAGCCGTTCTCACCGCCGCGTAACGGTCGGTCGTGATTTATGAGCCGCCGACAAACTTTTTAAAAATGTGGCTTTAATTTAGCGGAAAATTGTGATACCTTTTGTTGGGTGATTATACATGGGCTACCGAGTATCTGTTATTATTGCGCAGGAGGAAAACTGGTTTGTCGCCTTCTGTCCCGAGCTTGATATTGCAAGCCAAGGCAAGAGCGTCGAAGAAGCACGGGATAATTTAAAAGAAGCTTTGCAGCTTTTTTTAGAGCACGCTGATCCGTCAGAAATAAACTTGCCGAAAGAACCTCCTTTTGTTTCCACCCTTGATATTGCTGTTTAATGGCAAAACTTCCCGTTGTTTCCGCAAAAGATCTCATTCGCGCGCTGGAAAAAGATGGCTTTGTGACGATTCGGCAGAAGGGAAGCCACGTGGTTTTGCAGAAAAAAACGCCTGCTGAAACCATTACAACGGTGGTGCCGTACCACTCCGAAATTGCTAAAGGCACTTTGCGTTCTATTCTCCGCAAAGCAAGATTGACTCCGGACCAATTAAGCAAGCTTCTTGTGCTGGTATTGGGCACAAGCCATTTTTTCTGATAAATTTTTTGCCATATTGAAGAACCTCGCATGCACAAGCTTGTCCCAGAATTATTCCGCCTAACCATTCCTTCCTTACAAAGCGCTTTGAGCAATTATCTGGCGCTGGCCGGCCAGACCCTTAAAGCCGTCCTCACCGCCGCGTAATCTCGAATGCCGGATTTGATGGAGCCTGCAAGGCGTGGTAGAATTCGAGCCAGAAAGAGATTTGGAAACAACGTTCTTCATGTTTTTTACAGGGAAACCAGAACCGCAATTATTTTTGTTACGCGCTATCGGAGGAAACAATGATTATTTCATATGATAATTTAGCCGAGGCTGTTTACATTAAACTTAAGCCGGAAGCCAAGGTCTCGAAGACGATTGAGTTTGCTCCCGAAACTTTTATTGATCTCACCTCAGATGGTGAATTAGTCGGTGTCGAAATGCTTAATCCAGGCAATCTAGTTCTTAAACGTTTGGCTAAAAAATTTCATAGACCAGAGCTTAATAGGATAAATACGAAATTCAAACAAGCCGTCGCGTGAGCGTATTATGCTAGCCAAAAGAAACTATAAAAATAAAATCACTATTCCGAAAGCAGTCATTAAGGTGTTTCCTGGAGTAGAGTACTTTGATGTAAGCCAACGCGAGAACGAGATTTGCTGCAGCCCATAAATGTTGAATCTAAAACGGAAAATCTTGAACGGATTAGAGCAAAGATAGCAAAGCTTGGAATTATGGAAAAGGAATATTGAGGAAGTGGTTCGTTCGGCCCGGAGAAACGGTCAGTAAAGATTTTCTCGCTCTACATATTCATCAATAAAATTGTGGCGAGGGTGTAATAGGTGAGGTTGGTGAGAATATCGGTGATCGTTGTGATAAGGGGGCCGGTGGCGGTAGCGGGATCAATTCCAACGCGATGAAAAAGAAGCGGCTCCACCGCGCCTAAGAATGCTGCACCGGCCATAGATGTGAACATGGCGAAAGCCACGCAGAAAGAAAACTGCCAGTGATATCGGTCTCCGTATAGGGCGTAAGCGAGAAATCCAAGAGCTATCCCATAGCCCAATCCCAGCATCAAACCTACTCTTATTTCGCGCAAGATAGTTTTAACCCTGTCCGACTCTTTGTTGAGCTGACCTAAAGCAATGCTTCGCACGATAATCGTAGCGGTTTGCGCGCCGACATTTCCTCCCATTCCCGCAAGCAGGGGGGAAAACGAAGCCAATGCAATCACTTTTGCCAAGACCGGCTCAAACGACTTGATGATATATGAAGTGAACATGCCTCCGCCCAGCGTGACCAGGAGCCAGGGCATTCGATAAAAGAGCGCTCTCAGAACCGATGGTTGACGAATGTCCGTTGAAGCTGTTCCAACCATCTTGGCGATATCTTCCGTGGCTTCCTGCCGCTCAACATTGATGATGTCTTTTACCGTCAGAACGCCGATCAGTTTTCCGTCTTTGTCAACAACGGGAGCAGAGTTCAAGTCAAAACGCGTGAAAATTTTCGCCACTTCTTCCTGGTCGGTTACCGGGCTGAGCTTAAAATCCTCTACAGAGGTCATCAGCTCAGAAAGTTTTTCATTCTCCGGTACGCTTAACAAATCCTGAAGTGTTAAACTTCCCAAAACCTTGCTTTCTTCATCCACAACAAATAGCGCAAAAAGATGTTCTTTTTCACCCGGCCGGGTAATGGCTGATAGAACCGAGAGGGCCTGCTTGGCCGTCATTTTAGGTTCCAGCTTGATGAATTCAGGGTGCATGAGGCTTCCGGCTGAGTGATGAGGGTACTGCATGAGCAAATCCACGTGGGCGAGCGCTTTCTGTCTCTTGATAAGATTGCGCATCTTTCGAACATTGCGGGAGGACATTTTGTGAAATATCTTCGCGACATCCGGTAAGTCAAGGTTATTGAGAAGCGGCGTCACACTGTCTTCGCTCAATTTCTCGAGCAATTTTCGTTGATCTTCTATTTCCAGCACTTCGAATAAACTGAGCGCAGATTTTCCGGGCAGAACAGAGAAAATTTGGAGCTGCTCCTCTTCCGTGAAATTTTGCCAGCAGCCGGCAAGCCCGATGGGATTACACTCCTTCAAAGCAACCTTTAGAAGAGAGTAGTCTTTGTCCCTGAGGATCTCTTTAATTTCGGGCAAAAGAAGTTTTACGGAATGCTGCTGTTGCATGCGCAAGTGTCCATTTTGGTTTGACATTATAGTCTTTCCCCGTTGGAATTTTCCATAAGTTTTTTAAAATAAAAGGGTTAGAAGATTAAGATTTTTTAATCCCGCCTTCATACTTGCTTAAGACGCGATCGGTTACCGTAC
>JACQQS010000004.1 GCA_016206925.1 Candidatus Omnitrophota bacterium
CCGACGGTGTTCATCACCTCGCGCAAAAGGTCTTCATCGGTCGGCTCTGTCCTTCCCGGGAACCGGCGCCGATATTCCTTGTGAAAGTCTTCTATTTCTTTAAAAAAGATCATTTCAAATTCGGCGCTGATTTTCTCCCCGCTTTCCAATTGAGCACTATCGATCAAAAGTGTATTCGGGCGGTCGAGAAAACGCACGCCGTCCTCATTGCGGAAAATTTCCAAGTTGCCTTTTTCTATTTTATTCCCGCCCGAGGGCGTCTCACGTTCGTAGCCTGCAATCCAACGATAAACCAATTCGGAAACGGCGGTATTGTTACAAACCACAATCATCACTGGGGGCATAACATCAGGGTCGTTTCTCTTTTGTGTCTCGTATATACGATAATATTTTTCGTAACTTCCGTAGAGAGATTCCAATGCTTCTTGAAGCTTTGTTGGTAAAACAAGCGATGAAATATAATCTTTTCCTCCTGTTTTTAAACCCTTCTTGGGTAGCTCATCACGAACATACAGCCACAGATTCCGAAACTCCGGCTGGTCATCTTTCGTGATGCTGTCCGATTCAGTCGGCAGTCGCGGGATTTTTACAACACCACACTCAAGCGCATCCAAAAGAGAGAAGTCATACACTGTCCAAGGAAACAAAGTTCCCTCCTGATATCCCGAACCTCGTAAAAAATACGGCGTGGCAGAGAGGTCGATCAGTGCGTTTACCGGTATCTTCTTAGATAGAACTTCCAATCCATTAATCCAAACTCGAGCCGCTTTGTTGTTTTCGTCTGCTTCTTTTCTATCTTCCCCGGCAAGTTTTTCGGCGCTTGGTTTTTCACGGTAACAGTGATGCGCCTCGTCATTGATGACTAAAACGCGGGGTTTGCCCAAAATGCTTTTGAACACCCTGTTTACCATACCGCTTGGTGGTTCTTTGATTACTTCTTCTTTGATGAATCCAGCGGCTTTCATCACCGATCCCACTTGAAGCCGCTGGTTTTGCCTTAGCTCAAGCTGGTGAAAATTAGTAATCAGAATGTTCGCCTGTTGCAACTGTTCAAAATCCTGGTGAGAAACAATATCACGCTCTTTGTAATAATTGCGGGCATCATTCGGACGCAAAACGTTCAGTCGATCGCGGATGGTAATGCCTGGCGTAACAATAACAAAGGTGTCGGTAAAGCGCGTATCCTGAGGGTAGCGGATCTTGTTAAGGGTGTGATAAGCAATGATCATTGCCATCACAACCGTTTTCCCGGAACCGGTAGCCATTTTAAACGCCAATCGGTATAAACCCGGATTGGCTTCGGAACCGGCTTTCCTTAATCCATTAATGATCCAGTTTTCCCCGCCCCTTTCTGCGACCTCATTGATGTACATCAGCGTTTCAAGCGCCTCAATCTGGCAGAAGAAAAGTTTATTTTCCCGCGTTTCGTCCGTCCAATAGGAGAGTAAATCACGCGAAGTTTTGGTGAGTCCAGTGTAACCACCGCTCCGCCATACCTTGATCTTCTCGCGGATCCTGTTGATGAACTCATTTTCTTTTTGCAGCTCGCTTCCAAAGGCACCTTCGGCAACATTCAATTCAAGCTGTTTCTGTTTGCTTTTCGCGCGCGGTACGGGGATCCAAAAACTGCTCGGTCTGCGGAATTCGACCGCTTCATCAGTCAAACCGCGTTCATCCGATTTAAGATGAAGGGTTGGTTCTTGATAGGGTGAATTCAGTATGGGTGATTTCATTGG
Organism: Candidatus Omnitrophota bacterium; assembly: GCA_016206925.1. GTDB lineage: Bacteria > Omnitrophota > Omnitrophia > Omnitrophales > JACQQS01 > JACQQS01. The sequence continues at coordinate 1,737 of JACQQS010000004.1, forward strand.
GTTATTTTGTGCTTTGGTTTTTTCGATTGATTGGATTTGCTTTCGGCCCATTGATCCACGGTTTCCTTATTTAAACCGCCAATGACCTTATTTCAAGACTTCCCAATGGCCACCTTTATCGGGGCCAACTCTTTTCAAAACACCTTTTGCCTGTAATTTTTTTAATTGTTTCTTCACTCCGCCTTCGCTTAAACCTATTTCTTTGGCAATTTCCGCTCTCGTAACAAAGCTATTTTGGCCGATGATATCTAAGATTTTCTGGGTACTTTTCTGGGTACTTTTCTCCGCCTTCTCGGGAGTAATCTTTGCCGCCATTTCCTTCGCCCTTCGATTGATCCTGAGCGTCACCATGAAATATTCCCTGTCGGCGTCGGTCTGAAAAATAGGGGCGGGTCAAGGGACGGCTCCGCTCCGCATCGCTGCGCCAACCGCGCAGTGACGTTCGACCGAGCGGCCGACCGCCGCTTGACCAAACGTCGCCGCCACCTTTCGCTGCCTTCTCTTCGGTTGATTTGTCAAACTTTCGGCCCATTGATCCACGGTTTCCTTATTTAAACCGCCCATGACCTTATTTCACGACTTCCCAATGGCCGCCTTTGGCCGATCCAATGCGTTTGAGAAGGCTTTTCTCTTTCAGCTTACGGATATTTTCTTCGATTTTTCTGGTTGAAATTCCAACAAGCAGCGACAGTTCCTTTGCATTGATATGCGCATTTTGCTGAATTGCATTCAAAATTTTACTTTGATTTTCTGTGACCTTTACCCCGACCCTATCTCCGACCTTTCCTCCGACCTTTTCTGCCCCCTCTGGGGCGACAGATTTCCGCTCAAATCTTACGACAAAGTGATTACCTACCTCTTCAAACTCGGTCCTCGGCTCTTTGGAAAGGATGAGGCGGATACCGCGCCCCCATTTTTCGATGAAATGAATCCTGTGAAATAATTCTGCAATAAGTTCATTCCTTCGTTCAGAAACCATTTTTGTTGTAATTATTTCAACTGTTAGGTCTCCGTAAAGCAGGCCGGGATTCCGGATTTCAAGACGATCTTTGAAAATAGCGATATTGACGGAATCATATTCGCGATAGTCCCGGTGACAAAAAGCATTAATGATCGCTTCTCTAAAAGCATCTTTTTCAATCTCAGGAACATCAATTCGCCTCAACCCTTCAAGCCTCATACCAAGATTGATCTTTTCAAGAATATACTCTTGCGCCTTTTCAATCAGGTAAAAAAGATCTCCTTCAAATTCCTTCCTGTCGACAATGTAGGATGTATCCGTTCTCCCAAAAACCGCGCAGCGCAATTTCGCATTTGGAAAGAATGCTTGCGGCTGTTTGGCAAATAAAATAACCGCTGTGTTTAAGAGCTTTCCGCCGGATAAAAGTTTGAGTTTGTTCAAAGCATTCCGGATGGAATCGTAGCGAAGGCCGGCAGCCTTGAGAAACACTTTCAACTTTTTAACATTGATATCCGAAAGCTTCGCCCGACGGCAGATTTCAGTATCCCAGCGGAGATGGTCCTTGTTTTTCTTGAGAATCATATGCTCCAGCTCGCGCGCGCTCAACTGCCGATTTTCATCGGCAGTCCGCATATAGGCGCGGCCGTAGGCAAAGTAAGGGATATCTTTGCCTTCAAAAGATATCGCGACACAAGTCTTGCCTTGAATTTTCACTGTCCGGATTTTGGGATAAATTTTAGGCTCGATTCTTTCCAAGATGGCTTGGGAAACTTCCCTTAGAGTTTTGGGAGAAGTTTGCTGACCCACGACGGTACCGTCATCTCTGATTCCGAAATACAATTCGCCCACGCCATGCTTATTAAGGATTGCAGAAATGGAAACGACTGCTTCTTTCAGTTCAGCAGTCGATTTTTTAAATTCAACTGTTTCGGATTCCTTGAATTTCATCAATAACTATTCCTGTAACCTTTGGATTGCCTGATAAGCCACTTGTCAATTATCCCTTTCTTAAACCGCCATTGGCCGCCGAACTTTGAGGCGGGCATTCGGCCGCGCTGGCAGAGCTTGTAGATCTTCTCCTTGGAGACTTGGAGGTAATCAGCAATCTGATAGATTGTGAGCCATTTATCGGTCATAAGAGTCATCCATTTTTAGCCAGATTATACTAGGCAAGGAAGGATCGAGCTAGGACTTTATGGCAGAAGGAAAAAACCGAATTGGAAGGGCTATCTCAGGAAGGATTAACCAAACTCAGATGACATTTTGGGAGGCGTGAGTCAAGTTTTCGGCAGACGAACACGAAAGCCAAAAAAGTTTCTGACGCTAGCGAACTCACGCGCGAGCGCCGACCCGCATGAATTCCTTTGTGGAAGGACCCGTGGACACCGAACACGTTCGCGCCTCACTTCCACAGATCATGATTGCCGAGACGCTTCTTGATGACTTCCGGCAAATCACCGATGTCTTCCAAGAGATTGAACCGCTCGACGAGATCCATGCACAGCTCATCCTCCTCCATCAGTCGGGCCAGCGCCGCGATCTTTGTTTGCTCGCGCTTTGCTGAGGAAAAGAGAGACCAAAGCTGGCGCTTGCGTTCTTTATGCGCGAGGAACATCTCCCGAATAACCCCCTCCTTCGTCAAGAGCTTTAGGTCGCCGCCGAGAATGCGCCCACCCTCTCGAATGAGCCACTGAATCGTGCGCTCAGGAATACCCTCGGCATCCGCAATATCCCGCGTCGAAATGCCTCTGATGATGTAGCGGTAAATCTTCATGGCCTTTTCTTTTAGGTCTTTTTTTGACGTTCTCATTTTTATTGCGCCTCCGTCGCCCTCAATAGTTCCTCAACATGCGATTTCAGTTGATCGAGCAC
>JACQQS010000052.1 GCA_016206925.1 Candidatus Omnitrophota bacterium
ACACCCGTTCCCATTCCGAATACGGAAGTTAAGCCCTCCACCGCCTATGGTACTATGTGGGCAACTGCATGGGAGAGTAGGTAGCTGCCAGGTTGACTCATAAATAAATAATGAATGCACGGGCGACCCAAGAGGTCGCCCGTATGTTTATAACGTCTCACCGGAACATTCTGCTATAATACCTGCCCAATATGAAATTTTTCCGCACATTCTTCCGCGTAGCCGCTTTCAGCAATTGGCTTCTCGGTATGTCGACCATTTTTCACAAAGCCCAATTTGCCGCTTTCGGGCTGGAGCCGGTCAATTACCCTACGCTAATTATTTTTATGGGAATGCTAGGCGCTGTTCTTGGCATCCTTTATTGGGATATCGCCGAGGGACGGCAGGAACATCGCCTGGCATTGCTTAGGATCGGTGTCATGGGAAAAGCAGGCGGATCCATTATCTGGCTGGCCGGACTGGTTACGGGTGATTTGCCCCCCATTTTCTGGTTTTACGCGATCTGGGCCGATATCATCTGGCTCCCCGGTTTCGTTTACTTTTATGTTGTGCTCATGCGTGAAAGCCGGGCTTAATATTTTTTTTCACAGGGGCATCTTGTGCAAGTAGAAATTAGCTGTCTCGCTGCATTTCCAGTTTTCCTAGGAATCTCACACCATGTTGCCGCAGAATAATCTGCGCCCGCCGGGCTGGTATTTCAAATTTTGGGGAATGGTGCTGTTATTAATCCTTTTCGGGCCGCTCGCATTTCCTTTTCTCTGGGCTTCCAAGACGATTTCAAGACGTTGGAAGTTAATGCTCACCGTTTTCTTCACCGCCGCAACGGTCTGGGTTGTCGGCGCTTCCATTAATGTTTACAAGGAAGTGCTCCAAGACTTACGCGAGGCCGGTTTGATGCGATGAAAGTACTTGGCGTCGGAACCCCTTATCCGCATGACCCTTCGGCGGCCATCTACGTGGATGGCAAGCTGGTTGCAGCGGCGGAGGAAGAACGTTTTACCCGGGAAAAACATGCCGAGTTTGATCTAACAGTGCATTCCGTTCGTTTCTGTCTAAAACAGGCGGGTCTTAAGCCGGACGATATCGACATCGTCGCTTTTCCCTGGTCCTATGAATGGTACCAGGCGCGGCGCTGGAAATCCTTTCGAAGATTATTTTTCCCCTATATCTCGCGTGCCTTTAAGTCCGTCCTCAAGTCGGAAAAGGTGCGGAAGAATTCACTCGAGAAACTATACGGAACTTTAAAGGCAGCCGGATTTGATACGGAACGGGTGCGCGTAGAATTTGTTCCGCACCACATTGCGCACGCTGCCGCAAGTTATTTCCCCTCGGGGTTTAAGCGCGCGGCTTTTATGTCCTTCGACGGGTCGGGAGAATTTACGGCAGGCATCCTGGGCACGGCGGAGGGAAAATCACTCCGTGTTGTGAAAGAGTGGATTTGGCCGGACTCGCTCGGCGCGCTCTACACAACATTTACGGAATATTGCGGATTCGAAAGAAACGAAGGCGAATACAAACTGATGGGCATGGCGCCGTTTGGAAAGACCGGAAAAATCGATTTTTCCGGCGTGGCGACGGTTGAGAAAGGCGATTTCAAAGTTCATTCCGGTTATTATCACGCGCCGCATCATGAGCGGTATCGTAACGGCATGAATATCAGCCGAAAGCTCGTCCGCCGCTGGGGGCCTCCGAGAGAAGGCGACGATCTTACGGAGCCTCATACGCATATCGCGTGCGAAACGCAGGAATTGTTTGAGAAAATTGCGATTCAGATGGTTGAATCGCATCTTAGCGATGAACTCAAATTGCACGGGAGGCTGTGTTTTTCAGGCGGCTGTGCTTTAAATGTCTCACTGAACAGGAAATTAATCAACCATCCGCTTATCAAGGAACTTTGGGTTGTTCCCGCGGCCGGTGATGCCGGCACGCCGCTTGGCGCCGCGGCTTACGTTGCGGCAGGGAGCGGCGATGAGATAGAACCTATGCGGCATCCCTATCTGGGGCCGGAATACAGTAATGAAGAGATTGAGTCAGCCATCAAAAAGAAATCGTTTTGTGCAAGAAAGGATACCGATATTTGCAGAACGGCAGCCGGGCTTCTTCAAAGAGGCGAAATCGTCGGCTGGTTTCAGGGCCGGATGGAATTCGGCCCGCGCGCTTTGGGCAACCGGAGCATTCTCGGCAATCCTACCGTTCGCGGAACGGCCGATCGCATAAACGCCATTGTAAAATTCCGGGAACAATGGCGGCCTTTTTGCCCCTCGCTTATTCGTGAGCTTGCGCCCGATTTTATTTTAAATAAGCACCCGTCACCTTTCATGACGTTTAGTTTCGAGGTAAATCCCGTTTGGCGGAGTAAAGTTCCGGAAGTGGTTCACGTTGACGGGACAGCCCGGCCGCAATATGTGAATCGCGACACCAATCCGCGATTTTATTCCTTGATCGAACATTTCCATCGCTTGAGCGGAGTGCCCATAGTTATCAATACATCTCTCAACCGGCGCGGCGAGCCCATGGCTTGCTCCCCCGACGATGCGCTTGACATGTTCGAAGGTTGTGGGCTAGGGTATCTTGCTTTAGGTGACTGGTTGGTTAGTAAAAAGTAGCCAGTAGCCAGGGGCCAGTAGCCAGGCAAGTTGAGAAGTAATCAACATGCCAAGTGGATTAAAGAAGATATTGCCCCTGATGTGATATTAATGCTCAAGGAGTGAGAGGATAGCCATCAGCATTCTTGGTATGATGGCGTGATAATTGGGAATTTGACGATTAAGGGTTTTGTTGGTTTTCTTTATTTTGTTTCTTTTTTCCCGATTATTTCCCCCTTGCCCCTGGCTACTTGCTCGTGGCTACTTCTAACCTAAGGAGGCCTTTATATGGCTGAAGTTAAGATGAGGAAACAACTCTCTGTGTTCTTATCCAACCGTCCCGGCGAGCTTAGCCGGCTTTGTGGAGTTCTGCGCGACAATAATGTAAATATGCAGGGCATTTCAGTACATGATGCGATTGACCATTGCCTGGTCCGGATCGTGGTCGATAACCCTACCAAGGCAAGTTTGCTTCTGGAACGTGAGGAATGGCACGTGACGGAGCAAAACGTCGTTATGGTCAGCGTTATGAATGTACCGGGGGCACTCGGTAAGATTTCCCAGAAATTGGCCGAAGCGGACATTAACATTTGCTACGCGTATGCCTCCGCGCTTCCGGGCGCCGATGAGGCTATGATGATCTTAAACACGGACGCGAACGAACGCGCGGTGGAAGCTCTTCAATAATTCATGCAAGTTGCCATAGTAAAGGAAATCTCGGATAACGAAATACGCGTGGCGGCTACACCCGAGACTGTCAAGAAATTTGTTGCCGCCGGTTTTTCGGTAGCCGTTCAAAGCGGTGCGGGGGAAGCATCCGCTGTTTCGGATTCCGATTACAAAACGGCGGGCGCTTCCGTTGAATCCGACGCGCGCTCGATTCTGGGCCAAAGCGATATTGTTCTTAAGGTTGAAAAGCCGGTCAAGAACACAGCGGCAGGAGCGCACGAAGCCGACTTAATTAAGGAAGGCGCGCTTTTAATCTGCTTTCTTCAGCCGCTAACGAATCATGAATTGGTCCAAAAGCTGGCCCGGAGAAACATTACCGCTTTTTCAATGGATGCGGTCCCGCGCATTGCTCGCGCTCAAAAACTCGATGCACTTTCTTCCCAGGCCAACGTTTCCGGATACAAAGCCGTTCTAGTGGCGGCCAACTTGCTCGGCAAAATGCTGCCCATGATGATTACGGCCGCGGGAACGATTTTGCCGGCGAAAGTTTTCGTCATCGGCGCGGGCGTGGCCGGTCTTCAAGCCATTGCTACGGCAAAACGCTTAGGCGCGGTTGTCGAGGCATTCGATACGCGTCCGGTCGTGAAAGAGCAGGTGGAAAGTCTCGGTGCAAAGTTTGTTCAGCTTGAAATCAAGCAGGAAACCGAAGATAAAAGCGGCTACGCCAAAGAGCTTTCTAAAGAGGATCACAGCCGCGAGCTTGAATTCATTGCAACCCACGCCAAGGTTGCCGACATCGTCATCACAACAGCGCAAATCCCCGGCAAACGGGCTCCTCAACTTATTACGGAAGAGACCGTGAAGAACATGCGCCGCGGTTCGGTCATTGTTGATTTGGCGGCAGAGGGCGGAGGAAATTGTACCCTGACCGAACCGGGCAAGGCTGTTCTCAAACACGGCGTAACGATCGTCGGCACGCGGAATTTTCCAGCTCTGATGCCCGCCCAGTCAAGCCAGCTCTATGCGCGCAATATCGCCGGGCTTTTTTTTGAGATCGTGAAGGACGGAAAGATTAATTTGGATTTGACGAACGAAGTTATCAAAGGTTCGTTAATTACGCACGGCGGGAAAATCGTTCACGAAGGAGTGGCGGGCGTGATAAATCACGCCCGTACGCTTGTGTAGGGGCGCAATGCATTGCGCCCGTTGTGAGTAATAAAGGAGGGAGATTGATATGGAGGCTATTCTCGTCGCATTTTTTATATTCGTATTGTCCTGTTTCATCGGGTTTGAGGTTATCTCGAAAATTCCCCCCACGTTGCACACGCCGCTTATGTCAGGTTCCAACGCGATTTCTGGAATTACTATTGCTGGGGCGCTTCTCTGCGCGGGGCCGAAAGACATGAACGCTACTGCGATCCTGGGATGGGCCGCCATCATTTTTGCAATGATTAACGTGGTAGGCGGTTATTGGGTAACCGATCGCATGATGAGGATGTTTAAGAAGAAATGACATGGACGTCATCCCCGCGTAAGTGGGGATCTATAAATAATAAGAAGAATGGATTCCCGCTGGAGCCTGCCCCCGAATGTCTCTATCGGGGGCGGGAATGACGAATATCGACATGAACCTATTGGTTGATTTCTCCTATCTCATTTCCGCATGTCTTTTCATCGTTGGACTGAAACTGCAAAATCGGGTTAGGACAGCGCGCCGGGGAAACTTTCTTTCCGCCTTTGGAATGCTTCTCGCCATTGTCGTAACGTTATTGTTGCCCGAAGTCGTGAATTATTCCGTTATTTTTCTAATGTTGGCCATGGGTTCGGCAGTCGGGTTTTTGCTTGCGGTGAACGTCCGGATGACGGCCATGCCGCAGATGGTAGCACTTTTAAACGGATTTGGCGGGTTGGCATCGGCGCTTGTGTCGAGCTCCGAATTTTTGCGTCAAGGTACCGCTGCCGATACGATTTCTTTGGTTACCACGATGCTTGGCGTATTCGTGGGCGCGATTACGTTTACCGGCAGTGTCTTAGCTTATGCAAAACTGGAAGGATGGGTCGAGCAGCAGCCCGTCACATTTCCATTGCAGCAAGTTTTAAACCTGATTTTAGCGTTGGCTTGTTTAGCTTTGGGCGTAATTCTTACCGGTGATCGAAATGCCGCATGGGCTTTTTGGATGATCGCCATCATTTCATCCGTATTGGGCGTTTTGCTTGTCCTCCCGATCGGGGGAGCGGATATGCCGGTTGTGATTTCGCTTTTGAATTCATATTCCGGAATTGCCGCCGCCATTACGGGATTCGTTCTGATGAATAAAGTTCTTATTGTTGCCGGCGCTTTGGTCGGCGCTTCCGGAATCATTCTTTGTCAGATCATGTGCCAGGCGATGAACCGGTCGCTCGTCAATGTGATGTTCGGCGGATTTGGAAAAGTTGAAGGAGGCACGGCAAGCAAAGATGGAGAATACACAAGCGTTAAAAGCTGTACGTCCGACGAAGCGGCGCTCGTTCTCGATGGCGCCCAGAACATCATTATCGTTCCCGGTTACGGTCTTGCAGCGGGACGGGCGCAGCATTCCATTCGCGAACTACAGAAACTGCTCGAGTCTAAGGGAGCTGCAGTTAAGTATGCCATTCATCCTGTTGCCGGCAGGATGCCTGGGCATATGAATATTCTCTTGGCCGAAGCGGAAGTCCCGTACGAGCAATTATACGAGATGAACGATATCAATCCCGAATTTGAGCAAGCCGACGTCGCGCTTGTAGTCGGCGCAAACGATGTGACCAATCCCGTTGCCCGCACCGAGCGCGGGAGCCCCATTTACGGCATGCCGATTCTGGATGTCGACAAAGCACGCAGCGTAATTGTGATTAAGCGCAGCCTCAGCCCCGGATTCGCCGGAATCAAGAATCCCCTCTTTGAAAAAGAAAACACGATGATGTTTTTCGCCGACGCCAAAGCCGGCATCGACTCCCTCGCCAAAGAGCTAAAAAATCTTTAATCACCTTGACCGTGCTTTCCGTAAGGCTATATAATTACGGCCACTTATGAGTCACGCGGGAATTCTTGAACAACCTCGGACTGGAATAAGCAATGGCAAGCTGGCCATGTGGTTATTTCTTTGTTCGGAGGTCATGTTTTTCACCGGACTGATCGGGGCTTACATTGTTCTCCGCATGTCCACGCCCGATTGGCCGACACCGTCCACCGTTTTAAATATCCCGCTTACCGCACTGAATACTTTTTTCCTTATTTGCAGCAGCGTGACGATGGTCAACGCTTTCGCCGCGGCTACGGAAGGCCATCAAGCCGGCATCCGGAAATTTCTTTTTGCAACGTTTTTGATCGGGAGCCTGTTCCTATCCATTCAGATGTATGAATATCGCAAGTTAATTCATCATGGATTTGTAATCAGCGGTGGAATTTTTCCCTCCTGCTTTTACACCATGACAGGATTTCACGGCGCGCACGTGGCGGGCGGAGTGATTGCCATTTTTTGTTTGCTCATCCAGGCTTTTCGCGGAAAGTACGGCGCCGGGAATTACGCAGCGATCGAGTATGTCGGCCTTTATTGGCACTTTGTAGATTTGGTTTGGATTATTTTATTCACGATTGTGTATTTAATCTAATGTCGAACGCAGCAACCAAACATCATCCGAATTACATCGCGGTATTTTGGGTTCTTTTAATTTTCACACTCCTCGAAGTCGGCATTGCCTATCTGCGTATCGCGAAATTGCCGATGGCGCTCATTTTAATTTCGCTGGCCATGACAAAAGCCCTTCTGGTTGCCATGTTTTACATGCACCTCAAATTTGAGAAGCGTCTTCTTATTCTCATAGCGGTCTCGCCATTCATTTTCGCGGTCATATTGACTTTGGCTTTAATGCCCGACATAGGAATTGGCCGTTAATCTCTAGATTCTCCTGCATTGGCACGAAAATAGCACTGGCTTATAAGATAGTCTATGCTTGCGTTATCTCTAAGTTATTGCTTTGTTTTAGTTTATGATCGGTGTTGCTGATTTAACCTGGCTACTGTAAAATCAACTGCCGCGTAGACTTACAGCGGAATCATTTTAGGGGGCGCCCGGCAGGCGCCCCTAACTGTAAAGATGACAAAAATGTATAAATTTCGGCCGCAGCAAACTGGTTTGTATGATCCACGCAATGAGCGCGATGCCTGTGGTGTCGGATTCATTGCGAACATGAAGGGTGTTAAATCGCATGACATCGTTCAAAAAGGCATTCGGATTTTAGTTAACCTTGCCCATCGCGGTGCGTGCGGCTGTGATCCGCTTACCGGCGACGGCGCCGGGCTTTTGATTCAAATTCCCCATGAATTTTTTGCGAGGGAAACGGAAAAACTGGGATTTGGCCTGCCTAAACCCGGTCAATATGGCGTGGGCATGGTTTTTATGCCGCGCGATTTGGAAGAGCGAAACCAGTGCAAACTTATTTTTGAAACGATTGCGCGCGAGGAAGGTTTGGCCGTTCTTGGCTGGCGCGACGCTCCCCGCGACAACACGCACATCGGCTGGGTTGCCCGCGAAGCGGAGCCGGTCATCCGGCAAATTTTTCTCGGTGCCGGTCCGGATATCAAAGATACGAACCAGCTCCAGCGGAAGCTTTACGTCGTTCGCAAGTGTGTTGAAAACGCCGTAAGGAAACAGGGTTTAAGGGAGGAGAAATTTTTTTACGTGCCCAGCCTTTCTGCGCGTACGGTTGTGTACAAAGGCCAGCTCATTGCCTGGCAGCTTGAGAAATATTTTCTTGATCTGCACGATAATTCAATGGTCAGCGCCTTGGCCATGGTGCATTCGCGTTACAGCACGAACACATTTCCTTCCTGGGATCTCGCACATCCGTATCGTTTTATCTGCCATAACGGCGAAATCAATACGCTCCGCGGCAATATCAACTGGATGCGTACGCGGCAGGCCTTGATGGCCAGCGAACTTTTCGGTAAGGACATGAAAAAACTTTTCCCGATCATCAATGAAAAAGGGAGCGACTCAGCCATTTTTGATAATGCTCTGGAACTTCTCGTCATGGGCGGCAGGAGTCTAAGACACGCCATTATGATGATGATTCCTGAGGCCTGGACCGGTGATGAATTCATGAGCCGGGAGAAAAAGGATTTTTACGAGTATCATTCCTGTTCGATGGAGCCCTGGGATGGGCCGGCATCCATTGCCTTTTCCGACGGGCGGGAAATCGGCGCCGTGCTCGATCGAAACGGATTGAGGCCTTCGCGCTATACCGTTACGAAAGACGGTTTTGTCATTATGGCATCCGAAACCGGAGTGCTCGATATCGATCCGGCCAATGTGCTGCATAAAGACAGGCTCACACCGGGAAGGATGTTTTTGGTTTCGCTCGAAGAAGGCCGCATTATCGCGGACGAAGAAATTAAGCACCAGCTGGCCGCGCGGAGGCCGTACGGAAAATGGCTTAAGGAAAACCTTGTCCATTTAGAGAATGTTCCCAACCCGCGTTTTGTGCACGGATTTGACAAGGAGTCGCTGAAGAAACGGCAAGCAGCATTTGGATACACGGTCGAAGATCTTCGAATCATTATTGCACCGATGGCCATCGGTGCCCAGGAGCCCGTCGGTTCGATGGGAAATGATACGCCGCTCGCCTGTTTGTCCGACAAGGCGCCGCTTCTTTTTAACTACTTTAAACAATTGTTCGCGCAGGTGACCAATCCGCCCATCGATCCGATCCGTGAAGAGCTGGTCATGTCGACGGAGCTGACCATCGGTCAGGAACAAAATCTTTTGGACGAAACGCCGGAGCATTGCCATCAGCTTAAGCTGAAGCATCCGGTGATCAGTAACGAAGAGCTTGAGAAGATTCGAAACGTCGCCGAGGGAAAACTTCAATCGGCAACCATTCCTATCCTTTTCAACGTGGACAGCGGCCCGGATGAGTTAGAGAGGGCCATGAAAAAACTTTGCGAAGCGGCCTCGAAAGCGGTTGAGGAGGGAAACACGATTCTCATACTTTCAGACCGCGGCGTGGATGAGAAACATGCGCCCATTCCGAGCCTTCTGGCCGTTGCCGGTGTTCATCATCACCTCATTCGAGAAGGTACGCGGTCAAAAGTGGGTATCGTTATTGAAACGGGAGAGGCAAGGGAGATGCATCATTTTGCCTTGCTCATCGGTTACGGAGCCGGCGCCGTAAATCCGTATCTTTGTTTTGAAACCATCATCCATCTCGTCCGCCATCCCGAAGTGCCGGGCATCATGCCGACGGATTTGGATGAAAAGGATGCGGTCAAAAATTTCATCAAGGCCACACGTAAAGGCCTGCTCAAAATTATTTCTAAAATGGGCATCTCGACAATTCAAAGTTACCGCGGCGCCCAGATTTTCGAAGCCGTGGGATTAAATGATGAGGTGATCGGCCGCTATTTTACGCATACCGCTTCCCGGGTTGGAGGTGTGGGTCTGGATGTCATCGGCAAAGAGGCGCTTATCCGCCACGAGCGGGCTTTCCCGAAACGGGAAACAACGGATAAACTTGAATTGGACGTGGGCGGTCAATATCAATGGCGGCAGCGCGGCGAGTACCACATGTGGAATCCTGCTACGATCGCTTTGTTTCAACACGCCGTTCGTTCAGGAAAATATGAGCTCTTCAAGAAATTTTCTGAAACGGCCAATAGCTATGACAAGAAATTTTGCACGTTGCGTGGCCTTTTGGAATTTAAGTGGGCGGAGAAACCCGTTCCGATCGAAGAAGTCGAGCCGGTTTCAGAAATTGTAAAGCGTTTCAACACGGGCGCGATGTCTTTCGGATCTATCAGCAAGGAAGCGCATGAAAATCTGGCCATTGCCATGAACCGCTTGGGCGGAAAGAGCAATACGGGCGAAGGCGGCGAAGATCCGGCGCGCTACATTCCGGATGCAAACGGAGACCTCCGGCGAAGCCGCATTAAACAGGTGGCTTCCGGCCGGTTCGGAGTGGATAGTTATTACCTCGTCCATGCGGATGAGCTTCAAATCAAAATGGCCCAGGGCGCCAAGCCCGGTGAAGGCGGGCAACTGCCGGGACACAAGGTGAGCCAGGAAATCGGCCGTGTGCGTTACACGACGCCCGGCGTTCAACTGATTTCCCCCGCGCCTCATCATGATATTTATTCCATTGAGGATTTGGCCCAGCTCATTTTTGATTTGAAAAACGGCAACGACCAGGCCAACATCAATGTGAAACTGGTAGCTGAAGTCGGCGTCGGCACCATTGCAGCCGGTGTGTCCAAAGGCCACGCGGAACTGGTGCTCATCAGCGGTGATACAGGCGGAACAGGGGCGTCACCGCAGACATCGATAAAACATGCGGGACTTCCGTGGGAACTCGGCGTTGCCGAAACGCATCAGACACTTGTTTTAAACGATCTGCGCGGAAGAATAATCGTTCAGACGGATGGACAGATTAAGACCGGCCGCGATGTTGCCATGGCCGTGCTTCTCGGCGCAGAACAATGGGGTGTGGCCACCGGTTCGCTGATTGCTTCGGGTTGTATCATGATGCGCAAATGCCATCTGAATACCTGTCCGGTCGGCGTTGCCACGCAGGATCCGGAGCTCAGAAAAAAGTTTTCGGGCAAACCCGATTACGTGGTTAATTTATTTTTCTTTATCGCTGAAGAACTTCGCGAAATCATGGCCAGGCTCGGTTTTCGCACCGTGAACGAAATGATCGGGCGCGTGGACAAGCTGGAAGTGAAAAAAGCGATCGATCATTGGAAAGCCAAAGGACTTGATTTCAGCAAGATTTTGCATAAGCCCGATGTGCCGCCGCATATTGCCACGCACTGCGTCCAGAAGCAGGACCATGGCTTGTCGAAGGCGATCGACCACGAATTGGTTAAGGATTGCGCGAAGGCCATCGAGCGGAAGGAAAAGGTTCGTTTTGAACGTCCCATTCGAAACGCTAACCGCGCCGTGGGCGCCATTCTTTCAAGCCGGATTTCCCGCAAATATGGTTACGAAGGATTGCCGCAGGATACGATTCATATCAAATTCTCCGGCTCGGCGGGGCAGAGTTTTGGCTGCTGGCTTGCGCCGGGCATCACGCTTGAGCTGGAAGGCGATGCGAACGATTATTTGGGCAAAGGCCTCTCCGGCGGGAAACTCATCGCGTATCCGCCCAGGAATGCAAGTTATGTCCCCGAAGAAAATATCATCATCGGAAATGTTTGCTTCTATGGCGCCACGCGCGGCGAGGCTTACATACGGGGCATGGCCGGCGAGCGGTTTTGTGTGCGTAATAGCGGCGTGCATGCCGTTGTCGAAGCGGTCGGCGATCATGGCTGCGAATACATGACGGGCGGATACGTTGTCGTGCTCGGGCCCACGGGACGGAATTTTGCGGCGGGCATGAGCGGTGGTATCGCGTACGTTCTTGATGAGAAAGGGAATTTCCCGAAGCTTTGCAATCAGGCCATGGTTGATCTGGAGAAGCCTGATGAAAAGGATATCGAGCGTATTGCCGGAATGATCGGGAAGCACATCGAATACACGCAAAGCAAGCTGGCTGCTGAAATTTTAAAACGCTGGGGCGATCTTGCGTCGAAATTTGTGAAAGTTTATCCGAAAGATTACAAGAGAGCGCTTACGGATCGCGCTAAGCAGGACGGTGAAGTTCAGCTGGCCAGCGCCGCCGTATTATCGAAAAGTGCATAAGTATTCAAATGGAAAAATTCCAAATCCTAAGCACCAAATTCTAAACAAAATGCAAAATCAGAAAATTCTAAACAATGAAATCATACCAGAGAAACTTTCAAGAGAGGTTCGTAAACAGGCCAAATACGACTTGGAAGACAGAACCCTTGCTTTTGCCGGCAAAGTCAGAGAATTTATAAAAATATTGCCAAGATCGACAGCTAATCTGGAAGACACTAGACAATTGATACGGTCTTCGGGTTCCGTTGGGGCGAACTATATCGAGGCAAATGAATCACTCAGTAAAAAGGATTTTGTGCTACGCATTAAGATTTGTAAGAAAGAAGCAAAAGAAAGTCGATATTGGTTACGTCTCTTGGAAATGGATGGAAGATCAGAGGTAACCCGGTTTCGCGAAGACCTCATCGATGAAGTTACGCAACTAACGCGGATCTTTGCTTCGATTTTGACCAAGTGCGAGTGAGTTGAGCACGCTTTTATTTTCCGTGTTTAGTACGGATTTTGGTTCGAGTTTATTTGCGGTTGTGTATTCTTAAAGTTTATTTCGTTTGTTTGTGATTTGGAATTTGGAATTTAGGATTTTGTGAGGGTTAGGTTATGGGTGACGTGCAAGGGTTCATGAAATATAAGCGCGAGGATATCGAGGACCGCCCCGTCGAGGAGCGGTTAAAAGACTACCAGGATGTCCATATTCCGCTTCCGGAGGACAAGCTCAAGATCCAAGCCGCGCGCTGCATGGACTGCGGAACGCCCTTCTGTCACACCGGCTTCTCGGGCTGTCCGATTAATAACATCATTCCTGACTGGAACGATTTGGTTTACCGCAACCGCTGGCAGGAAGCCATCGAAGTGCTCCACTCCACCAATAATTTTCCCGAATTTACCGGGCAGGTTTGCCCGGCGCCCTGTGAAGGCGCTTGCGTGCTTGGCATTAACGAACCGCCGGTTACGATTAAAAATATCGAACATGCCATTATTGAGCATGCTTTCCGCGAAGGCTGGGTAAAACCCGAACCGCCCAAAACGGAGACCGGGAAAAAAGTTGCGGTTATCGGTTCGGGCCCTGCGGGACTTGCTTGCGCTCAACAGCTCCGGCGCGCAGGGCATCAAGTCACCGTTTACGAGAAGGACGACCGGATCGGCGGGCTTTTAATGTACGGCATTCCGGATTTTAAATTGGAGAAAGAAGTCGTCGAACGCCGCGTTGCGCAGATGGCCGAAGAGGGTGTAAAGTTTGTTACTAATGCGCACGTCGGAGTGAATGCGGATGTTTCCGGGCTCAGGAAAAATTTTGACGCCCTATGCCTTGCCGGCGGAGCCCAGCAGCCCCGCGATCTTCCGATTGAGGGCCGCGATTTAAAGGGTATCCACTTTGCGATGGAATTTCTGCCCCAGCAGAACCGCCGTGTCGCCGGCGAAAAGGTCGCTCCCGATAGAAGCATTACCGCGAAGGACAAGCGCGTTATCATTATTGGCGGCGGCGATACGGGCTCGGACTGTATCGGCACGTCGCTCCGCCACGGATGCAAATCGCTGACTTCTTTTGAACTGCTTCCTAAACCGCCGGATGACCGCGCACCGGAAAATCCCTGGCCGCTTTGGCCGCAGATTTTCCGTGTCTCCTCCTCACATGCGGAAGGCGGCAAGCGCGAGTTTTCGGTTTTAACCAAGCGCTTTATCGGTGAAAACGGCCATGTCAAGAAACTCCAGGCCTGCCATGCCGAATTTGTCCCTTCGAGTAACGGCACCGGCCGCTCCGAAATGCGTGAGATTCCGGGTTCCCAATTTGAAATTCCCGCCGATCTGGTACTTCTCGCAATGGGGTTTCTCGGCCCGGTTAAAAAAGGCATGATTGAACAGCTTGGCGTTGAGCTCGACAGCCGAGGAAATGTGAAAGCCGATGAAAATAAAATGACCAGCGTTCCCGGCGTATTCACCGCAGGCGACATGACCCGTGGCCAATCCCTTGTGGTCTGGGCCATCCATGAAGGCCGCGCCGCTGCGCGCGGTATCGACAAATTCCTCATGGGTTCCACCGTCTTACCCTAGATGAAAAAGCGGGACGATTACCCCATTGTTTACACTTTAGAAGCTATAAAAAAATACAGGCGTCTTTCGGCTAAACAAAAAACTGGAATAGCTTGAAACCGAAGCTGTTAAACGCTTTTCCGATCTTGCTCTTACACCCGAGCGAAAGAAAATCCGTGAAAAATTCCGCCGCGGCGAAATTTAGCCCGGACAATTAATGAAACGAATCTATTCACTAGAACCAATCATTGATTTACGTTCGAAAGTTCTAATACTTGGTTCTATGCCGAGTGGGCAGTCTCTACAGAAATCGGAATATTATGGAAATTCCAGAAACCAATTCTGGAAAATTATTTGTTCTATCTTTGACGAAGCATTCCCGAGTTGTTATGAAGATAAGGTTAAATTGTTGGCCAAAAATCGCGTAGCATTGTGGGATGTATTAAAGGAATGTGACCGTATTAAGTCGAGTGATGCTACGATTGGAAACGGCGCTTTTAACGATATTCCCACATTACTTAATAAGTATCCACAAGTTACTCGTATTGTATTAAATGGCAAAAAAGCCAAAGCTTGTTTCGAAAATATCTTTGGAGCGGTTATGAAAATTCCTTATGTTTATGTTCCTTCAAGCAGCTCAGCCAATGCGAGAATATCCTTACACGAAAAGATTTGCAAATGGAAAAGAGCTATCCGTTGGGTCTCTTAAATGAGACCATTAACTGAGCGTGGCCCCAAAACCAATTTCTGCCGGCCGGCAGAAATTGCCTGAAGAAGGCCGTAAAACCTGTAAAAATTTCATGAAAAACGCCCATACCGGCGTTGCAATCATAGTATTTTTATACTACACTTGTAGTACATTATGACTACAATGCCGTTTTACCCCTTCCACTTGACCAAGTCTCCCCTTAGGAAAAGGCTCTTGGCATACTTTTTCACGAATCCCGAGGCGCGTCTTTACTTAAGAGAAATCGCCGTCCAGCTTGACGTGGACCCCACCAACCTATCCCGTGAATTAAGAAAGCTTGAGCAAGAAGGTGTGTTTGTTTCGGAGAGAAACGGCCTTCAAAAGTATTTCTCACTCAATAAAAATTATGCGCTCTACGAAGAACTTCGATCAATGGTATTTAAAACAGTAGGTGTTCAAGGCGCCCTTACACGTCTTTTGCGGGACATTCAAGGAATTCATCGCGCTTTTATTTATGGATCATTTGCGAAAAACAGTGAGCGGGCGGGATCGGATGTCGACCTTTGTCTTATTATCGATAAGAAATATTTTAGAGAAGACCACCTCCTTGAGAAACTGCATAAGCTTGAACAGAAACTCGGCCGCGAGATCAACTATTCATTTTTTTCGGTGCAAGAGTGGGAATCAAAAATACGTTCTAAAGATAGTTTTGTTCTGGGACTCATGAAGGGCAAACGTATCGAGCTTATCCATGAAAAAGATTGATTTAAGCGACCTTATCCGTGAAGGGCAAATTCAAGAAGAGCCCAGCATCGGTTGGGATCAGGTAGAACAGCTGATCAGGCGGGCATTTGAAGATCTCAAATCAGCGGATAGAAATATGCCGTTTGACGAACCCGGAGCCATGGATTTCATTTACAAAGCGATGTTTCATGCAGCGAACGCTTTGCTCCGCTCCTACGGATTTAGACCCGGCGCTACGCGACAACATCAGGGCGTGATTACCGCCGTCAGCGGATTTTAGGACCGGAGTACAAGGCTCTAATCCTTAAGTTTGACAAATTGCGCAAGCGACGAAATCAGTTCGAATATCAGGGAATTTTTGAAATGGGCCGGGAAGAATTACAGGATTCGATCGAACAAGCCAAGAAGCTTGTCGTTGCCATTCGCTCAGCCCTTGAAAAATCCAATCCCCAGAAGCATTTTGACTGGTAGAAAAAACTAAATGGGTCAATCTCAGAACAGGCAATAATTGCAAAGAAAAGGAGATGGCGTGTGACAAAGCCCTTAAATGAATTTGGCGGCTGGCTTCGCTTCTTTCAAATCCTGTGTTAATATTTGGTTTTCTCAGTAATACAACTCGTGCCTGGCTCCGGCATATGAGCTATTGGAGAGAAAGCGTTAACGCGATTAGGCATGCTGTTATCATCGGTGTGTGGATTCCCTATTTCATGTGTTCTAAGCGAGTGAAGGCGTATTACGGAGCAAACGCGACCAAGCTTTCCTTGTAGAGTCGTTGAAATGTTTTTAGCAGATGTATCGAATGACGCTTAAAGTTGATTGAGGATATCGAGATATTCCTGGTTAGAAATGCCGAGCGTTCTTAAGTTGCTCTTTATTTCAAAGACAGGAAGATCTTTCTTCGCACGAACAATCACGGGACGAATGAGATCGTTCCTGTCCCACACCCGATGATCTCCATGCTGCCGAACTGGATGGCAGCCCACGTACTCCAGAAATTTCTCGAAGGTTTTGTAGTGAATCGGTCGAAGGCCAGCCACGATTAGGCAGGAGCAGGTATTTCTACAGATTTACTCTGTTGATTAATGATGCGGGGAGGACTCCATTCATTTCGAACTTTTTGCCAGCCGTACTCTTGAAGAACCTTTCCCCACGTCTTCTTGCGGCTGACTTCCTCGATAAAAAGTTTTAAAGTGACAGCAAAGGATTTTTCTGCGTCTTCGAATGAATCGCCATGTGCTACAAGATCAAATGCAGGGGAATAGCAAATGAAGGCATCTCCCTCTTTCATATATATTAGAGGAATGTTAACTTTGACTTTTGAGTGGTTGCCCATACTTTATTTCTCCATCGGGAACAAGTATATCACATTTCGAAAAGCCAGATCGCTAATTCTATTATTTTAAGTGGTTACGCGACTGGAGTTACCGCCTCATGATTTCGGCGTTGTGTTGATTTTGCCGAGATCGAGTCTTCTTTCAAAGCTAAGCAGTTGCTTTTCTAAGGCGGAGGTGGCCGAGTTCGATGCCGCGCTCGGTGCCTAAGTCGCGGAAATGCCAGGAAAGTTTGGCTTCCTTCTTCTGATCGGCGTCATGAATGGCGGGCGTAGCGGCAATTTGAAGCAGATTTTCCGGCACGATGCCGAATGCGGCCCAGGACAGGGCGGCTTCGATGCGGTAACCGCCGGCGGTTAGTTTCATGGCAAGCTTTGTGGTTTCATTCAACTCAATTTCCTTCTCTTCGCCCCAGTTGTAGAGCCGCGGGCGTTTTGTCTTGGGATCAAAGCTGAACCCGAATTGCGGGTCGCGCGGCGATTTCCAGCGGAACCCGTCACCGTCAAGATCCATGAAAAGCTCAAGCAAATCATCTTTGTAGCTGTAGCGGACCGTCCGCTTGGCCACGATTTGATCGTCATGAACGGCAGCCGCAATAAAAAGATGGGTTTCGTCCCATAGAAACGAAACATTGGCGCTCAGGTCATCCCGGTCTCGAACCACGCCGTAGTCAATGTGTTTAGCATCCGCCAGCATAATTTGTTCGGTGATTCCCCATTCGTTCAGGTCTCCGTCGACAGAAATGGCCTGCTCACCCCGGTGCGTAACCGTGTATTCCGGCGCTTTTGAAAGGGCGGGCTCCATTGTGCCTTCGACAAATCCGGCAAGCGCCAGGCCGCGTTTTACGTTTTCATTTTGCATGAAAAGTCTCCAGATCAGCCCGGTGCGGTAATTTTCAATCATGGAAAGAAGCGCGCCGGCATCGATGCCGATAACCGATTTGGAGCGCCAGTCGCGGTCGAGATTCATGGAATCACTGAATCCGTAGCGGCCCCACATTTTATCCTTCAAATTCGAATAGACCTTTCGCATCTGCGCGATCGAAAGCTCCGGCTCGAAAACGATTGATGCTCCCGAAACCAGGGGCGAAATCGTCCCATCGTGCGAATTCCTGTCGCTTGCGCCGTAGGCCTTGTATCCGGCCGGGCCGTCGTAGGCACTCAGGCCCCAATATCCTTCGGCATACGTTTTAAATTCAGCGGCGTTGTTTTCGGAAAATTTCTTATTGGCCCGTGTGGCACGCCTTGAATTTTCAAAATAATCGGCAACGCCGTCATTTTTATTCCGCAAGTCCAGCCAGACCTGCGGATATTGATGGATGAATAGCGGACCGGCAAACATGAAAGTTTCGCCTTCCCGCTCCGCAACCGGTTTCTTGACCTTGCTCCAGCTGTCATTCGGCACGGGATACGTTGGCGAACCGGTCGCCAGAATATATAGGAGGAGGCCCTCGGCAAATCCGGACCAGTAGGAAGGCAGAAATCCGCTTTCCTTCTGCCAGCCCATGCAGAGATAAGTCGTGCGGTTCCGCATCCAGTTAAAATCAACGCGCTCGTAGATGGATTTTGCAATTTCCGCAGCTTTCGTTCCGGGGAAATATTCGGCGGCTGTAAGCATCCCCGCCAGGAGCAGGGCCGTATCGATTGAAGAAAGTTCGGACTCGTACACATTTTTACCTTCGCGGCCTTCGAGAAAATGATAGAAGAAACCGTGCTGAGTCTCCGCGCGTTCGGAGAAAAATCGCAGCGCCGTAAGAATCCGCTCATAGGCTTCTTTATTGCTGATCCAGCCCCGCTCGGAACCGATGATGAACGCGTTTATGCCGAATCCGGTGGCGGCAATGCTCGTTCGCAATTCGCGGAGCGGCTGGCCGTGATTGGCCGAGCTGTCATTGATCAAGCCTGTTTCGGGATGGTACTCGTTTAAAAAATAGCGGAACGTCTGCTTCTCGACCATATCCAGAAATGCATCCGAATTTTCGGTTGCTTTAGGATCTTCTCCTGCGGCGAATACCGGTGAATTCAGGAGAAGGGAAGCGATTAGAATGCTAAGGGTTATCGTTCTCATACCGCTTGATTAAGCGCTGGTCGGGCGCCGCTTGTTCGAGCGGCGGTCGGCCGCTTAGTCCGGCGGTACCGAACGGTCGGTTCGGCGCTTGGTCAGGCGGTACCGTGCGATCGGCACGGTAATGCTCTTAAAGTATGCCATAGGGTGTTAATACGTCCAATGGGGGTGGGTGAGTTGTCATTATTGACAAGGATCGATAAAGAGTGTTGCTCTGTGCGCATGCTTGAGCAAATCCGCGTGAAAAATTTCGCGCTTGTCGTCTATTTCGTCTCCAAAGGTTTTGCCACCAGAATTACTTTGCTAAAAATCTTATCGCGGCCTTCCACACGCACATCATCGACAGCGGCTTCCACGTTCGAATCGGGCAGGGCATCCCGGACGCGTATTCGAATCTGCATTTGCGCGGAAAAGACGAACGAACGGGACTGTTTGGCGACAAGTTCGACGCGCTCAAACGCGCCGGTCCCCAGCGCTTCTATGTTGGTTGTGGTGATCGTATCTAAGATCAAAAAACTGCTTCCACCGTTATTGCTGAGCGAAACTTCAAACGAATCTTCGTTGCCGGTGCTGTCCGTGATAAAGCGGCGGTAGAAAAGAATGTTCAACGACCGCCAACGGCGGGCATCAAATACAGGAGAATAAAGCGACGTAAATCCGCCATCCAAATCCTGAATCGACGGTCCGCTTGGAGCGCTGACTGTGCGGTTTCCGGTTACATAAGCCATATGACCATCGAGGAGAGAATGGTCAAATTCCGGGGCAAACGCGCGGAAGCGTAAACTTCCCAGCGTGTCCTGAAACGTTCCCGCCGGGTCGGCGCGCTCCCAGCGCCCGTCGGTGGCCGTGTCCGAATCTTGAAGCCGGTCGATGGTCCATCCTTTGTCGGATTCGAAATTATCTTCGAAAAGAACCTGCCAGCGTAATTCCCGCGTGTTTGCCGCGAGGGGTCGTGGAAAAAGTTCGACATTCAAATCGCTGGGTCCGTTGCCGACGTGAACCAGTATTGTTTGTTCCACATAATTGGGAGCTCGAAATGTAACGGTATAGTCTCCGGGAACAGCCGTGATGTGAAAATAGCCGAAACGAGGATTGCTTACGCGAACCTCTCCGCTGGGGTGGGTTATTTCATCGATGATAATCTCCGCAACAACCGGCTTTCCTGACCCCGCCTCCCGCACATGGCCCGATATGGCCGGTCCGTTCATGCGCTGTAGTAAATATGCCCACCCCGGGCGTTGGCCGAAGACAATAGGATTACGCCAAGTATTGTAATTGGGCTGAAATCCCAGACCGGAGCGTGTAGTTTCTACCACAAAAGCAATGGTCCCTTGTGAAAAGTATTGCCAGTCACGATCTACGCCGTCCACCGGATAAAGCGCTGGGCTTGAACCATATCCTGCTGTGCCGTTATCTCGAATAATATGTGAAGCAAATTCGCGCGCAATCACGCGGCTCATGCTTTGATCAGGAACGGCGGGTTGGATTAACACATTTTGAGGAGAAGCGAAAGAATTGCTGCTAAGGGCATACAACACCACCTCGCCTGTGGAGTGGTAGGATACGCTAAAGACAAACCTTTCCTTTTCGGCCAAGCGCATGATGGCCAGCGCCTCCGGCTCAGACCCCGATGACGGCCCGCGATAGGTGGATGAACTTCGTGTTCCCGACGAACCGTTGGCCCAACCACCCCAGTAAAAAGGATAGTTTCTGTTGAGGTCGACGCCGTCTGAGAAGTTGATCTGACCATTGCCGTCGTTGTCTCGCACATTCTTACGCCAGTTAAGATCTATACCAAACACGCGTTCGTTGCCGTCGGGGTTTACAACCGGCACACACCAGATCTCGTATCGATTTATCCAGTCGGTTAGTTCGGCATCGATGTTGTATTGGGTGGTTAGGCGCAGAATGATGTCCAGCACAATTTCCGGTGTGATGATTTCCCGCGCGTGATGCTGGCCGTTAAATAAAATGGCCGGCTCATCTTCTTCAAGTCCGGCGTTATCAGAAATCTTGAGCGCCCAAATTGTTCTCCCTTGATGCGACGAGCCGATGGGTACCAAAGCCGTGATGTTGGGAAAAGTTTCGGCAAACTGCCTGAGCAAAGCTTCGATTTGCGTCGAGGTGTGATACCCGTCATCTATGATGGGAACCGTAAGCGCGTCACTTGCTGCGTATGATCCGGTTACGCCTGATGAATCGATTAAACTGATCTGGGCGCCCTGTTCAGCGAGGGAGCCGGAAATTGTTTTGCGGACCGACAGCGCCTTACGTTGGCGTTGGAGTGCCCGGTATTCTTCTGACGTAGCCAGCAACCGGATTTCCCTCGGGCGGACATCAAAACTTTCCGTGTCTAAGCCGGTGCGTGCAAGGTCATGAAGCGTGCCTTGAGTTTCCTGGTTGCTTGCCACGGAAATACTCAGCTCGTAATACACATCGGGCGGGGAAGAAGTTTCGCCGCGCACGTCGGCCGCAAGAAAAAACATAACCGCGCCCGCCAGCGTCACCACCGCCAAAATAAAGCGGGAGGCGATTAGGAATCGATGTCTCATCACAAAAGTATGTCATATACTTCCGTGTTTTGCCAATGTTAATAACCTGCTGTAATTAAAGAAGCCTTGATTCCTGCGAAAATTTCCTGTTTTGCCGATCTCGTTGACAAAGACCAGCAAGCCGATTACTCTGTCAACATGCTTGAGCAAATCCGCGTGAAAAATTTTGCCCTGATCGATGACCTCACCCTCGAATTTCATCCGCGTCTGAACGTCTTTACCGGTGAAACAGGGGCGGGCAAAACCATTTTAATTGACGCGCTTTCAGCCGTACTCGGCGAAAGGTTGGATCTTGTTTCGCTTCGCTTGAAAGAAGAAGGTTGTCTCACCGAAGCTGTATTTAATGTCGTAAAGACAACGAGGACCAGGGGTAACGTGTTCGGCGCGTGGTTCGGCGAAGATGCCGGAAAGAGGCGCGAACTTGAAGAACTCCGAAGTCTTGAAGCCGGCCGCGAGCGAGAAATAGATCTTTTGAAATTTCAAATCGGTGAAATCAGCAGAGTAAATCCAAAGCCCGATGAAGACGCAAAATTAAAGGAAGAACATATCCGCCTTGCCAATGCGGAGAAACTTTACGAGAAGGCCGCGCATGTAGTCGACAGGCTATCGGAAGGGGAGGGCTCGGCGATCGAGCAGATTGGCCAGTGCTCGAAATTTCTCTCCGAACTTGCCGCCATCGATTCTTCATTAAAGCCGCTCACGCAGGAAATCGAATCGGTTGAAAGCGGTTTGGATGAAATCGCGCGTTCCGTGCGCGATTATCAGGACTCCATTTCCTTCGATGCCGACCGGTTAAAAGCGGTTGAAGAGAGGATAGATGCCCTTGCCACAGTAAAGCGTAAGTACGGCGGAAGTCTCGAGGCCGCTCTTACTTTTTTGACGGAGTCCAAAAAACGATTGTCCCTCCTTGAAAATTCCGAAGTGAGAGGTAAGGAACTTGAGAAATCGCTCGCCGAACTTGAAACGAAGGTAAGGCGAGCAGGTAAAAAGCTTTCCGAAGAACGTTCCGAGGCTGCCGCTAAGCTAAAGAGTTTGATCGAAAGAGAATTGAAAGATTTGGGTATTGCTCACGCGCGATTTGAATGCCGCGTGGAAAAATCCGAACCGGCCGAAACCGGTTGTGAGCGCGTTGAATTTTACATCAGCCCCAATTTGGGCGAGGAGATGCTTCCGCTTGCCAAAATTATTTCCGGAGGCGAGGCGTCGCGTGTGATGCTCGCACTCAAGCGTGCTTTGATTGATTCCGATGAAATTCCGACGATGATTTTCGACGAAATTGATACCAATATCGGCGGGCGGCTAGGCTCGGTCGTCGGCGAAAAACTGGCTGAAATTGCCAAGAAGCATCAAGTACTGCTTGTGACGCATCTACCTCAAATTGCTTCCTTTGCGGATCAGCACATCAAGGTTTCTAAGTCCGTTGAAGGAAAGCGTACAAAGACACATTACGCCGTGATCGATAGTGAAGCACGCGTGCGCGAACTGGCCGAGATGATGGCCGGTGAGAAAAAATCTGAAGTTGCAACCAAACATGCGCGCGAAATGCTCGCCGCACAACGATGAGATAGGCAAAACCGTATGATTTCACCCGATGAAGTTCAGAAAATGCTTGAGGATGCTTTTCCCGATGCCGAGATTACCGTTTCGGACATGACCGGCTCAATGGATCATTTCGACATCGAAGTTGTATCGCCAGCTTTTGCGGGGCTTACGCTCATTAAACAGCACCGACTGGTCCAGCAGCCGCTTCAAGCCGCGCTCGCCGACGGCCGCATCCACGCCATCGCCATCAAAACCTGCACTCCGGAGCAACGGAAGAAAGCGCAGGGCGGCGGCGGACTGAACGTGCTCTAGCCTTTCACACACAATACTTGTTTCAATTTCGCTTTAACGCACACCAAGTCTTCCTGATCCTTCATGACTTGGTCGATGTTTTTGTAGGCGCCCGGAATTTCATCGAGGACGCCGCGGTCCTTGCGGCATTCCACGTCTTTGGTCTGTTCCCGAAGGTCATTTTCCGTAAATTTCTTCTTGGCTGCATGCCGGCTCATGCGCCGTCCTGCGCCGTGTGAACAGCTCATGAAACTCTCGGGGTTTCCGAGCCCTTCCACAATGTATGAGGCGGTGCCCATCGAACCGGGAATAATGCCGAGCTGTCCCTGCCGCGCGCTTACAGCGCCTTTGCGTGTGACGTAGACCTTTTCTCCGAAGTGTTCCTCATGCGCAACGTAATTATGGTGGCAATTCACACGCATGAGAATAGGAAACGGTTTTCCTTCGTTTAATTCGCGTGCGAGTACTTGAATAATGCGCTCCACCATAATTTCGCGGTTTTCCAGAGCGTAATGCTGGCACCATTCGACATCGCGGAGATACGATTTAAATTCCGGATCTTTGGTGGTGAAATAAGCGAGATCCCGATCGGGAATTTTAAATTCCTGCCTCGCCATAATTCGTTTGGCTTCATGAATGTGAACGTCGGCGATACTTTTCCCGATGTGGCGCGAACCCGAATGAAGCAAAATCCATACATTATTCTCCGTGTCGAGGCAGATTTCGATGAAATGGTTCCCACCGCCAAGCGAGCCGAGCTGTTCCATCGCTCTTTTCTTTAAATCACTTACTTTGCCGGTAAGCTCATGAAATAATTTCCAGCCTTCCCAGCTCTGGGCACGGCCTTCGATATGCCTGTTCCCTTCAAATCCAACAGGAATGTCGCGCTCGATGCGTTGGCGGATTTTGCCTAATTTTCCTTCTAGATCACTCGCGTGAAAATGTGTTTTAACGGCGCACATGCCGCAGCCGATATCCACGCCGACAGCGGCCGGCATAACGGCGGTCTTGGAAGGAATCACCGCACCGATCGTTGCGCCAAGCCCCCAGTGCACGTCCGGCATGACGGCAACGTGCTTATAAATGAAGGGCAGCGAAGCCAGATTCTCGAGCTGGCGTATTGCCTCCGCTTCAATGTCTTTGGTCCAGACTTTCACCGGAACTTTGTTTTCCAAAACCGTTTGAATCATTTGAGTTTCTCTTGCTTATATTCTAAACCTTAAGGCAAGCGATTTGAGGTGCCAAATTGGCACCCCAAAATGTTCCTTAAATTCCGCGTTCGACGGTTACCTTCAGCGCCACTCGATACAAAAGGCTTCAACCGATTGTCCGCGCACCGCTCCAGAATTACCGTCAAAGGTAATTCTGTCGCTCGACTCAGCGCTACTCCGCCATCCGTGGCTTCGTAACGCGCTTCGACGTGCGCTAAAACAATCGGTTGAAGCCTTGGGGTTCCAGTGTGTATTTCAATTGAGGATTATGGTTGGATTCGAAGGAAGAAATAGCCGCTTCTTCCTTTAGGGTGATGCCAATGTCGTCAAGGCCGTGGAGGAGCCGGGTTTTTAAGGGCGCATCGATATCGAAATGAAAAGACGTTTCCTCGCCGGAATGAATTGTAAGGCGCTGGTGCTCGAGATCGACCGTTGCCTCGAGATTCGGAAAGCGATCGACCCATTCGAAGATTTTCTGGACTTCCGGTTCGGAAAGCTCGATGGCGAGAAAACCGTTCTTGCCGCAGTTGGAACGGAAAATATCGGCAAAAGCAGGAACGAGCATGCTGCCGCGCTCTTGTCGCGGCGCGATCACGGCGTGAAAGCCGTATTGCTGAATGGCCCACACGGCGTGCTCGCGGCTTGAACCGCAGCCAAAGTTATTGCGTGTAACGAGAATCGTCGCGCCCTTAAACCGCGGCGCGTTTAACTCAAATGCCGGATTCGGTTTTCCGCCCGGCAAATAGCGCCAGTCGAAAAACAGGTTCTCGCCGAAGCCGGTGCGTTTGATCGATTTTAGAAACTGCTTCGGAATGATCTGGTCGGTATCGACATTTGACCGGTCAAGTGTGGCGATAAGTCCGCGGTGCGATTTAAACGGTTGCATTATTTCCACTCCCTTACGTCTACAAAATGCCCGGCAACGGCGGCAGCGGCAGCCATTTCGGGGCTGACCAAATGCGTGCGGCCGCCCTTTCCCTGGCGGCCTTCGAAATTCCGGTTGGATGTCGACGCGCATCGTTCGCCCGGTTTCAGCTGATCGGGGTTCATGCCGAGGCACATACTGCATCCGGACTCACGCCAATCGCAGCCGGCTTCCTTAAAAATCCTGTCGAGGCCTTCGGCTATGGCTTGCTTTCTAACCTGCTGCGAGCCCGGCACCACGAGGGTATGAACATTCTTAGCAATTTTTCTTCCTTTGAGCATTTTTGCAATCACACGCAGATCCTCAATGCGCGCATTCGTGCAGCTCCCGATGAAAACTTTTTCGATCTTGATTTCCGTAATCGGTGTCCCGGGCTTTAGCCCCATGTAGGTCAACGCCTGCTCCACATCCTTCCGGCTGTAACCGGGAACTTTATCGGGTTCGGGAACGTGCCCGGAGACATCGATAACCATTCCCGGATTTGTTCCCCACGTAACCTGCGGTGCGACCTTTGAAGCATCGATCGTGATTTCACAGTCGAATTTTGCTCCGGCGTCGGACGGCAGTGATTTCCAAAATTGAACGGCCTTATCAAAGTCTTTGCCCTTCGGAGCAAATGGACGATTGCCGGAAGCGATGTATTGAAAGGTTGTTTCATCCGGCGCAATCATGCCCGCACGCGCTCCGGCCTCAATGCTCATATTGCACATAGTCATGCGGGCTTCCATCGAAAGTGAGTGTACCGCTTCGCCGCAATATTCAAAAACGTATCCCGTGCCCCCCGCCGTTCCGATTGTTCCGATGAGTTTCAGAATCAAATCTTTCGCGCCAACCGGCGGTTTTGAACGGCCGGTGAAATCGACTTTAAATGTCTTGGGCTTGGATTGCGGCAGGCACTGCGTAGCCAAAACATGCTCTACCTCCGATGTGCCGATGCCGAAAGCAAGTGTACCGAACGCGCCATGTGTTGAAGTATGGGAATCTCCGCAGACAATCGTTGTGCCGGGCAGCGTAAGTCCAAGTTCCGGGCCGATGATGTGGACGATACCTTGTTTGTCGCTATCCAAATCATAAAGCGTGATACCGAATTCCTTGCAGTTTTTTCTGAGCGTTTCTATTTGTTCCCGCGAAATCGGGTCCTTTATGTTAATCCGCTCATCGGTCGGCACATTGTGATCCATCGTGGCAAATGTAAGTCCGGGCTTTCTTACTTTCCGTCCGGCCAGACGCAGTCCTTCAAACGCCTGCGGGCTTGTGACCTCATGGACAAGATGTCTGTCGATATAAATGAGGTTCGTGCCGTCGCTTAGCGTCTTTACAAGGTGGCTTTCCCATATTTTTTCGAACAATGTCTTGGGCATAGGCCGCATAGTATATCGGCAGGCCGCGCGGGTTGGCAAGGCAAGCTTTCTCGACGAACTTTCTAAACTGTTTGGCCGTCACGCGTTGATGATATAATGC
Organism: Candidatus Omnitrophota bacterium; assembly: GCA_016206925.1. GTDB lineage: Bacteria > Omnitrophota > Omnitrophia > Omnitrophales > JACQQS01 > JACQQS01. Next base: position 26,788 of record JACQQS010000052.1, read on the forward strand.
ATAAAAAGGTAACGGGAAACAGGTAACGGGAAAACTACGGTGAAGAAAATTATAAAGTCGGAAGAGGAATGGAAGAAAGTTCTCACACCAGAGCAGTTTCAGGTAGCGCGAGAAAAAGGTACAGAGCCCGCATTTTCCGGAAAATATAACGCCTGCAAAGACAAAGGCATGTACCGCTGTGTTTGCTGCGGCGCCGATCTTTTTAGTTCCGAAACCAAATTTGATTCCGGAACCGGCTGGCCGAGTTTTTTTAAACCGGCCAAAAAGGAAAACGTGCGGGCCGAAGATGATTTCAGTTACAACATGCGCCGCACGGAGGTTCTCTGTAACGTTTGCGGCGCCCATCTCGGCCATCTCTTTAATGACGGGCCGGAGCCTACCGGTCTTCGCTATTGCGTTAACTCCGCCACCCTCAAGTTAACAAAGACTTAAAAACGATCATTATCCAAACTTTACATTACCTCCGTTTTCATGTAGATTAACATTTCCCTAAAGCTGATTTGAGATGCAAGAAACCGCAAAAGAAAAAATTTTGGCCGAAGTTGCCGAAAGTCCCCTAGCACCCTCCAAAGTTTTCCAAACTTTAGAGAACGAGCGCATCATAGCGGTTGTGCGTTCCTCTATTTATGAAAATGTGGAGGAGCTTACCAACGCTGTCATGGCAGGCGGCATACGCTGCGTTTTGATTTCGAATACCGTGCCGCAGCGGTTTCGCTTTATCGAAACTATTTCCAAACAATATCCGGATGTGCTTGTCGGCTGTGCGCATGTTGCTACCGGAGAACAGGCCCAGAAGGCGATCGAAGCCGGTGCGAAAGTGATTTCAAGCCCTTATCTGAACAAGGATATCGTCAATGTCTGCAAAAATAGCGGCGCGCTCGTTATGCAAGGCGCGGCCACGCCGAGTGAGATTATGGAAGCCGTGCAGTTCGACGCCGATATCGTTCAGCTATTTCCGATCAACCACCTGGGCGGTCCCAATTTTATCCGGACGATAAAAGATCATCTGCCTTCCGTAAAATTTGCCGCCTGCGGTGGCGTGGGTTTGGACGATGTGGTAGATTTTATAAAGGCCGGCGCTACGGCTGTTATGGTAGATGATGCGCTGACGGACCGCGGCTTGATTCGAGAAGATAACTGGAAAGAAATTACCGAACGCGCCAAACTGTTTACACAAAAAATTGCCACGCTCAAAGCCTCCAAGTAATCTGCCGAACCGCCCCCCTCAATGGCTTACCTTTGGTCCGACCGTTTGTTCCGAATTGGAGCTCTGCCTGGAGAAAGAATGGTTTTTGGGAAATGGTCTCGGGGGGTACACTGCGGGAACGATTGTTGGCTGCCCGACGAGAAGCACGCACGGGCTTCTGATTGCCGCCACCCGGCCGCCGGACGGTTTGATTTCCCTCATCTCTGCGTTTGAGGAAACTTTTTTTGTCCTGGACCAACCGTATCCGCTGTCCACTTTCTATTTTCGGGATACGATCTATCCGAAAGGTTACGAGTACCTCAGGCGGTTTTCCTTGAACCCCTTTCCGACTTTTACATTTGAAGTAGAGGATTTTCGTCTGGAGAAAACCGTTTACCTCAGGCGCGGGCAGAATACCGTTGTCGTCAACTATCGGCTGGTCTCCGGCGAGGAGGAACTTGTCCGGCTCGAAATAAAACCGCTTGTCACATGCCGCCCCGTCGGCGAAGTCAGAAAAAGTGCAAAAGCCATCGAAGGCGGACTGACCACATCAAAAGGTCAGGTGTGTTACAGGAGCTCGAAGCTCCTGCCGCCGATTTATTTTGCACACCAGGCAGCGATTGTGGACAAATCCGGAGACGGGTACGGCGAAATTGTCTATTTGCGTGATCAGGAGGAGGGGAAATCCTCAACCGAGCATCTGTATTACCCGTGCTCTTTCATTTATTCCTTTATGGCCCGCGACGAAGCAATGCTTGCCGCTTCCACACAGCCCATCCAGCTGCCGGAATCGCCGTCGCTTTGGATGAATGCCGAAAGAGAATCGGTGCTTGCTGGGCGGAAGCGTTTTTTCCAGATGGCTTTGAAGGGAAGGCCGGGCGTGGCTGCGGAAGGCGCATCGGCGCCCCCACCGGATTCGGAAGAGGGTATTTCTCCGCTGACCGACGTTGATGAATTGCAGCATATGGTTTCGCAATCCGAACATTTTTTGGTGAAACGCGGGCATGACGGGGCAAGCTTCCTAAGAGGCTATTTCGACGGCGGAGACGGTGCGTGGTCATCCATGATCGCATTGCCGGGATTGCTTCTGGTCCCGCGAAGATATGACGAGGCAAAAAATCTTCTGCTTTTCTACGCTTCTCTCATGGATAAGGGTTTTCTGCCCAGTTCGTTCCGCGCTTTGGAGGGACGCGCCTCGGACGGGGAATCTCTTTATGAGCAAATAGATGCCGCGCTTTGGTTTGTCGAAGCCGTATATCTTTATTGCCAGGAGAGTGAGGATTTCGAAACTGTTGAGAAAAAGCTGTTCCCCGTACTGCGCCGCTGCGTAAAACATTACGAGCGGGGGACGCATTTTGGCGTACGTGCCTCCGGCGACGGATTGCTTGAACAGGAGGAATCGAGAAAGGCGATTACCTGGATGAATGCGTATGCGGGTACGGTGCCCGTGACGCCGCGGTGGGGAAAAGCGGTTGAAGTGAACGCGCTTTGGTACAGCACACTTCGGGTCGTTGAGTATTTTGCGATTAAATTCCGGGACACACAAACGGCCAAAGCCATGGACCGCCTCGCGCTTAAAGTTTATTCTTCATTCAATTCGGCCTTTTGGAATGACAAGAAAGGGATCGTATACGATTGTATTCAAAAGGAAAGGAAGGATCCTTCTATCCGCCCGAACCAGATCATCGCTTTAAGTTTGAGCTTTCCGGTGCTTCAGAAAAAGAGCTGGCCGGTTGTTCTTCAGACGGTGACGCAGGAACTCTTTACGCCGTTCGGATTAAGAACGCTTTCGAAACGCAGCAGGTTTTATCGGGGCCGGTACTATGGCGATCGGATTAAACGAGCGCAGGCCGAACACCAGGGGACCGTTTGGGCCTGGCTCATCGGTCCTTATGTCCGTGCTTATCTTAGGACATACGGAAATACCCAGCCGGTGCGGGAGAAACTTTTAAGACTCTTTGAACCTTTCTTTAACCAACTGAGCCATTTCGGGCTGAATTCAATCTCATCCGTTTATGACGGGAATGCGCCCCATACGCCGCGCGGGCTCGTGGGCGATGCGCTTGCGGCCGGCGAAGTCGTTCGCTGCTATGAAGAGCTTATCTCCGAAGGCCCCAAGAAACAAACGCTTGAAAAGTTTGAATTGAAATGAGGAACAAAGATCATGAGCAAAAATTCAGATGATGGTTTGATTCGCGGACCGTTTCCGGGTGATCAGAAAAGCCCCATCGGAAAAAATTGGAAGCCCCTCATTTTCATTGTCCCCCCTTTCCCGATCGCAGGAATCTGCTGGCTTTTTGGAATCCGCGAGCCATTTGCGGTGATTATGGTCACGCTGCTTTGCTCAGCCGTGTTCAGCGCTCTTCTTTATTATCTCTTCTTTGCTGAATCAGACTACTTCACCGGGACTATGCGGAATTTATTTAGACGGAGGCAATGACAAATTCCGTCGTTTTAGATCTATAAGTCGTTTAAATAAAATGACTTAAAAATTTTTCTACGCTTATTTGATTCCCTTTAAGTTCCTGTGTACACTATCAGCAAGCAAAATTTATAAGACCTTAGCCTTTCCGGCATGTCCGGATGGGTTCATTTTATATCCGCTTAATTCAGCACTATTACAATGGATAAAAAAACGCGCACTCAAAAAAGTCCGAGGCTACTCAAAGCAGTCGTTTTCCTTCTGCTTACCCTGGGCACCTTCTCTACGCCGCAGTCCCACGCGGCTGATATTCTGATTGATGATTTCGACGACGGTACAAGATCACCGAATTCGTTGGACGGTTTTACAGGATCGTTTATCAACGAAGACCAGGTTACCCACGAACGATTTGCGTTTTGTGCTGACCAGCTTAGCGAGGGCGGGATGGCGCTTGAGTTTTCACGCGACGCACGTCCTGAATCTTTTTGCGGTTTTTTCAGTCAGATGGGGCCTGGGGCGTCTATTGATTTAACAACTGCCGGTGTCAATCAACTGTCATTCAAAGTTCGCGGTGATTTGATAGACGGGGCGCCGGGCGGCGGGCACAACTTTCAAATTGAGATTAAAGATAGCTCCGGCAAACGGCTTATGACGGCGCTTGCCAATGCGCCGGGATTTGAAGCCGGAACGGTTCAGGGCGAGCTTCGCCAGGTAGACATTCCTTTTTCGGCAATGAGGCCGGACGGCGGCCCGATCGATTTGTCGTCCGTTAAGGAAGTTGCTATTGCTTTTAACAGAGAGTTTACCGCACCCAATGCACCAGTCGTAACAAGTAAAATTCTCATAGATGATCTAAAGTTCACTCGCCGGGAAGATCCTCCCCCCAGCATTCTTGAATCCGACCCGGCAAGTCTGGATATCGATCTCATCGCACGCGCATCTGTTATTGCCTCAGGCCCTTCAAACGCTCAGATAATGACCGTGGCCGAAGATCCCGGTTCGCTTCGCGGCACTGCGCTTAAGCTTTATCACGACCTAACCGACAGCGGTGATTTTTTCGCCTTTTTTGTTTTTCCTTCGGAAAGCCCCGTCGACCTTGCTGGTGAAGGAATTCGGACGGTGAAAATTCGCATGCGAAAAACCGGATTTGACAGCGCTCCCTTGAGAGTCGTTCTTGAGCTCAAGAAAAAGGGTGAGGACGGTCGACTGTCCGAGGTTGTTGGCACGGTGCTGAGCTACGGGGTCGGACAGGGTTCGGAAGGAACGGAGTATGCGGAGACCATTTTCCCCATTTATTCGGAGTCTCCTGTGATCGATGGAGTGGTGCTTGTGTATTCCGACGGCGGTGACGGCGCTCTTTTGGTGGATAAGCTTACTCTTTCAACGGACCCTTATATTCCTAATAGTCCGCCCTATTTGCCCAGCGCGGGCCCGGCGCGAAGCGATGAAGAGCTTCTGGATTACATTGAGTCGCAGTCCGCGCGTTATTTTGTGGATCAATTGGTCGGCAGCAGTTTTCATGTCCGCGATCGTTCTGCTCCGGACAGCGCTTCTTCCATTGCTGCAACCGCATTCGCATTGAGCACGTTTACCGTGATGAGCAGAAGATACGATCCCACGCCGGGAAGTCTTTGGGACATTGTGGACCGGAACGGCATCACGATTACACCGGCCGAATCCGCGTCGAGAGTAAAAACTTTGCTTGATCAATTTCTTGCCATTCAGGCCGCACAGCCCGACGTGAATACGGGGGAAGGCGATCCCGATCGTTTGTACGGCATTGCGGGATTCTTTTACCACTTCTTAAACGAAGACGGAACAAGGGCACGCGATTCCGAGGTTTCCGTCATCGACACGGCGATCTTGCTCACCGCGGCCATTCAGGCTGGAGAATATTTCGGCGGGGAAATCCGCGAGAAGGCCGAGCGGCTGCTTTCAAACGTGAATTGGAACTACATGTTTTATGAACCGGAGAAAGCATTTCGCCTCTCGTGGCTGCCTCTGGTCAAACGCGGATTCAGCATTCCGGATCCGGGCGGAATCGGATTCTTAAGCGACGGAACCGTCGGACGGCCGACGGATGAGCTTTTGCTCGTGAATATTCTGGCGCTTGCAAGCGACCCGTTGAATGTAGCGTTCCAGCAGGCGCTTTACAGCTATCCCCGTGTCGAGCGTATTTACCGTTCGCGGAACAACGGGAATTTCCCGGTCGTAAACTCATTTTTCGGCTCTGCGTTTACGTATCTCTACGCGCATTTATATTTTGATTTTGATTTGCTCGGGCCGGACAGGCCCGGCCTGATTACGGCCGATTTGGAATTTCCCGATTCCGTGGACTGGTGGATTAACTCTGTCAATGCCTTTCGGGCAAACCGGCAGTTTGCCATCGACCGGTCGGAGCATTTTCCATTTTCGTTCCATGAGAATAGCTGGGGGATTTCTGCGGTGGAGCGGCCGGACGGAAAATATGAGGGACTTTACGGCGGTTCTCCGGCGGAAAACGGTCCGACGCACGACGGGACCGTAGCCGTTCATATTCCTTTTAGCGCGCTTACGTTTTTTAAAGAAAGTTCGTCCGAGTTGCTCGGCGAAAACGAGGCATTTCAAGCTATGCGCTTTGCCTACGACCATTTCTATGATGATTTGTTCGGCCCCTATGGGCCGGTGGATTCTTACAATGACCGCGCAGAATTTTCTGATTTTTATCTCGGACTGGATCAAGGCCCCATCGTACTTTCGATAGAAAATTACCGCTCTGGATTGATTCTGAACACGTTTATGAGAAATACGCAAATTCAGGCGGCTTGCGCGATTGCTTTCGGCCATGCGCCTGTGATCAATCCCGTTGCCGATCAAACAGTGGAAGCCGGGAACCATTTGTCATTCAATTTAACGGCGACCGACGCTGATGGCGACGGCGGATTGGAAATTCTCTCAAGCAATTTGCCGGACGGAGCTTCGCTCGTGAATGACGGGACAGGAATGGCCGCATTTAACTGGACGCCGGAAATTTCCGATGTTGGAAACCATGTTGTCGGCTTTACCGTGCGCGATGCATACCGGGATAATCCGGAACCGGTATTTGTTTCAATAAAAGTAGAGACACCGCCTGATACGGAACCCCATGTATTCTTCCGGACGCCGGAGCCGGGTGCTGTTCTTACCGGTGTGGTGCATATTGAAGCAGCCTCAAGCGATCCGGTCCATACCCGTTTGGGAATCTTATACGTGGACGGCCGGCGGATTGCCTGGACGTACGGAGCGGAAGCGGCTTACGATTTGCAAACGGCGTTCTTTGCAAACGGTCCGCGCACGTTTAAAGCCAGGTTTTATCATACTGTTTTGATGAGGTACCTTGAAGCGGAATTAATATTTGATTTTCAGAACAGTTCGATCATCGCGCGCTCCATCAAAATCATTCAGCCCCAGGCAGGCGCCATTCTCAGCGGCGAAATTTTGGTAGCCGTTGAAACTAACGATCCTCAACAGACCGCGCTTTACCAGGTGTATGTCGACGGAAGAAGAATGGCCGGCCGTATTCATTACAAGGGGCCTTTTACGATTGACACAAGGCGCTTTGCGGATGGAATGCACGCGATTACCGTGCGCGCGTATGATCGCTTTTCCGCGGAATTTCTGGCTGACCAGGTTCAGGTGGAGTTTGATAATTTTCAGCCGATGCTTCAGATCGTTGCCCCGGCGCACAACGCAGCCGTGTCCGGGCGAATTCAGATCCAGGCTGAGGCAGAGCCCGGGAAATTTGTCGTTTTGGGAAGATTATTTGTCGACGGAAAATATACGGCGCGGGATCTTTGGTCACCGTTTACTTTCACGGTAGATACCACGGCGCTTTCAAACGGCCCGCATCAATTCCGCGTGACCGCCTTTGCATTTCCTTCGCGGGAAACCCCTGAGCAAGAAATCACATTAAACGTTCAGAAGTGAATTTCGACATTACTTGACGGTCACAGGCTTACATGCATACTTGACATGCCCGATCTGAGAGATATTTCTCTTGCACCCCGGCTGCGGGTCCTTGGGTAACCCAACCGATCGCCGAGCTATCAGGGCCAATGCTTCTCCGCCAAGCAGATGAACGCTTACTGCGAGTAGCAATATCAAGATAAAATGTTTGTTTCGGAGCAAATTCATAGTTTTACACCTCCAGTTTATTTATCCAGTTTATTTAACCAAAGTTTTTTAAAAGTCCTTCAGAACGTGGGCAAAAAAAAACGCTCGCGCGCTAAAACTTCTGGTTTTTCAGATGCAAAAGTATAACATCCCGGCATTTAAGATTCAAACTCTCTTGGCTGATATCGCCGTAAGATAAGGTTTAGAAAAGACTTATCGCTGTTGAGTGGCGAAACTCTTCCCGTTGTATCGGCCCGGGTTATTTCTGTTAGGATGTGACGGCGCCTTGGGTGGCGGAGCTGACAAGGCGGTCGTATTTAGCCATGACGCCGCTTGTGTAGCGCGGCTTGGGGGGCTTCCAGGATTTAAGGCGGGATTTAATTTCCTTGGCGGTGAGTTTCACGTCGAGTCTGCGATTTGGAATATCGAAAACAATCGTATCGCCGTTTCTGAGAGCAGCAATCGGCCCGCCCTTTGCTGCTTCGGGGGCAACATGGCCGGCCATGAGGCCGTGTGTTGCGCCTGAGAACCTTCCGTCGGTAAGAAGCGCCACACTTTCTCCGAGCCCTTCGCCGACGATCGCGGCTGTCACGCCCAGCATTTCGCGCATTCCAGGCCCGCCCTGCGGCCCTTCGTAGCGGATCGCAACGACGTCGCCTGGCTTTATTTTTCCGGCTTTGACAGCCTTGAACGCATCTTCCTCACGGTCAAAAACTTTTGCTTTTCCTTCAAACGTTTTGTAATCAAGCCCGGCCACTTTTAACACTCCGCCTTCCGGAGCAAGATTTCCTTTTAAGATAACGAGCCCGCCGGTGGGTGAGAGCGGTCTTGTAAGCGGCATCAAAACCTCCTGGCCCGGCGTTTCGCTGGCCTCTTTTGCTTCTTCCCCGATATTTCTGCCAGTGACGGTAATACATTCTTTATTGAGAAGCCCAGCATCGAGCAGTCTCTTTGCGACCAGACGAATTCCTCCTGCCCTGTAGAGATCGGGCGCAGTAAACCGGCCGGCCGGCTTTAAATCAGCGAGAAGCGGCGTCTTTCGGCTTAAGCGGTCAAAGTCTTCTATCGAAAGTTTTATTCCCGCCTCGTGCGCAATGGCAAGCAGATGGAGAACGGAATTTGTGGAGCCGCCGGTCATGGCCACTGACCGTATGGCATTTTCAATAGATTTTCGAGTAATAATCTCACTTGGCCTCAAATCCGCTTGGATCAAGTCCATCACAAGCCTTCCGGCGCGGTATGCTTCTTCGTCTTTTCTGGGATCCATGGCGGGAACGGCGTTTCCGTCCATGGGTGAAATGCCCATGACTTCGAAAACGGTGGACATCGTGTTGGCTGTGAATTGCCCGCCGCAGGAGCCGGCATTGGGGCAGGCCACGTCTTCAAGCGCGTGAAGTTCCTGCTCAGAAATTTTCCCCTTCGCAAATTTTCCGACCGCTTCAAACACATCCTGGATCGTGACATCTTTCCCGTTGAATTTTCCGGGATCGATCGAACCGCCGTAAAGCATAAGCGACGGCACATCGATACGAATCAGCGCCATGACGGTGCCGGGAATCGTTTTGTCGCAGCCAGAGATTGCCACCATGCCGTCGAACATATGCCCGCGCGCCATGAGCTCGATCGAGTCAGCGACAACTTCGCGGCTAATGAGGGAAGTTTTCATGCCTTCCGTGCCCATGGTGATCCCGTCAGAAATGGCGATGGTGTTAAATTCCATTGGCGTGCCGCCCGCCGCGCGGACGCCTTCCTTGACTCTCTGGCTGAGGCGGCGGAGATGGAAATTGCACGGTGTAGTCTCGATCCAGGTATTGGCAATGCCGATGATGGGTTTGCGCAGGTCGTCGTTGCTGAATCCCATCGCTTTAAACATTGCACGCGCCGGTGCGCGGTCCGGACCTTCGAGAATCGTCTGACTTGGCCGTTTCTTCTTTTCTGGCATGAATGATTCCTTTAATTTGAAGGAGCGCATTGTATCAGATGAACAAACGAATTTACAATTCTATGGCCGAATATGCAATAGTCGCCCTGGGGCGACTATTTAGCTTAATCAATGCGCTTCAATCACTTACGTTTTCGAAGGCACGAAGCTTGACTTAGAAAAGTCTTGTGTTAGAATGCTCAGTTATCTTTGCGCACTTTTGCTAAGTGCCCTAAATAAAATGGGTTATCGCAATTTATGAAGCTAAAAGGTAAGGATATTGTCATCGAAAGCCTGAAAAAGGAAGGCGTCGAAATGGTCTTCGGCCTTCCGGGCGGGGCAATTCTGCCTACATTTGATGCCCTGTATGATTCGGGAATCAAGCTAATCTTGGTCCGGCACGAACAGGGCGCTACGCACATGGCTGACGGGTTTGCGCGCGCAACAGGGAAGCCGGCTGTCGTTATGGTAACTTCCGGTCCCGGCGCGACCAATACCGTGACCGGTCTCGCGACGGCCTACATGGATTCCATTCCTATGATTTGCATTACCGGACAAGTGGCGACGCACCTCATCGGAAACGATGCATTTCAGGAAGCAGATGTTACCGGCATCACACGGCCGGTCACCAAGCATAATTTTTTGGTGAGAGATGTTAAAGACCTTGCCCGTACGATTAAGGAAGCGTTTCATATCGCTACCACAGGACGTCCGGGCCCCGTTTTGATCGATCTGCCCGTCGATGTTTCGCGCGCGGAATGTGAGTTTGAATATCCGAAAAGCGTCGAGATTCGCGGTTATCATCCGGTGGTGGAGGGTCACCCCCTTCAAATAAAGAAAGCCGCGGATCTTATCCATGCGTCCAAAAGGCCGGTGCTTTACGTGGGCGGCGGGGCGGTCATATCCGGCGCGCATGCGGAATTAAAAGAGCTTGCCGAGAAGACGACGATTCCGGTGACAACGACGGTGATGGCGCTCGGTGTCTTTGACGAATGTTCCGATCTTTCACTGCGTATGCTGGGCATGCACGGATCCATGTACGCCAATTACTCGGTGCAGAATTCGGATCTGCTGATCGCGGTGGGTTCAAGATTTGACGATCGCGTTACCGGAAAATTGGACATGTTTGCGCCCAAAGCCAAGATTATTCATATTGATATCGACCCCTCATCCATTTCGAAGAACGTTAAAGTCGATGTGCCGATTGTGGGTGATGTGAAATGCGTTTTGCGTGAGTTGAATAAGCACGTAAAGAAGCTGGATATTGCGGAGTGGCATGCGCAGATTAACGAATGGAAGCGGAAGCACCCATTTAAATATAAGCAGGATCCGAACGGCGGCCTTACGTCGCAGTATGTCATTGATCAGCTGGGCGAGGCGACGGATCACAATGCATATGTAACAACCGGTGTCGGCCAGCACCAGATGTGGGCAGCTCAATGGTACAAATTCCGCAAGCCGCGTTCCATGATCACCTCCGGCGGGCTTGGGACTATGGGTTACGGATTTCCTGCTGCCATCGGCGCACAGTTTGCCCGGCCGAACGACACGGTCATCTGTATCGACGGCGACGGTTCGTTTCAAATGACCATGTTTGAACTGCCGACGGCGGCGCATTACAAAATTCCGGTGAAGGTGGCCATTCTGGACAACAAGTATCTCGGTATGGTCCGCCAGTGGCAGGAACTTTTCTATCAGAACCGCTACTCGGGCTCGGAGCTGGGTTCCTCCAATCCTGATTTCGTGAAAATGGCCGAGGCTTGTGGCGTTAAAGGTATTTATTGCGACAAAGTTTCCGGAGTGCGGCCGACGATTGACGCGGCGCTCAAGCACCATGGGCCCGTCGTCATGCATTTTGCGGTGATTCCGCAGGATAATGTCTATCCCATGGTTCCGGCCGGCCACGCGCTCGACAGTATCATTGACATGGCGTAAGAGAGCTATCAGCTATCAGCTGTCAGCTTTCAGCTAACAGCTCAGACCAAGGAGCACACATGAAACACACGATTGCATGTTTGGTGGAAAATCATTCGGGCGTGCTGGCCCGGATTTCGGGGCTTTTCTCAGCGCGCGGTTTTAACATCGACAGCCTGGCCGTCGGAACAACGACGGATCCGAGCGTTTCGCGCATGACTATTGTCACGCGCGGCGATGAAAAGGTGCTCGAGCAAATCATAAAACAACTCAATAAAGTCGTTGACGTCATCAAAGTGGCGGATATGACTACGGAAGAAACCATTGACCGCGAACTCATTCTGGTCAAGGTGAATACGACGACCAGCACGCGAAGCGACATTATGCAGATCACGAATACGTTCCGCGCCAAAATCGTGGATGTCAGTCCGAACTGGATGACGCTTGAGTCGACAGGAACGACAAGCAAGGTAGACGCCATGCTGGAGCTGCTTCAGCCCTACGGCATTCGGGAAATCGCGCGTACCGGCCTTATTTCCGTGGCGCGCAGGACCGATTTAAGCAGCACCGGCAAGAAGGGACAGTCAAAAAAGATAGCCAAAGAAGAAATAGTGTAGCCGGGGCGCCGCGCGGTCGGCGCAGTGCCCCGCCTACTAAGGGGGTTACATGATTAAAATCTACTACGACAAAGATGCGGACGTAAACGTTTTAAAAGGCAAACGAACGGCCATCATCGGTTACGGAATTCAGGGGCGCGGTCAGGGCTTGAATTTACGGGACAGCGGCGTCGACGTCATCATTTCGCAGCGGCCCGGCGGGAAAAATTACGATATCGCCGTCGAAGACGGATGGAAGCCCGTGCTGGCGGAAGAAGCCGCAAAGCAGGCCGATATCATTCAGATTTTGGCCCAGGACCATCTTCAAGCGGAAATTTATGAGAAGAGCGTGAAGCCGCATCTCAGGCCGGGCAAGGCGCTTCTCTTTTCTCACGGGTTCAATATTCATTTTGGCTACATTAAACCGCCGAAAGACATCGATGTTTACATGGTGGCGCCCAAAGGCCCGGGGAGTTTGGTGCGGAATCAATATGTGGAAGGCAAGGGGGTCCCCTGCCTGGTCGCTATTCATCAAAACGCGACGGGAAACGCGCTGAAACTGGCATTGGCACACGCCAAGGCCATCGGCGGAACGCGCGCTGGAGTTATTGAAACGAATTTTCGCGAAGAGACCGAAACCGATCTTTTCGGCGAACAGGTCGTGCTTTGCGGCGGATTGAGCGAACTCATCCGCGCGGGGTTTGAGACGCTGGTTGAAGCGGGATATGCTCCGGAAATGGCTTATTTCGAATGCCTGCATGAGGTGAAACTGATTACGGACGGCGTTTTTGAGTCCGGCATAAGCGGCATGCACCGGCGCGTTTCGGATACGGCGGAATACGGCGATTACACGCGCGGCAAGCGCATCATTAATAAGGAAACCAGGCAGGAAATGAAAAAGATTCTGGAAGAAATCCGTTCCGGAAAATTTGCCAAGGAATGGATGGAAGAAAATAAGACGGGCCGGAGAAATTACAATAAGTGCCGCGAGGAATGCGACAAACACCCGATTGAAAAGGTGGGTGCCGAGCTCCGCAAAATGATGGGATGGGTCATCGAAGCTTCCAAGAATGTGGTCGGAGCGGGAATGAAGCGATGAAGGTTAAGGGTAGAAAGATTTACATATTTGATACGACGCTTCGAGACGGGGAGCAGTCGCCGGGGTGTAGTCTGACGCCGGTCGAGAAGCTGGAAGTTGCCGAACAGCTCGAGCGGTTAAACGTAGATATCATTGAAGCAGGTTTTCCCGCAGCATCTCCGGGCGAAGTAGAGGCCATTAAGAAACTTTCGCGTAGAGTTAAAAAGCCCGTCATATGTGCGTTGGCCCGCTGCATACGGAAAGACATCGATTTTGTCCGTGAGGCATTGAAATACACGAAGCGCCCGCGATGCCATGTTTTTCTGGCCACTTCCAAGATTCACCGTGAATTTAAACTCCGCAAGCCCAAGGAAGAACTTGTCCAGATCGCCTCTGAACATGTGGCCTACGCGAAGAAATATTTTTTCGACGTGGAATTTTCGCCCGAAGACGCAGCGCGCACGGAGTATGATTTTCTGATTCAGGTTGTGCGGGCGGCCATCGATGCCGGAGCAACCACCATTAACATTCCGGACACCGTTGGCTATGCGATCCCGAGCGAGTTCGGCGAATTGATCCGCCAGCTGGTCGAATCCATCCCCGAGTTTAATCCGGAAAATCCGAAAGTAAATTTAAGCGTGCATTGCCACAATGATCTCGGCCTGGCCGTGGCTAATTCCGTCGCTGCGGTTAAGAACGGGGCCAATCAGGTGGAGTGCACGGTGAACGGCATCGGCGAGCGCGCGGGAAACGCTTCCATGGAAGAAATTGTGATGATCATTGATACGCGGGCTGACTTTATGGATTGTTACACCGACATCAACCTGGCCGAAATCACGAAATCCTCCCAGGCTGTTTCACGTCTGACCGGAATGCTGGTGCAGGCAAACAAGGCGATTGTCGGGAAAAACGCGTTTGCGCATGAATCCGGCATCCATCAGGACGGCGTATTGAAAAAGCGCATCACGTATGAAATCATCGATCCGGCCAGAATCGGCCTTAAGGGCAGCAATATCGTTTTGGGCAAGCATTCAGGCCGGCATGCATTTCGTGAGCGCCTCACGAAGCTCGGGTATCAATTGAGCGATGCGCAGGTGGATCATGCTTTTGCGCATTTTAAGCAGATTGCCGATCAGAAGAAGGATGTTTATGACGAAGATCTGCATGCTATCGTTGCCGACGAACTGGCCCGCGCCGCTCAAATGTGGCATCTGGTCTCTTTTGAGGCCGCGGTTCATGCCGGCGGGACGGCAAAAGCGACGGTCACGCTCAGAAAGAGCGGAAAGAATTTTTCCGCTTCCGCCACCGGCGACGGTCCGGTCGATGCCAGCTGCCGGGCTGTAGAAAAAATTACCAAATGCGAAGGCCGCATAAGAAAATTTTCCATCCAGGCCATCACGGCGGGCAAGGATGCGATGGGTGAGGCAACGGTCACGGTCCGCGCGAAGGGTCTCGAAGTGACCGGCCGCGGTTCGAGCACCGATATCATTGAGGCCAGCATAAAGGCCTACCTTTACGCCATGAATCGCATTCTGGCGATGACGGCCAAGCCCCGCAGGCAGCAGCTGAGCCAGGTGTGAGCAGGCTGGTCGCCGAAACTCCAGAGAAAAATATCTTGGGAACCGTACGAAAGCGTCATTGGGCCGCTGATTACAAGCTTTACGCCATTTTCGGGTATCCTCTCAAGCATACCTTTTCTCCCGTCATGCACAACAAGGCGTTTAAGGCGCTGGGTTTGGACAGTTACTACATTGATATTCCTATCAGGCCCGAGCGGTTTAAGCGCATCCGGCGCAATTTAAGAAACGCGCCGCTGGACGGATTCAATCTTACTGTACCGCACAAGGAACTGATTGTAAAAGTGCTCGACTCGGTTGATCGTGAAGCCGGACAGATCGGCGCGGTCAACACGGTGCTCGTCAAGAGAACGAATCAAATAAATCAGACGATCGGCAGGGGGGCCCGGCTGATCGGCTACAACACGGATACGTATGGTTTCCGGGAAGCATTGCGCCGCGAAGCACGGTTCAACGTGCACGGCAAATCCGTTTTGGTTCTGGGCGCGGGCGGCGCAGCACGCGCTTGCGTGCAAGCATTAATAAAAGAAGGCGTCCGGCAAATCATCATCGCCAATAGAACCGTCTCAAAAGCGCGCCGGCTGATCAGCGATTTTTCGCGTTTTGCGCGGAAGCGCGGCGCAAGACTGCTTCTTTCGCAGTCGGCGACGAAGGGCTGCCATTTGAACATATCCGGCGTGGATTTGGTTGTGAATTCAACTTCGCTTGGACTTAAGAAAAGCGACCCTTTGCCTATTAAGCTTGGACTATTGCCAAAGAGGAAGTTATTAATCTTTGACTTAATTTATAATCCGTCCCGGACGAAATTATTACGCGAGGCATCGAAGAGAGGCTATCGGACGATGAACGGACTTCCGATGCTTCTCTATCAAGGCGCAAAGGCTTTTGAGATTTGGACGGGAAAACAAGCGCCTATTCATGTCATGAGGAAAGCATTAAACAATGTAGCCAGAGCGTCTCGCTCCGGTTAAGATCTGCGGGGCAAGATGCCCCGCCTACAAATATGGCAGACATTCTGGGTTTACCTCAATTTTTTTGGATCACGTTGATTTTTGCATTGGGCGCCTGCATCGGCAGTTTTCTAAACGTGTGCATATTCCGCTGGCCGCAGGAAGAGCTTTCTATCGTTAGGCCAAGATCGTTTTGTCCGAGCTGTAAGGAAATGATTGCGTGGTACGACAATATTCCGGTGGTAAGTTTCATTTTACTGCGCGGGCGGTGCCGGCGCTGTGCGTGGAGGATCTCGCCGCATTATCCGCTTGTAGAATTATTGTATGCGCTGATTTTTGTCTGGTTTTTCACGACACACGGTTTTACCGCAAGGTTTGCGTTTAATTCCGTTTTCATGGCGCTTCTCCTGATCGCGACGATCACGGATTTTCAAACGCGCATCATCCCGGACGAGGTGAGCTTTTACGGAATTTTGTTCGCAATGTTGATGAGTTTTATTTTTCCGGGCTTGCAGAATGAAACAGGACATAAATTGGCTCTGGCCGATGCCACGCTCGGCGTACTTTTAGGCGGCGGGCTTTTGTATATTATCGCGGTTGTGGGCGATGCCATGTTTAAGCGGGAAAGCATGGGCGGCGGCGATATAAAATTGCTTGCGATGATCGGCGCATTCCTGGGTTACCGTTTCGTTTTTCCGACGATGTTTTTCGCATCGCTGCTTGGCTCGGCTATCGGGATTTTTTTGAAGTTGACGCGAAAGGAAGAAACCATTGCTTTCGGACCGTATTTGGCAATGGGCGCAGTTGTATTGCTGCTTTGGGGCGATTGGTTGCTACAGAGGTTCTTTCCATTTCTTTGACGGAAGACAGTTGAGAGACGATAGACGAAGGAAGAGAGACGATGAAAAGAGCAAGAAAAACTCCGAAAACAAAAGCCTAGGATAATGAAAATGGTATCGCATAATTGCAAAATGAAGAGTGGTGAGCAAAAATTAAATCTTTCTTTTGTACACCTTTTTGCTTTTTCTATTCTTTCCCATTATTTCCTCTCTCGCCCTTCGTCTCTCGTCCATCGTCCTTCGTCCGTCTTCCTTTCTCTGGTTCTCGGAGGTTCGTAGATGTTTAACTACATCACTAGTGGTGAATCACACGGACGGTTTCTCTCGGCCATCGTGGAAGGCGTACCGAGCGGAATTGAAATGGATCTTCCCTTTATTAATCATGAGCTGGCGCGCCGGCAGGGCGGGTACGGCCGGGGCGGGCGCATGAAAATTGAAAAGGATGAAGTCCAAATCACCGCGGGTGTTTTAAAGGGCCGGACGACGGGCGCGCCCATCGGGCTTCTTCTTGAGAATAAGGACTTTAAGATCGAACAGATGCCCGAAATTTCCCGTCCGCGGCCGGGTCATGCGGATTTGGTTGGCCATTTGAAATATGGCGAGGGCATTCGCGCTGTTCTCGAACGCGCAAGCGCTCGTGAGACTACGATGCGCGTTGCGGCCGGTGCGACTGCCAAGCTTTTGCTTCGTGAATTTAATATTGCGGCTGCAAGTCATGTTCTCGAAATCGGCGGAATTTCGGCGGATGTTCGGGGGATATCTTTTGATGAAATTGTTAAAAACGCACCCCAGTCGGAGGTGTACTGCGTTTCTGCTTCCGCATCGGAAAAAATGAAAGCGAAAATCGACGAAGCCCGGAAAAACGGAGACACGCTCGGAGGACTTCTTGAGGTCCGTGTGAAAGGCTGTCCGCCCGGCCTGGGTTCATACGTTCATTACGGGAGAAAATTGGATGCGTTGATTGCCGCCGCGATGCTTAGCATTCAAGCCGTGAAGGGCGTGACGTTTGGAATCGGCGCCGATTTCGCAAAATTGCCCGGCTCCAAAACGCACGATGAGATTGGTTACAGCAAAGATCGCGGGTATTACCGTCTCACCAATCACTTGGGCGGGATCGAAGGCGGCATGACGACGGGAGAAGAAATTGTGACTCAGGTTATTATGAAACCCATTTCCACATTGAGGACACCGCTCAAGTCGGTGGACATCAAAACCAAGAAAGTGGAAGAGGCCGCATACGAGCGGTCGGATATCTGTACCGTTCCGGCGCTCAGTGTGATCTGTGAAAACGTGATCATGATTGAAATCTCGAAAGTTTTTCTTGAAAAATTCGGCGGCGACTCTCTCCGCGAAATCCAACGCAACTACCAAAGCTACCTGAAGCAACTTCAAGAGTCGTAAACTACGGCTCGCCATTTTAGCGCGATGAATAATATTTATCTGGTTGGAATGATGGGCGCGGGCAAAAGTGTGACGGGCCGGCATTTGGCGGAACTGCTGGGCCGCCGGTTCATAGAAACAGATCAGCTTATTGAGGAAGGAACCAAAAAAACCATCCAGAAAATATTCGAAGAGATGGGCGAACCGGCATTCCGTAAACTGGAGAGCGGCGTATTAAAGGATGTTTCGCGTTGTCAGGGCGCGGTGGTATCTCTCGGCGGCGGCGCGGTCCGGGACCGGGAGAATTTGGAATTGATCAAGTCTACCGGCCGCATGATTTATCTCCGATCGAAGCCGGAAACGCTTTGGAACCGCGTACGCGGCGGCAAAGAGCGCCCGTTACTAAACGTAGCTGCTCCTTTCGAACGGATAAAAACATTGCTGAAAGAACGCGCGGCTCATTACGAGGAAGCAGATATGATCGTGGATACGGACGGGAAAAGTCCGGAAGCCGTTGCGGAAGAAATAAGGAGCCTCGTTGAAACACGCGCCCGTAAGAACTAGGTCAATCCGCGTATCGTTGGGGGGAAGAAGTTATCCCATTCTTGTAGGCTCGGGGGTGCTTGCCGATCTCGGCCATCACGCGGCAGAACTCAGGGATGTAACCAATGTCATAGTCATCACCAGTCCCCACATTGCGTCATTTTATGTGAGTCCGCTTCAACGGGCGCTCTCGGAATCAAAATTGCCGTTCGAGATGCACCTCATTCCAGACAGCGAAACCGCAAAATCCGAGCCGGTGCTTTTCAATATATTTCATCATTTGCTTCGGTTCGGCGCGGACCGGGGATCTGTACTCGTCGCTTTCGGAGGCGGCGTGGTCGGAGATATCGCCGGTTTTGCGGCCAGCGTTTTTATGCGCGGCATTCGCTGGATTCAAGTTCCCACAACGCTTCTTGCTCAAGTGGACAGCGCGATCGGCGGGAAGACAGCGATCAATCTGAAGGAAGGGAAAAATTTGATCGGCACTTTCTATCAGCCTAATTTTGTGTTGAGCGATATTTCACTCCTGCGTACGCTTCCCATGTCTGAATTGGCCACGGGATTTGCGGAGGTCATTAAATACGGCATGATCGAAGGGGAAAATCTTTTTCGCTATTTGGAGCAATCCGCAGGGAAACTTCTTCAGGGAGATCCGAGGGTTCTTGGGAAAGTTGTATTGGAATCCTCACGGATCAAGGGGCGGATTGTGAGCAAGGACGAACGTGAGAAATCCGAAATCAGAATGCAGCTAAATCTCGGCCATACATTTGCGCATGCTATCGAACGAGAAGGCGGTTACCGGAAGATCAGCCACGGCCAGGCCGTTGCCGTCGGGCTCCTGGCCGCCGCGAGACTTTCCTATTTGAAAGGCTGGATGAAAGCAAGTACGGTGGAAAGAGTCGGAAATCTTATTCGGCTTGTTCGCCTTCCGGCCAAACTATCCGAACTTGGTCTTAAACCTGAAGTCGTCATCAGAGCCATGGAACATGATAAAAAGAAGAAAAAAGGTGTTCTGCGGTTTGTTCTTCCGAAGCGGCTTGGTGCGTTGGTGGTGACGGATAAGATAACGCCTGTTCAGCTCAAGCTGGCTTTAAGATGATCTGATAGGGGCATCTATTTAAGGAAGGTCTTTCCGGAATTTTTCGAAAATTTGTTTTACATCCGCATCGGCAGCGCGGTGAGCCAGGCTGGCAATAAATATTAAAATCGAAAAAGGCCACACGTCGTCCGGGCCGGTTAAAAGTCCTGTGTGAATATCTTCCCTTCGCTCGAGGTCGGCGGTGAAGGACTTTCTCGCATCCGCAAGATTTTTCTCCAAAACATCCACCGAGTACGATTCGTTGTTGTACTTCATGGATGGGTAGCGGATTCCCCTCAACAGGAAAAAATTAATAACGGAGTTGTCGCTCAAGCCCAGTTTTTCAAAGTCGAATCCGAAAAGCTGGGGGATCTGATGCGGAAGGACAATGGACGGTTTGTCTACCACGACTTTTCCTTTGCGGACCGCCGTGTCGCCCGGACTTACGATCGATCTAGACAAGAAAATGTAAGGAAGCTCCGTGTCCTCAAAAGTCGCAAGCGGCTTAAGGCGGGTGCGGATAATCTCCGTTTCTTTCAAGGCTTTTTCCCAGTACTTATCGATATCCATTTTTTACCTTCTAGCTCTGGTTTTGACCGCATAGTATACGTTTCGGCACGCTATTGGGCAACCTAAGGATTGTATCTTTCAGGATTTGCTAGAGTTACATTTAATGTGAGTCAATTCGCGTTGTCCGCCGGCGTTGACGCCATAATTCGCCGGTGGTACAATTCGCCCGGGTTGCTGCAGAAGCGTAAAGATTCTTATTTGCCCTCCGGTTCGAAAGAGCTGGAGGGCATTTTTGCTTTATGAGCCAAGGAGAGATATGGATCTTAAACTGAATCATGATCATTACCCGCCGTTCTTGAGGCAAGTTCATAGTCCGCCGAAGGTGCTGCACATTCGAGGCTCCTTGCTGGACTGCGACCGATTTGCGGTGGCCATGGTTGGATCGCGCAATGCAACGTTCTACGGACTTCGCGTTGCCGAGCAGCTGGCCTATGATCTGGCGGAACGGGGCATCACCATTGTTTCCGGATTGGCCCGTGGAATTGATGCGGCAAGCCATAAGGGCGCACTCAAGGCCGGCGGCCGCACGATCGCTGTATTGGGTTCCTCACTCGATAAAATTTATCCCAAGGAGCATGAAAAACTTGCCGGGGAAATTGCCAAACAGGGCTGTGTTATCTCGCAGTTTCCAAACGGTACGGAAGCGTGGCCCGGCAATTTCCCCCTCCGTAACCGGATCATCAGCGGATTGAGCCTGGGCGTTATTGTGGTGGAGGCTTCACGAAAAAGCGGTTCCCTGATTACAGCATCCCATGCTGCGGAACAGGGCAGACAGGTATTTGCGGTGCCGGGCCCCGTTGATTCTTTGCTTTCGGAAGGCGCCCATTCCCTGATCAAGGACGGAGCCAAGCTAGTTGAAAGCGCCGAAGATATTCTTGCGGAGTTGGCGCCTATGCTAAAGGACATGCTTCCGAAAGAGATCCAAGCGCCTCGGCAATGTTCGTCATCGGCTGAAGCGCAATTGAATACCACAGAGAAAAGCATCATGGAAGTTTTGGAAGACGGTCCGCTTCAATCTGGAGATATGGCTGATATTCTCGGATGTGCGGAGCCGGAAATACGGGAAGCTCTCGTTAAACTTGAAGTCGGGGGCAATATTAAACGTTTGTTTGGCGGTACTTACGAGATTGCCGAATTCCCTTCCTCAGTTCAATAATTCAAGCCCTTTACTTTATACGCCGATGTATGCTATGACATTACCTACGAGTTTATAGGCTGTGAGATAATTTGCTCTAATTTAAAAACCAAATTTTGTCACTGAAGCCTTAGTCCGGGAGGTACTTGATCATGGAAGAAAATACAATGAAAGGAAGTAGTTGGGACGCATCAGGATCTACAACACCGCCGGCCTCAAAGCGAATGAGGTTCGCAGCGGACTTTATCGATCTCCTCATAATACCCGCGGTTCTTGGAGGCGTTTTTGGCGTACTTCTCCTGACCGCATCTGATTTAGTGAGGGATATTGTTTTAACGGTCATCTATGTCGGATGGGTCTTTGTCCGCGATCTTTATTTCTCTCCCGGCCGCTGGATGGTAGGTTTGAAATTAATTTCGCTTGGCCATGATGCGGAGATTTCCTTATTTGGTTTTGTTAAATTGTTTACGTTTAAAACGGCGCCGGCTAATGAAAAACCGAGTTTACCGCAGGTATTTTGGAGAAATTTCTGGATCTATCCGTACATTCTAGTTGTCGGCTACATTGTCGAACTGGTCGGTCTTTTCGTGAAGTCCGAGCGGTTTATGGATTTGGCGGCCAAGACGCGGGTTGTTCAGGGGCGCTAAACCGGGTATCCTTTGGCTAGATGAAATTTTTGCGGGATACAGAATGAGAAAGAGGGGGAAGAGAACCGCGGGGATTAATTCGATACGCGCGCACCTTCATCGTCCGTCACTCCGCTCTGCGGAAGGTGAAGTCAATTATTTAAAGCAGCACATTGACAAATTATGGGAATGGTTTACCGAAGCAAGCGAAAGGATCAACGATCTCGAAGTGCATGCGGATTTGATGCAAAGACTGATCGTGTCGCTTGCGCTGGAGAAGATCGGTACGGATTTGCATGAGCTGAGGCGTCTAATAAGGCAGGCCGAAAAAGAGGCCATCGCGGATTCGGAAGTGTTCCAGCTTGAAGAGTTGTTCAAGATGCCTTCCAAAGGGCCCACACATAATAGTTTCCTGAAGAAGCGGCGTCGGAATCGAAAAAGATGACAATCTTGTCGAGTTATTGGTCATTGTTTCCGGCCTGTAGCAGAAAGAATTTTTTTACGTAACTTATTTAAGCACATGTACTTAAAATGTCCGATAAAGCGTTACTTTACAATTCTTTTTTTTTACACTAACATAGCAACGTTTAAATTCGCGTAAGTGGTGAATTATAGGCTGGCCAAGCGAAACAATTTGGTCGAGCATTCATTAATATTTAAGTACCGTAATGCAAGTACGTCTTAATGGAGAGTTAAAAGAAATAAAAGAAGGGTTGAGCATAGAGGAATTGCTCAATGTCCTTGGATTTCACGCCCGGGCGGTAGTTGTTGAGCTGAACCGGTCGATCGTACGGTTTCCGCAGTTTGGCAGCACGGCGTTGAAATCGGGCGATGAAGTCGAAGTGGTGCGAATTGTAGGAGGAGGATCATTTGCCGAGTAAAAAGGGCCGCCGGGTAAAAACAGATTCAAAATCGGAGAAAATGAGTTCGGCCCCAAATTTGGTCATTGTCGAATCGCCGGCGAAGGCGAAGACGATCAATAAGTATTTGGGGGGCGAGTATGTTGTAGAAGCCTCCATGGGTCATGTGCGTGATCTTCCACGCAGCCGCATGGGGCTTGATATGGCAAACGGTTTTGAGCCCGAGTATATTGTCATGACCCGGGCACGAAAAACGGTTTCCCACCTCAAAAAGCTTGCGCAGGGAAAAGCCGGCGTGTATTTGGCGCCGGACCCGGATCGCGAGGGCGAAGCCATTAGTTGGCATTTGGCCGCCCTTCTTGAGAATTGCGGGGCGAAAATTCATCGCGTGGTTTTTAACGAGATTACGAAAGACGCCGTACTTCAGGCGTTTAAACATCCCCGCGTCATTGATCAAAAGTTGGTTGATGCGCAGCAGGCCCGGCGCGTGATGGATCGCGTGGTGGGATACAATCTTAGTCCGCTTCTTTGGAAAAAAGTTGCGCGCGGGCTTTCCGCCGGACGGGTTCAATCGGTTGCTTTGAAATTTATTGTCGAGCGCGAAGAAGAGATTCGCAATTTTAAGCCGCAGGAATACTGGTCCATTCACGCGGATTTATCCAGCATGCGGCAGGAAATTGCGGATAAGCACTTCAGAGCGAAGCTCGATAAGATCAACGGGCAGAAGGCAGACATAAAGGACGGACCGTCTGCAGAGGCCATTAAGAAAGAGCTGGAGAAGGCCCCGTTTCAGGTTGTCAGCATAAGTTCAAAGACGCGCCAGAGAAAACCGCAGGCTCCGTATACGACAAGCAAGCTGCAACAGGAAGCGTTCACGCGCCTTGGTTTTTCTGCGCAGAAAACCATGGTCATTGCGCAGAAATTGTACGAAGGTGTTGATATTGGGGAAGAAGGCGCCGTCGGTCTTATTACATATATGCGGACGGATTCGGTGAATGTTTCCGAACAAGCGCACCGCGAGTTGAGAAAGTTCATCGGAGACAAGTTCGGCAAGGATTATTTGCCGGACGAGGCCAATGTGTACAAGTCGAAGAAACAAGCGCAGGAAGCGCACGAAGCCATACGTCCGACATCCGCATTTCGCGAGCCGGAGCGGCTTGCCGGCTTTTTGGAAGCGGACGAGATGAAACTGTACGAGCTGATTTGGAGCAAGTTTGTTTCTTCGCAGATGAAGCCGGCTATTGACAACGTAGTCACTATTGAGATTTCTGCTTCGAGCCGTTACCTTTTTAAAGCTACCGGGAGCACGAATATATTCCCAGGTTTCCTACTGGTGTTTCAGGACCTTGCGCAGTTAAAACAAAAGCTGAAGCAGAAAGCAAAGGCAGCGGAAGAGGCCAGCGATGGCGAAGAAGATGAAATATCGGGCGAGTTTCCACCGTTAAAAGAGGGCGAAGCGCTCAAGCTCTATGAGATTATTCCTCAACAGCATTTCACCAAACCGCCGCCGCGCTTTAACGATGCCAGCCTGGTGAAGTTGCTTGAGGAGAATGGTATCGGCCGGCCCAGCACATATGCGCCGACCATCCAGACGATCGTTGCCCGTGGGTATGTCCTCCGTTCCGGGGGAGTGATGAGGCCGTCCGAACTTGGCGAACAGGTAACCAAAATTTTGGTTGAGCATTTTTCCGATGTTATGGATACCAAGTTTACGGCGTACATGGAGGAAGAGCTGGATAAGATCGCGGAAGGCCGGATTCCGTGGGCCAATGTGGTGCGTGAATTTTATGCGCCGTTTGAAAAAGATTTAGAGCAGGCGCGTTTGAAAATCAAGGACATGCGCAGGGAAGATGAACCAACGGATTACGTGTGCGATGTATGCGGAAAACCGATGGTCATCAAATGGGGACGATTCGGAAAGTTCATCGCGTGCACCGGTTTTCCTCAGTGCCGGTACACGCGATCGATTCCCACGGGGTTCCGCTGTCCCGAACCCAATTGCAATGGGGATTTGATCCGGCTGCAGTCAAAAAAGCGCAGGTCATTTTTCGGATGTTCCAATTATCCGAATTGCCGCTATACAACGAATAAGCTGCCGGCTAAAGAGAAAGAGGAAGACGCACAAGCCGCTTAGTTAGAACGATAAGTTAAAGTGGGGAGAAAGTAAAAAGTAACACGTATTTATATTTATTAAAGGTTTTTGGAAAAACAGGAGATTTGTATGAAAAAGCAAACTGAGCAGTTTTTGGCATATCTGCAGGCAGAAAAAAATGCTTCCGACCATACGGTAAAAAACTACGCGGTGGACCTCCGTGACTTCGCTGCGTTTATTGGAGAATTGGCGCCGGACAAGATCGAATACATCCATGTGCGTAATTTCCTGGCGCATTTAAAGGAGCGGGACTTTTCCCAGAGTTCGATTTCGAGAAAGCTGGCTTGCCTGCGCTCGTTTTTTAAGTACATGGCGCGCGAGCAGTTGTTGACCGTCAATCCGGCCAGCAATATTGCTACGCCCAAGCGTGAAAAGAAGCTTCCGGAGTTTTTGAATCAGGATGAGATGAATAAACTGATCAATGCCGCATCGGACGCCACAAAAGCAGGGCGGCGGGACCGGGCCATTATCGAAACGCTTTACAGCACAGGAATGCGCGTTAGCGAGCTGATGGGTTTAAACATCGGCGATCTGGACTTCGTTGCGGGAACGCTTAAGGTTGAAGGAAAAGGCAAGAAGGAGCGCATGGTTCCAGTTGGAAATACGGCCGTTCGTGCGGTCGAGGCTTATATGGGCGATCGTCCGGAAAATGACAAGCAACCCTCTTCGCCGCTTTTCTTGAACAAGAACGGCACGCGTCTCACGGACCGGAGCGTGCGGCGTATTCTCATTAAATATGCAAAGCGTGCAGGAATTACCAAGGACATTTCGCCGCATACCATCCGGCACACGTTTGCAACACACTTGCTTGATCGCGGTGCCGACCTGCGCAGCGTGCAGGACCTTTTGGGACACGAAAATTTGTCTACAACACAAATTTACACCCATGTGACGACCAAGCGTTTAAAAGACGCTTACGAAAAGGCGCATCCTCGCGCTTAATCCATTTCCATAATCTGCCCCGGCTGGCGTGTGGTCATGATATGTTTCCTGTATGATCTCGTATTCCTTTTCTTCGCCCTCCTAGCTTTTCCGCGTTTTGTTTTTCGATTACGTCAGGCCAAAGATCCTTTCTGCCTTTTGAGAGAACGATGGGGATTTCTTTCTGATGAAGTTTGCGCGAAACTTGACGGCCGCGCGGTCGTGTGGGTTCACGCAGTGAGCGTTGGCGAAGTGCTAGGCGTGAAACGGCTGCTCGAGCGTGCCATGGAAAAATTCCCGCAGTTTCAATTTGTTTTGTCCGTAACCACACCGACAGGCTATTCCATTGCCCAGGAAAAGGTAATGGGCGTGCCTCTCTTTTATGCGCCCTTTGACATCAGCTGGGCGACCCGTAGGGTTCTCCACAAACTGAATCCACGGACACTGCTTTTGATGGAGACAGAGATTTGGCCCAATTTGATTTTGGCCTGTGCCGACCGCGGTGTAAAAATAGGGCTGATTAACGGGCGCCTTTCGCCGAAGTCGTTTAGAAGATATTTTTCGATTCGCGCGCTGCTTCGGCCATTGCTCGAATTAATTTCGTTTTTTGCGGTGCAAACGGAACAGGACCGGGAGAGATTTCAGGCACTTGGTGCTCAGAGTGAACGTGTATTTTTGACGGGGAATCTTAAGTTTGACGACGTGACGGAAGAGATTGCCGTGAATCCGGCGGCTTTGCGCGAAAAACTGAATATTCCGCAAGATGCCCGGATATTTTTGGCCGGCAGTACGCATCCCGGTGAGGAGGAATTTTTGCTCGATGTTCAGACCGAGCTTCTCAGGAAACATTCCCGTTTGTTTTTGATTCTAGCTCCCCGCCATGCGGAACGCGCGGACTGCGTCCTATCACTTACTAAACGAGCCAACTTGGGGGCAGGACTTTTTTCAAAACCGGTAACGGGAAAACAAGTGCTCGTCGTCGATGTCATGGGAAAACTCCGGGAGCTTTACGCGATAGCGGATGTTGTGTTCATGGGCGGGAGTTTGATAAGGCACGGCGGGCAAAACCCCGTCGAAGCAATTCGGTTTGCGCGCGGAGTCATTTCCGGCCCGTTTGTTTTTAATTTCCAGCAGATTTTTGATATTTTGCGGGAGAATGGCGCAGCCCAGATCGTGCACAGCCGTGAGGAATTGATTCGTGCAGCGGATGAACTTTTGTCCGATGCGGTGAAGAGAAGGGAGATGGGGGAAAAGGCAAGACAGGTTGTGTTGAACTTGAGGGGCGCTACGGAAAAGCACTTGAAACTTTTTGAGTTACATTTGAACTTGCCTTTGAACCGGCCGGCCGAGCGGGAGGAAGGGGCAACAAACATTTGCAGGAATTTGGAGAAACTTTACCTGCGTATTTTGAGCGGCGATACCGCAGGACCGGTTGGCGCAATATTCGGCGCAATTCTAGCTCTTCTGAGTTATCTGTATACGGCCGTTGTCCTTGCCATCCGCAGGCTCTATGGCAAGCAAATTCTAAAGGTAAAAAGATTATCGATATCCGTTGTCAGCGTAGGCAATTTGACATGGGGCGGGACGGGAAAGACTCCGCTCGTGGATTACGTTGCCGAACATATTGAATCGGCCGGAAAGCGGGTCTTTATCCTGACACGCGGTTATGGGAGTGATGAAATAAAAGAGCTGGCGCGGGGCCATCCGGCTGCAAAGGTGGTTGTGGGAAAGGACCGCTATGCAGCGGCGAGAAAAGCACTTGAAAATTCCAAAGCTGATATTGCGATTCTAGACGATGGTTTCCAGCATTGGCGGCTCTTTCGGGATTTGGATATTGTTGCTGTCAATGCGCTAAATCCGTTCGGAAACGGAAATGTAATTCCCGCAGGCATTCTCCGGGAACCGGTTTCTGCCGTCCGCTATGCGGATTTTGTGGTCATCACACATACGAATCTGGTCGAGAGAACGGTTCTTGACCAGTTAGTCGGCCGCCTTCGACGTAACGGCATTAGAGACGAGCAGATCGCAGAATCCGTCCATGAGCCTCAATATTTGTATCGTGCCAGCAGCGGAAAACGTGTTTTACCCGGAGAATTGGGCTCGAAACAGGCGCTGGCGTTTTCGGGAATCGGTCATCCAGCTTCCTTTGAAAGCACGCTGAAAGGCGCGGGGGTTAAGCTCAGCCGGTCGATTCGCTTTCAAGACCATCACAGCTATTCCGGAGATGAGCTTCGGAGCATTAAATCAGAGGCATTGGCGGTTGACGAATTAATCACAACGGAGAAAGATTTCCTGCGCTCGCCGGAATTGATGATCGACATCATAGATCCGCTGGTACTTAAGATACGCATACGTATTACGAAGGGAGAAAAGGTTTTGCATGCGCGACTCGATAGCATATTACGCCGTTAAAATACTGGGCTGGATCGTTGTGCGGCTCCCGGAGTCTGCGGCGCAACTTGCGGCGGAGGCCTTTGCCCGCCTTTATTTTTTTCTGGATCCGAGGAAAAGATTCCCGTATCAGAATTTAAAAGCGGCTTTTGGCCCGGAGAAATCCGGCAGGGAAATCCGTCGCATCGCTTGTCAAAGTTATATGAGTCTGGCGAGGACTTTTGTGGAAGTCCTGCGGTTTCCTCTGCTCGGCGAGCATTTTGTCCGCAGCCGTGTTGTAGATCAGAAACCCCGGCGGCTCGAAGAATTGCTGGCTCCGCGCAAAGGCAAAGGCGCCGTCTATGTAACTGGGCATCTCGGCAATTGGGAGCTTTCGCAATTTGTTTCCAACCTGAGAGGTTTTCCTTTAAAAGTGATTGCCCGCCCGCAGCCGTTTGTTAAATTGGACGAACTTTTAAACTCGTACCGGTCAGTAGCCGGTACGGGAACCATTCAGCGCGGTATGGGGATTCGAGATGCATTTCGCGCATTGAAGGACGGCGAAATTCTGGGTTTTGTACAGGACCAGGCGGGAGGAGCGGACGGAACTTACGTTCGATTTTTCGGAAGGCTGACCAGTTTTCCATTGGGCGCTTTTAAAATGGCGCGCGATGCGGGCGTTCCGGCTTTCCCGGCGTTTGTCGTTAGAGTCAACGACCATAAGCACATGATCGTCATTGAAGATGCGAGAGTCTCCTCGGGGGAAAATAAGCAACAGGCTGCACGCAAAGACCTCGAGCATTTTGTAACCATTCTTGAACGGTATATCCGTGAATATCCGGAGCAATGGCTTTGGATGCACAGGCGCTGGAAGCATACGAAAACAAAGTTTATCGCGGTGCTTTTGGATGAGAAAGCAGGCCACTCGACCCAGTCGGGAGCCGTTCTGAATCTGGTTAAAAAAACGTACCGCAATCAAGACCCCGAAACGGAGATTTTGGAAAACAAAATTCTCGTTCGGTACAAGAGCCTGTTTCACCGCTGGGCGGCCCATGTCCTGACGTTTCTCCTGCTCCCCTGGCTTCAGGGGCGCCTCGGGCTTATCACATGGACTCTTGAGCGGAACTCGGCGCGGGCGATCGAAACCACTTATGCCGATATCGTCATCTCAGCCGGCTCTGCCAATCTCCCGATTCATGCAGCGTACGCGAAGGAAAATCGCGCCAAGAAAATCGTGGTTATGAAGCCTTCGTTCCCTTATTCGTTGCTTCGCTATGAGGTGGCCATCATCCCGGAACATGACCGCCCGAGCGCTGTGCGAGAATCCTTTTATATCGATCTCGCGCCGAATCTGGTCGACGGAACGTTACTTGAAGAAGCTGGCCGGAAACTTCGGGAGGGGCAAAACTTGCCCGACGGGCACTACATTGCGCTTTTGCTTGGCGGCGATACGAAAAGTTATGAGCTGGATTTATTGAAATTGGATTTTATTTTCAGGGAGATTAACCACGCGGCGGAACGCTTCGGCGCCAAACTACTGGTAACGACTTCCAGGCGCACACCGGACCGCGTGGAAAAACTTGTCAGGGAGCACTTCGCTTCCAGTACGCTATGCCGGCTCTTGATTATTGCCAACGAAAGAAACATTGATGGTGCTGTCTATGGCATGATGAGTTTAGCAGAGGCCATCGTAGTTACCGAGGACAGCATATCCATGATTTCAGAAAGTATTCAATCCGGAAAGCCGGTACTGGTTCTGCAGGCGGGAAGGACGCATTTGCGCTCCAAGTACGAACGTTTTCAGCAGATTCTCCGGTTAAGAAATTATGCCGCTCTGGTTACCGCGACAGAGATGGCCCATGAGCTTTCCTCCATTTTGGAGCACCAGCGTGCGCTCCACCCCTGCGCAGATCGGGACCGGCTGACGCGTCAGCTTGCGGGTGTCCTCCTATGAGAGTTCTTCAAATACTTCCCGCCATGCATGTAGGCGGCGTGGAGACCGGTACGCTTGATTTGGCGCGGGAACTGGTTAAGCGCGGGCATCAGGCCTATGTGGTTTCTACAGGTGGATCCCTCGTGCCCGAATTGATCAAAGCAGGCGTGCATCATATCACGCTTCCGGTCAAGAAGAAGTCGCTTTGGTCCTTCCGGAGTGTTCCGGCCATCCGCCGTTTGATACAGAGAGAGAGCATTGATATTGTACATGCCCGAAGCCGTGTGCCCGCTCTGATTGCCTGCTTGGCCGTGCGTGGAACGCGCGCGACGTTTGTCACCACCTGCCACGGTTTTTATTCCGACCACGCATTCAGCCGGGTCATGGGATGGGGCCGCCGTGTTATCGTGACGTCCAATGTGATTGGGCGCAGGATGATGGATACGTTTGGTGTAGACCCCTCGCGTACCGCCATGGTTCATCGGGGAGTAGATCTTTCGCGTTTTACGTTTGACCAGAAAAAGTACGGCGCGGTAAATAACGGTAAGTTTGTCATCGCCTGTGTCGGCCGTCTAAGCCCTATTAAAGGCATTGAAGACTTGATTAAAGCGCTATCCCTGCTCAACCGGAAGATGGGCAACGCTGAACTTTGGATCGTCGGAGAGGAAGAAAAAGATAAAAAACCTTATACGGAAAAATTGCGGGAGTTGACCCACCGTTTGGGACTCGAGAGTTCCGTGAAATTCTTGGGACACCGCCGTGATATTTCAGAAGTTCTCCGGGAAGTCCATCTTCTGGTCATGCCGAGCCGGGTGCCCGAATCATTCGGCCGCGTGCTTGTTGAGGCTGGTGCAACGGGGACAGCGGCAATTGCAACACGACTCGGAGGAGCACTTGATATTATCGAAGATGGCATTAACGGTTTGCTGGTTCCCCCGGCGGATGCCGTACAACTATCGGAGGCGATGGAGCGCGTGCTTCGAGACCGCGAACTGGCCAAGCGGTTTGGAGAAAGTCTTCGCGCCAAGGTTGAAAGAGTTTTTTCACTCGAAAAGATGGTTGACGGAACGCTTCGTGTTTATCAGGAAGCCTTGGAGGACCAAAGGATTCTGATCGTTAAGATCGGTGCTTTGGGAGACATCGTGCTGGCGACCCCGAGCCTCAGGATGGTGCGAAAACGTTATCCTTCCGCACATATCGCTCTTTTGGCCGATCGGAAATTTTACAAGATCATCGGATCGTGTCCTTATATGAATGAGATTATCCTGGTCGATCGCGACAAGTCCTGGAAAACTCTGGCCGGGTTCCTCCAGCT
The DNA here is from genome assembly GCA_016206925.1 of Candidatus Omnitrophota bacterium. Lineage (GTDB taxonomy): Bacteria > Omnitrophota > Omnitrophia > Omnitrophales > JACQQS01 > JACQQS01. The sequence continues at coordinate 58,285 of JACQQS010000052.1, forward strand.
TTCCCGCCGGTTGAAAAAGTCTGGTTTCGATATTTCCATAGACCTTCAAAATACCGCCAAGACCCATCTGCTTTGCGCCCTGGCGGGAATTCGTACGCGGGTGGGATATCGGAGAATCTGGACGGGCCGTTTTCTCACGCACGGCGCCGGCCGTTTTCGGGATGTTTTGCCGCCGATTGCGCATCAATTTCGCGTATTGCAACTAGTAAACATCCACGATTTTGATGACACGCTGAATTTGTGGCCTTCCGAGGAGGCTTCGGCATCCGTGGAAACCAAGCTGGATTCCGAGTGGGTAAACCCCAGTCAGCGATTGGCCGGATTTGTGCTGGGCGCCAGTAATCGATGGGCGACAAAGCAGTGGCCATTATCCAAATTTGCCGAGCTTGCCGGCCGTTTATCCGCCGAGATGGGCGTGCGTGTTGTTTTGGTGGGCTCGGCAACGGACCGTTATTTAGCTGAGGAGTTTAAAAAACAAAGTCCCGTACCCGTGGTTGATATGGTTGCCCATACGGATTTGGATGAACTGACCGCGCTTATTCAGAAGCTTGATGTGCTGATTACGGGAGACAGCGCGCCCATGCATATTGCAGCCGCCGTCAAGACGCCCCTGATCGCTTTGTTCGGCCCAACAAATCCCAAGCGACATGTGCCGCCCGGAACAGGGCATACGGTCATGTATAAGCAGGTTGCATGCTCTCCCTGTTACCGCACGACATGCCAGGTGGGTCATATTTGCATGAAAAATATTACGGTTGAGGAAGTATTCAGAGCAGTTGAAAGCCGGCTTCGCGGCCCGTTAAGCACAGGTCGTTTTCAATATTCGTCATCCCCGAATGTTTTTACAGCGAAGCAGTCCTTTAGGATCGGGGATCTAAAACCACCATCTGATTCCCGCTTTCGCGGGAATGACGAGTTCACATGAAAGGCGGATTTTCAGGAATGCGAATTGCGTTTGTGACAAAGAACTGGCTCGGAGATATTTTGATGCAGACTCCGGCCATCCATGCGCTCCGTAAGAATTTTCCGGATGCCGAAGTCATCGGATTTGTTCCCGAACGTTGCCGTGAGGTGCTTTTGAACAACCCAGACATCGACCGGCTGGTTTCCTTTCATGAAAGGGAAGATATGCGGGGCATCTTCAGTAAGCTCCGTTTCATCGCGGAAACGCGCCGGGAACGGATTGACCGCGCTTACCTTTTTCATCGCTCATTTACCCGGGCGCTGCTATTCACCTTGGCGGGTGCGAAGCGGAGAATCGGTTATGCCACCAAAGGCCGCGGCTGGCTTTTGACTGATCCGATTTGCGAGTTTCCGGCTCCGGTGCACCAGGTAGATTATTTTCTCCGGCTTTTGAAGGAATCGGGGCTGGATATTTCGAGCCATTTGGTTAGCACGAGGTTTTACCCTAATTCGGACGATTCCGCACATGCACGAGAATTGCTTCGCACAAACGGAATTCTTGGAAACGATTACATCATTATCCATGCCGGAGCCAACTGGGAGCCGAAGCGTTGGGATCCGAGAAAGTACGCCGAAATGGCCGACTATTTGTACAGCCGTTATCATGTCGACATCATTCTCACAGGTGGTGAGGCAGATGTTCCGCTCGCAAAATCCATTGCGTTCTCTGTCAAGCGAGCGCAAATTACCGATCTGACGGGCAAGACCCGTTTCGGTGTTTTGGGCGCTTTGTTTCAAACCGCGCAGCTTGTAGTTTCCGGGGATTCCGGCCCCATGCATTTGGCCGCAAGCGTCGGAGCGCCGCTTCTCGCGCTCTTCCTGGCTACAGATTCCGGATTAACCGGTCCCCGCGGCACCTCCCCTACCGTTATCGTCCAGAAGAAAGGCGCTGTGCGGCAGAAAGGGCTTTGCCAAAGCCTCCCGGCGTCCGTCTATGAAGTTGATGAACTGAATGTGAATGAGGTTTTGAGAATAATTGAATCGGCCGGATTGTTGGAAATGGCCCATGCCGGACACCAGGATCGCAAGGCGAAGAGCATTCCATCATGAACATCATGGATTCCAGGCGTATTCTGGTTGTTACGCTCAGCAATTTAGGCGATGTGATTTTGACTACGCCTGTATTTGCCGCGCTCAGGGAAACTTTTCCAGCCGCCGAAATTTCCGCTTTTGTCGGTCCGAAAGCAGCGGATTTATTTCAAGATCATCCGTGGGTTTGCCATGTTTACGTATATGAAAAAAAGGCTTCTCTCCGCGAAAAACTGGATTTGATCATGCGTATCCGGAGGGAAAGTTTTGATCTTGTTGTGGATCTGCGGCATAGCCTGCTTTCGCTTTTTATTTCTCCCGGAAAGTCGACTTCCATCTTCCGATGGCGCGGCGCTTCGAAAAAAGCGCATGCGGTGGACACGCACCTTTCCATTCTTGGCGAATTGGAAATACCGGCGGGTTTAAGGAATCCCTTTCCGTTGTTTGGCCAAGAGCATCTGGAACGGGCAAGGGCATTGTTCCAAGCCAGGAAAATCAACTTGGATGAACCTTTCTTTGTCATAGTTCCCGGCGCGCGAAGTCATTTGAAACGCTGGCCGGCGAAACGGTTTAAGGCAGTAGCTCGCTTACTCAGGGAGCACAATCACGCACCCATTGTTCTTTTGGGTGACAAGCAGGAGAGAACCGTTTGCAACGAAATTGGGGAGGATCTCGAAAATTTCGTTTTTAATTTATGCGGCGAGACGACCATCGGTGAATTTGCAGCCATCTTAGGTTCTGCCGGCCTGGTTGTGACCAACGATAGCGCGGCGCTGCATTTAGCGGATCTTCAAGACCGCCGTCTCGTAGCTATATTTGGCCCTACGGATGAAAAAAGATATGGACCGCGGAATCCCCGTGCACGCATTGTCAGAAAGGAATTATTCTGCTCGCCGTGCGGTCTGGCGCAATGCCCCTACAAGCACGAGTGCCTCGATCATCTTTCCGTGGAGGAAATCTTCCGGGCATGCGCGGATGTGCTGCAAGAAGATCGTCTGGTGACGCTATGATTGAGCGCATTTTAATCACGCGAACGGATCGAATCGGGGACGTTGTTTTGTCCACGCCTGTTTTTTCTGCCCTGAGGAAGAGATATCCAAAAGCTTACATTGCGGCATTGATCGCTTCTTCCAACCGGCATCTTCTCGAAGGCAACCCGAACCTAGATGAAGTCATTCTCTATGACAAGGGGCGGCGTCACAAATCTTGGCTAAGCACTTGCCGATTTGCGCGCGCGCTCCGCACCCGGCGGTTTGATGTCGTGGTGAATCTACACGCGAATAACCGCGTTCATTGGATATCTTTCCTTGCCGGCATTCCCATGAGGATTGGTTACAGGAAGAGGAATGCATTTCTTTTAACGCACACGCTGCCTGATGAAAAGTGGAAGGGCCGGCGCCATGAGTCGGAATACAATTTTGACCTGCTCCGGTTTCTGGACATTCCTTTACCTTCACAGATGGATTTGCATTTGCCGCTTCAGCATTCAAGTTTAGAAAAGCTTCAAGCCGTTTTGGAGAATGAAAATTTTTCCTTGGATAAGCCTTATATTGTTATTCATCCGAGCGCCAGTTGTCCTTCCCGCCTTTGGCGGGCCGAGAGATATGCGAAGGTAGGGGATATTTTGAGCAAACAATGGGGCGTGCGTGTGATTCTGGTTGCAGGATCCGGCAGTGACTCCATTTTTACCGACCGCGTTCTTTCTTTCATGAGAAGCAATCCGCTCAATTTGGCCGGAAAACTTTCGCTGGGCATGCTGGCATGGCTTCTTAAGGAAAGCCGGCTGTTCATCTCCAATGATTCCGGGCCCATGCATATGGCGGCTGCGCTGAATGTTCATTTGGTGGCTATTTTTGGGCGGAACAAGCCCGGTCTTGGGCCCAAGCGCTGGAAGCCGTTAGGAATGAATAGCTCTTACATTCAAAAAGATGTGGGCTGCATCGAATGCGCTGCCCACAGGTGCAATCTGGGATTTCTCTGCCTGGATGAGGTGAAAGTAGAAGATGTTTTGAGGGAGATAGAGCGCCATGTTGAATGTTTTGCTTGTTAATCCTTTTGGCATCGGGGACGTTTTATTTACCGTTCCATTGCTGAAGGCTTTGCGCAAAAATGGCGTAAAGCGGATTGACGTTATTTTAGGCTCCAGGACCGGTGAAGTTTTGCGCCATACGCCTTACGTAGACGAAATCATTTCAATCGATAAAGACGGCTTGAAGCAATCGTCGTTTTGGAAAGTGGCCTCATACATTATCCGGTTACTGATAAAGTTAAGGGCGCGCCGGTACGATACCTTAATCGATCTGTCTCTTACGCGGGAATATGCTTTTTGGTCCGCGTTTGTTCTGGGAATCAGGAGGAGAGCAGGGTTCGATTATAAAGGACGGGGAATATTCCTTACAGAACGAATCCGTATGAGCGAAGGCTTTACCGGCAAACATGTGATGGAATTCTACAAAGATTTGGCGGCGTTGCTGTCGTTGGACATATCCGAATTTCATCTGGAATGGCATACCAACTCAGATGAAGAAAGAACGGCTTTCGATAAAGTTTCGCAGGCAGGCCTCGACACCGTACTTCCGTTCCTGGCCGTGGCTCCCGGCGGGGGGGCGAGCTGGGGAAAAGATGCTGTTTTCAAACAATGGGCTCCTGAAAAGTTTGCGCGTTTTCTCTTCTATTTGTCGCGCGAATGGGAAGTAGGGTGCGCGGTCATTATTGGTTCTGAAGACGAAAAAGGTTTGGCTGCCCGGTTGAAACAATCGTGCCCGCTAAATATTTTCGATCTGACCGGAAAGCTTTCTATCGGCGAGACGGCTGCTTTAGTTCGGAAGAGCATATGCTTTGTGGGTAATGATGGCGGCCTTTTACATTTGGCAAAGGCCGTGGGGCGCCCGACCATTTCAATTTTTGGCCCGGTTGATGATCGTATCTATGGCCCTTTTCCAAAGGTGGATGAAGACGCCGTAATTTTTCACCGCCGGCTCGACTGCAGGCCTTGCTACCGGAAATTCCGGTACCGGAGCGATTGTGAGCACCGGGCCTGTTTGACCGAGCTCGGCGTTGATGAGGCTCTGCGCCAGTTGAAGGAGCAGCCATTCATCCAGCGTATGAAGGCAAGATTCTATGAAACGGCCCGTTAACGTTTTCGCGAGCGCGGCGCTCTTTTCCTTTTTGTTGCTGGCTTCGCCGGTGATGCCGCTCGGTTTCGAAGGAATATCCGGCGTACCGTTGATCTCTCCCCCGCCTGCGCTACGTCTAACCCCGATTGAAGTTGGCGAACACGCACAAATTTGTTTCCGGTGGCTTGGGGTTACGGTTGCGTGGGGTGAGGTATTACTCAAAGAGATGATCAAGCACCGCGGGCACGATGTTTGGCATGTTGTGTTGACCGTAAAAACGACGCGTTTTCTTGACTTCTTGTTTCCGGTCAGAGATGAATATCACTCCTTTATCGATGTGGAGAACTTGCAGTCGCTCCGATTCGAGAAAATAGTTCAGGAAGGCGATTATCGCGCAGATGAGGTTGTGGAGTATGATCATGAAAATCGGATCGGCCGCTATTTTTCCCGCTTTAATAAATCTGAAAAAACGTTTCTGACCGATACTCCCGTTCTTGATCCCATCGCGGCTGTGTATTGGTTCCGGTCGCATATTCCAATGAGCGTTGGCAAGATCATAGATGTGCCTGTTAACTATGATGAAAACAATTGGTATGTTCGCGTGCCCATGGTCAGCAGAGAGACGCTTGATGCGGATGAACCTTCTCAGAAAAACGTCATCAAGATGAAACCCTATATCACAAATCTGGGAAATCACATCCACGAATGGGATGAAACGCACCGGGAAATGCTTACGGGAAGCAAGATAACCGTTTGGGTCGAAGAGGGCGGGCATCGCATACCGCTTAAAGTTCATGTGAAAGTGCCCCTTATAGGTTCCGTAAAGATTCATGTGACTGGTTTTTGGAGTCCGGCCGCTGAGCTGGAATAGTGCACCCAGCATTCTCTATTTTCATCGAATTTTTCCGCATCCTTTTGTAAATAAGAAAGTCAGAAATTCCCCAACTCTATAAATGAATGAGTAGGTGCG
>JACQQS010000053.1 GCA_016206925.1 Candidatus Omnitrophota bacterium
AGCGGCATCACGCTCTCTGCCACGATTCTGACCCAGCTAGACAAAGCGATTTTGAGTAATTTGCTAAGTCTAGAGATGTTTGGTTACTACACGCTGGCAGGCGTGGTTGCCAAGGGGCTATACATGTTCATCACCCCGGTTTTTAACGCGCTGTTTCCGCGTTTTTCGGCGCTAGCAGCTGCGGGTGACCATGCCACGTTGGCGCGGTTGTATCGCCTGGGATCCCAGTTGATGGCAACCCTGATTTTGCCAATGGCGGCAGTGCTGGCACTCTTTTCCTACGATGTCTTGCTATTGTGGACAAGGAGTACTGAGACAGCCACTAATACTTCTCTAATTGCGAGCATACTGGTGATTGGGACTGCCCTAAACGGCCTGGTGAACTTACCCTATGCTTTGCAGTTAGCGCACGGATGGACCAGCATCGGCTTGCGTATGAATATACTATTCATCGTCACGCTCGTTCCGGCAATCTTTTTTATGGCCACACACTATGGCGCCGCGGGTGCGGCCACCGTATGGGTGGCGTTAAACGGTATTTATATGTTGGTCGGTGTCCCATTGACGCACCGCCGCTTGCTGAGAGGCGAAGCCGGGCGGTGGTTTGTCGAGGGCGTCGTGATGCCGTTATCGGCCGTCCTAATAGTGGTTGGATCCGGACGGTGGCTGATGACAATTCCCACCTCACCGACCACGGCTTTGGTCAGTTTGCTCACAGTCTTATTTGCTGCGTTGGCGGCTGCAGCATCAGCCACTCCCCAAATTAGATCGTGGTTGTTGTTCGGCTTCCGGAAGCAATATCAATCCATGCTTAAAAGGTTGGCGGCTTGACCTATATCGCGCCGGAGAACGTACCGCATAATAGAGAAATGATTTAAATGAGCCTTGAGGTCTTAAGAGATAAATCCGAAATTGACCGCGCTCGGCTCGAACTCTCTCGTCGCGGATTATCTTGTACAAGTTCTTCGTGGGAGCGCATTCTGCGTAAACTCGGTATCGCCAAAGGAATTGAGGTTGGCGACAAGGTAAAAAGTTGGGATGTGTTAAAGACAGTCACTTTTATAGAAGAGCACATTTTGAAAGATGCACCGATTCTAGATATCGGTGCCTATGCTTCAGAACTTCTATGTGCGCTACATCGCCTGGGCTATTGCCGCCTGACCGGTATTGATTTGGATCCACGAGTAAAACTGATGCCTCATGCCGGTACTATTCATTATGAAGTGTCCGACTTTATGAACGCACCATTTAAGAGCGAGTCGTTTGAAGTGATTACTGCTATTTCGGTCATTGAGCACGGATTCAACAGTCAATCACTGCTCAGTGAGGTGTCACGTTTGCTACGGCCGGGCGGATATTTTATTGCGTCTTTTGATTATTGGCCGGAGAAGGTAGATACGGGCGGAATTGTGCTCTTTGGGATGAACTGGAGGATATTTTCTGAACAGGAGGTGTTGCACTTTATCGGTGAAGCGCGCGCGCACAATTTGATACCGTGCGGGGAATTGGCTCTTGACGCGCAGGAGAAAGCAATAACTTACGGTGAGAAGAGTTATACCTTTGCATGGCTGGCTGTCACAAAGAGTAAGCTTGAAAAGCTGGCGTAACAGGCTGTGCGGTCCTTCGCGTGACGGGGGGACAGCCATGAGAATTCTGTTCGTTACCGGTTCTTTTCCGCCCATGAGGTGCGGCGTTGGCGCCTATACAGAGTGCGTAGCCGAGGCCTTAGGTAGATTACCAGATACAAAAATCGCTGTTTTGACAGATGTTCGGGCAGCCGTTGGACGGGATCTTGGTTTTGAAGTGTTTCCTATTGCTCATGGATGGAGATTTTCAGATCTTCCCCGCATCATTGAGATAATACGGCGGTGGAAACCTGATGTAGTGCATATTCAGTATCCTACTCAAGGTTATGGTGATAGTTGGCTTCCTTGGGTTTTGCCGGTCATCTTACTTTTTACGAATGTAGCGATAGTGCAGACTTGGCACGAAGATTTTCCTATGGGTCGCTGGCGTAACGTGCCCGGTGCGATTGTACCGGGAGGATTGATTGTCGTCAGGCCTAATTATATAGCTTCGATGCCGGCATGGTCCCGCTGGTTAATCAGGAATAAATGTTTTGATTTCATTCCAAATGCTTCTACAATTCCAGAGATTAGGTTGAGCGATTCGGAAAGGTCCGTTCTTCACAAGCGATTTACGTCCACTGCAAATTCCATAGTGGGTTTTTTCGGCTTTGTTTATCCCCACAAGGACGTTGAGCTCCTTTTCGAGATACTTGACCCTGCTCGGCATCACCTCATTCTGATTTGCGATTTGGACCGCAGGAATCCTTATCATAATAGGATACTTTGCCGGATGGAGCAGGGAGAGTGGGCGGGAAAGGTGACGGCGACCGGCTTCTTGCCGGCGGAGGACGTAGGCCGAATATTAGCAATGGCCGATGCCGTGGCGTTGCCATTTCGGGATGGGGGAGGACAATGGAACACCTCTGTTCATAGCGCCCTGGTTCAGGGGACGTTCGTCTTAACTACTTCCTACGAACAACATGGCTACTTTCCCTCAGAAAATATTTATTACGCCCGTCCGGGAGATGTTGCCGATATGCGGCAAGCGCTCCGTTTGCACCTGGGGCATAGAAATAATGAAGTTGCGACGGCTCAATACATCACCTGGGAATCAATCGCCGATAGGCATAAAACCTTGTATCAAAACCTACTTTAGCGAAGTTCGAGCGACCCAATGGAAGACATCCGTCTGTCGATATGTATACCAACCTACAATTTCGGGGAATTCATCGGCGAAACGCTGAAGAGCATTATAGAACAAGCAACGGCTGAGGTTGAAATTGTCGTTCTCGATGGCGGGTC
>JACQQS010000055.1 GCA_016206925.1 Candidatus Omnitrophota bacterium
ACGATTGAATACTTGCCCCGGGGCAAGTATTGGTGAATGCGATGCCGGAATCTGTGCGGTTAAAAATTAAAAGGCAGAATAGGCGGGACCAAGGGTAAGGCAGATGAAGACGGGTTTTTGTTGACAGCTTATTTTGCAAATACTCCTTCTGAAAGGAGGCGAATCGTATGGAAGCGTTAAAAATTCTGGAAGGTAAACCATCGCTTAACTGGGAATACGATGAAGAAGCGGATGTCCTTTACATTTCTGTTGGTAAGCCGCGCGCCGCTGTCGGAACTGACATCGGGGATGGTGTTATTGTACGTTACGATGCAAAGAAGAGAGAAGTAGTAGGTTTGACCATCACAGGTTTTCGCGCGCGAACCCTTCAAAGTATTTCGGAAAAATAGATGCCGGAATCTGTGCGGTTAAAAATTAAAAGGCAGAATAGGCCGCTTCAGGCTCCTTATTGGGAGGAGTTTGAGGTGCCTACGAAGCCTGCGATGAATGTCATCAGCTGCCTCGTGGAAATTGCGCGCGAGCCCAGAACATTTGACGGCAGGAAGACCACTCCGGTTGCGTGGGAATCGAGCTGTCTTGAAGAAGTCTGCGGGGCTTGCACGATGGTCATTAACGGCCGTGTCCGGCAGGCCTGTTCTACGCTTGTTCAAAACATCGCTCAGCCCGTGGTGATTGAACCTATGCAGAAATTTCCCGTCGTTCGGGATTTGGTTGTAGACCGCTCCTCGATGTTTCGTAATTTGCGGCGCGTCCATGCCTGGATTCCGGCGGAAGGGCGTTTTGAGGGGCCAGCAGGCCCGGAGCACAGCCCGGAGCTTGCCAGAGAGCGTTACGAAATGTCGCGCTGCATGATGTGCGGCTGCTGTCTCGACGCATGCCCGCAGGTGGGTCCGCATTCTGAATTTGCCGGCGCCGCGATTTTGAATCAGATCGAGCTGATGAATTCGCATCCTTCAGGCAAGGACGACGCGGACAACCGCCTTGAAGCCCTGATGACAAAGGGCGGCGCGGCCGACTGCGGCAATGCGCAGAATTGCGTGCGCGTCTGCCCGAAAAATATTCCGCTCACAGCCTCCATAGCGAAAATCAACAGGGAATTGACCGTCAAAATGTTTAAGGATCTGTTTTCGTAGATGCCGAGATCGCCCTCTATTCACGGTTCCGCCTTTGTACATTCGTCCGCCGTTCTCATTGGCGATGTTTCGGTGGGTGAACATGCAAGCGTCTGGCCTTGCACGGTGCTCCGCGGGGATATCAACTCCATTAAAATCGGCCGATACACCAATATTCAGGATCTGACGCTTGTGCATGTGGACAGGGACGCGCCCTGTACGGTCGGAGACTACGTCGTCTGCGGACATCAGGTCACGCTCCACGGCTGTACGATTGGGAATGATACTTTAATTGGCATCGGCGCAATTGTACTTTCACACGCGGTGGTTGGGTCGCATGTAGTGTTGGGCGCGCACGCGCTCGTTCCGGAAGGCAAAGTGCTCGAAGACGGATTTGTGTATTTTGGTTCGCCGGCGAAGAAAATCCGCCCCGTTACGGAAGAGGACAAAAAACGGATTCGAGAAGGCGCCGAGGTGTACGTTGCGCTTGCAAAACGATATGCGAATTGGGAATTTGCGGAGGAATAGTTGAACATTCACGAGTATCAGGCCAAAGAGATTTTTCGTAAGTTCGGCATTCCGGTTTCGGAAGGCCGTCTGGTGACGACGCCGGGGGAAGCGCGTGAAGCTTTTTCTGCGCTCGGAAGTGTTCCGGTCGTGGTGAAGGCCCAGGTCCATGCGGGCGGGAGGGGGAAGGCCGGCGGAATTAAATTCGAGAAATCCGCCGGCGAGGCCGAAAAGGCTGCGGCCGGAATGATTGGCCTTAAGATGAAAACGCATCAAACCGGCGGCCTTGAAAAAACTGTTCACAAGGTTTGGATCGAGCAGCTGACGGACATCGCCAAGGAATTTTATTTGGGCGTTACGATTGATCGAGAAGTCGGCTTGCCGGTCATCATCTTTTCTTCGGCCGGCGGCATGTCCATTGAGGAAGTTGCCGCGCAGAGCCCGGAGCAGATCTACCGAATGCATTTTGAGCCGGACAAGCTTCCGGACGGAAAGACTCTGCAGGCGTTCGTTTCGAAAGCTCTTTCCAACGCCGACCGGCAGGGAAAGTTTGCCAAAATTGTTGAAAACACTGCCAAACTTTTTGTTTCTGTTGATGCCTCGCTTGTTGAAATTAATCCGCTCTGTCTTATGCCGGACGGCGGCATTCGTGCAGTCGACGCAAAAATTAATTTCGATGACAACGCGCTTTTCCGGCATTCCGATGTGGAAGCGCTTCGCGACCCTCTTGAGGAAGATCCGCGCGAGCGCGAGGCGAAGAAATTTGATCTGAGCTACGTCGGCCTCAACGGGAACATCGGCTGTATGGTGAACGGCGCGGGGCTTGCGATGGCTACGATGGATATCATCAAGTTGTACGGCGCGGAGCCGGCAAATTTTCTGGATGTCGGCGGGAATGCGACGACGGAGAAAATCGCAGCGGCATTTAATATTCTCACCTCGGACAAAAATGTGAAAGCCATTCTCATCAATATTTTTGGCGGAATTGTGCGCTGTAATTTGATCGCCGAGGGGATTTTGGCGGCGCTTAAAAACGTCAAGTTGTCCGTGCCCCTCGTCGTCCGCCTGGAAGGCACCAATGCCAAAGAAGGAAAGGAATTGCTTGAGAAAAGCGGTGTGAATGTGATCGCGGCAAGCTCTTTATCCGACGCCGCTGAAAAAGCTGTGAAAGCAGTGGGGCGGGGTTGAAATGTGATTCTGGTTGATAGGAACACAAAAGTTATTTGCCAGGGCATTACGGGCAACCAGGGTTTGTTTCATTCGGAAAGAATGCTTGAATACGGCACGAAACTGGTCGGCGGGGTAACGCCTGGCAAGGGCGGCACCGTGATTTTGCTTCCTGCAAAATCGAGTGCAGTCCTTACTTCCGGCAGTCCTGTCGGAAGTAAGGGCGGCCAAACCGCTGCGGGCGTGCCCGTGTTTAACGCCGTAAAGGAAGCGGTGGCAAAAACCGGCGCGACTGCTTCTGTTATCTATGTGCCGGCGAAGTTTGCTCCGGATGCTGCGCGGGAAGCAGCGGATGCGGGAATTCAGCTGATTGTACTCATCACGGAAGGAATTCCGACGCTCGACATGATCCGCGTTAAAAGTTTTCTTAAGAACAAGAAAACGCGGCTGATCGGACCTAATTGTCCCGGCATCATCACGCCGGGCCAGTGTAAGATCGGCATCATGCCCGGCTACATTCACAAGCCGGGCAGAATAGGCGTCATCTCAAGGAGCGGCACGTTAACGTATGAAGTGGTATGGCAGCTGACTTGCCTTGGCTTGGGACAGTCGACCTGTATCGGAATCGGCGGCGATCCGGTGGCAGGCAGTTCCTTTATCGATATGCTCGAGTTGTTCCAGGCGGATGCCGATACAGAAGCAGTTGTACTCATTGGTGAAATCGGTGGACGTTCTGAGGAAGCAGCCGCTGATTTTATCCGCCGGAAGATGACAAAACCTGTCGTTGCGTTTGTGGCCGGGGCGACGGCACCCCCCGGAAAAAGAATGGGACATGCCGGCGCGATCATCGCGGGCGGCCTCGGTACGGCCAAAGAAAAAATCGAAGCGTTTCGCCGGGCCGGCGTGACCGTCGCCGATTCTCCCGCCGTCATTGGAGAAACCATGAAACGCCTCCTCGAAAGCTCTCAGCGATCAGCCTTCAGCTGACAGCTGAGAGCTGAAGGCTGACAGCTTATGATGTACAGGATAAATTTATGATGAATCTGGATAATGCTTACGATGATTTTCTTGCAGGGCGAACGGATCGTGTGCCGAAAGCCATTGCGGAATACGAGGAAAAAGTCCATGAAAGCCTCGTGAAATTCGGCCGCTTCACCGTCCCAACTTTTTACAAAGCCCACTTCGTTACGCCGGAGCAGGAAAAACTGTTGAAGCGTGTTACTCAGGTGACGACGGGTGTTCTTGACAAGGTGGTGAATCTTTATTTCACGGAACCTGCTTTGGCGCCCATGTTTCACTTGAGTGACGCCGAGCGGCAGCTCATGCAATACGATCCGGGCTATTCGCGGACGGTTTGCATTGCGAGACTGGATTCATTCATGGATGGCGACGACCTGAAGCTTGTCGAGTTTAACTGCGACTCGCCGGCGGGTGTTGCGTACGCGGATTTGCTTGAGGAGATGCTTTGCGAGTCCAGCCTGTTCAAGGAATTTCTCCAAAATCATGCCGTGAGGCATGTTTCGCGGAGGCAGCATTTGCTGGATACCCTGCTTGCGCAATACTCGGAATTCGGCGGTGGGAACTCGAAACCCAATATTGCCATTGTGGATTGGCGGACCGTACGCACGAGACCGGAATTTGAAGCGCTTAAGATTTACTTTGAGGAAAAAGGCTTTCCGACCACCATTGTCGATCCGCGCGATCTGGAGTTTAAGAACGGAAAACTATGCGACGGGGATTTTAAGATTGACATTGTTTACCGCCGAGTGATTTTTGGAGAACTTTTGGACAAGATTGATGAGTGTCAGGATTTGATTACTGCATACAAGTCGCGCGCGGCTTGTGTCGTAAATCCGTTCCGCTCGCGTCTGGCGGCAACGAAGGCGGTCATGTCCATACTCACGAATCCCGAGTTCAACCATTTTTTCACGGATGAGGAAAATGAAATCAAGGAGAGGCACATTCCCTGGACGCGCCGCATTGTTGATGCCGAGAAATTTTACGGCGGAAGAAAGGTTTATCTGCTCGATTTCCTTAAGGACGAAAAGGAAACGCTTGTTCTGAAACCGGCCAGCGGTTACGGCGGCACGGATGTTGTGCTGGGCTGCGAGACTACGAATGACAATTGGAACAAGGCCATCGATAAGGCGCTCAAGGGGGATTGGGTGGTCCAGGAATGCGTGCGCATTCCCACCATGAGCGTTCCCATCGTCATCAACAACAAGCTGGAGTTTGTCCTGAAAAAGATAAACTTGAATCCCTTTGCGTTGAACGGGCGGTACGGGGGAAGCCTTTCGCGTTTAAGCGACGAATCCATCATCAACGTATCGCATGGCGGCGGACTGGTTCCTACCCTGGCTACGGAAGAATTCCACCAAAGATGATCGTTTACGATTTTCATGTTCATTTGGGCAAGAGCCGGGACGGCGGTTCGCTGACGGCCGCGGAGCTTGGACACCAGATGCGCAAAAGCGCCATCCGGCGCGCCGTTGTTTTTGCGGTGGATGAACTGGATATCGGTCTAACGTTTGAACCGCAGAATAGAAAAATCATTCAATTAGCGGAGCGGAATCCGGCGATCATTCCTTTCTGCCGTCTGAATCCGCGGAATCGAAGCGCGGCCCTCATTGAACTCCGCCGCTGCTACCGGTCCGGATTTAAGGGACTTAAACTCCATCCGCGTTCTGAAAAAATAGCCTACAATTCGATCGATTTTCTCCTGGAAGAGGTCAGCGGTTACGGATGGCCGGTGATCATGCATTCCTCCCATGAGAAGAATTGCATGCCGGCGCTTTGGGAAAAAACGTTTAAGCGGTTTAACAAGATTTCCTTTATCCTTGCACACGGTGGCAAGGATAGTTATCAGGAAGCCATTGATGTGGCCCGGCGCCGGAAAAATGTTTTTCTGGAAACCTCCACATTATCGTTCAACAGAACCCAGGTAATTCTGAGGCAGCTCGGACCCCGCCGCATTGTTTTTGCTTCCGATGCGCCTTATTCGCATATGCTGATTGAGCGGAAGAAATACGAGCTTCTCTGCGGAAAAAGAGATCTTCAATACATCTTCGAGAAAAATGCCCGCCGTATTTTGAATCTTGCCGCGGCTCCCTATGCCTAACCCCCGCGTATTCGATATTGAAGAGGCACATGAAGTGATCCGCGCCGCGAGTCCGCTTCTGGTCCGTGTGAAGGAAAAGCAGATGCGGGTTCAGGCCGAGCATGATCAAATTCTGATTTTGGATCTGATGCGGGGAGAGGAAGAGATCCATTACGATTCCGGGGAAGGCCGTGAATACGTAACGCGTTCCCGTCAGCTTGAGGATTTGATCCAGTCGTTCCAGGAGGATATTATCGAAATCAACCGGCTGGGTTGCGTTCTGAAAGACATTAAGAGGGGGCTTTTGGATTTCTTTCACATCAAAGGCAAGGAATTGGTTTACCTGTGCTGGCAGCTCGGCGAAGACCGTATCCGGTTTTGGCACGACATAGACGAGGGTTTTGAAGATCGCAAGGAGTTGTAACGCACCGCATGCCTGAGTTACCCGAAATAGAAGTTATCAGAAAAACTCTGAGCGGGCATTTGGCCGGTCTTACAGTCAGCGGCGTAACCATTTTAGAACCGTTTGTGCTTACGGCCGCCGCAAAACAGGGCCTCACACAGGTTATCAGAGAACGCGTGCTCGAAGTGAATCGCTGGGGCAAGTGTCTCATCATCCATTTGAGCGGTGGGAAGTCCGTTTTAATTCACCTGCGTATGACCGGAAGACTGCTTTGGAGTTTGGAGGAACCGGTAACGCAGCCCGCGACACACAGACACGTGCTGTGGTATTTTTCACGCGGCCGGGAGAAACAGGGCGTTTTGACGTATCAAGATGTCAGGAAATTCGGGAGAATCGATGTTATTCGGAAAGCGGATTTAAAGCGTTCGGAAATTCTCCGGCGGTTCGGTCCGGATGTGCTGGCACTCACAAAGGATGAATTCATTTCGCGCCTGCGGGGGAAAAAGGCGCGGATTAAAGCAGTTCTCCTGGATCAACAGGTCATGGCCGGCCTCGGGAATATTTATGCGGATGAAATTTTGTTTGATTCGGGCATTCACCCCAAAACGGAAGCGGCCGGGCTTGAAACCGGAGCGCTCGCACGGCTTTTCGATTCTGCGCGGCGCATTCTTAACGAAGCCATCTGTCAGGGCGGTTCGACCATGAGGGATTACGTGCATACGGACGGTGTTCCGGGCTCATTTCAGCATGCTCACCGGGTTTACCGGAAAACCGGGCACGCGTGCGCGCGCTGTGAATCCGTCATCGAAAGTGGTAAAATTGCCGGGCGTACCAGTTCGTACTGTCCGCATTGTCAAAAGGAGCTGAAAGCCGCATGATTTTGCCCAAGAAATGTTTTCTTACCAAAGGCGCGGGTGTTCACCGTGAAAAACTATCCAGTTTTGAGCTGGCGCTGAGAGATGCAGGTATCGCGCCGTTCAATATCGTACGTGTCTCGAGTATTTTCCCGCCCCATTGTAAAATTATCCCGAAACAGACGGCGCTGAAATATCTTTCAATGGGACAGATTGTCTATGCGGTTGTAAGTGAGTGCGCCACCAACGAACCCAACCGCTTGATCAGCGCTGCCACGGGCGTCGCGATTCCAAAGAACCCGAGGAATTACGGATATCTCTCGGAGCATCACGCGTACGGGCAGACGGAGAAGGCCGCGGCGGATTATGCGGAGGATCTGGCTGCGTCCATGCTCGCGACCATCCTCGGTGTGCAGTTTAACCCCGATGACAGCTACGATGCGCGCAAACAGCAATGGGAAATCTCCAATGAGATCGTTCGATGTACCTCCATTGCCCAGTCGGCGCGCGGACCCAAGAACGGGGATTGGGTCTCGGTCATTGCCTGCGCCGTTTTAATTGCCTAAATGTAAGCTATTTAACTTGGGGCAGTTCCGAAAATTATATTAAAGATTTTTCTATCGATACACTCCTCGTGAAAAATACCATTCGTAGTCAAAGGTAGTTATTTTCATAAATTACTTAATATAAATAACTTACATGTATAAAAAAATGCTTGTAAAAATGCTTATTAAGAATTGACAAATGCGAATCCATTGGGTAACCTTCAGTAGTCCTAAAATATCGAAGAAGGTTACTGCCTGGGAAGCAGCGTGCTTCTAGGCAGTCGGTGTTTTTGCCCATTCTGAACGAAGTTTAATAAGTCGCGCGAATCTGTATTTGCTTCAAACGCTTCGAGTTTTCGAAGTTTTTTCTTTTTCGCAATTATTTTTGACTCTTAAAAAGCATTGAAAGGGGTTGGGGCAAATTGGACAAAAAGGGAAGTACAAAGGGCTTTTCAATAGTGCATAGAGCTATCGCATGGGTTCTAACTGGGACCATGGCATTGGCGAATCCTGCGGCCTCAATTGCTTTTCCGATCGCGGGCGGCCCCTTAAGTCCGCCAACACCTGAAACCGAAGTTTCTGCGGATCAGAAGATTCTTGCCGATAAAGTGACGCCGGTTCCATCTAAAGTTGAATTCGACGCGATCTCAGACGTCATCATTAACGCGGGCAATACGGTTCTGCTTGAGTTAAAAGCCCATTCAAACGCCGGTCATGAAGTTTCCTTTACGGCCGCTGATCTTCCGGACGGTGCAGAACTCACCGGGAACAAATTTCAATGGGCCGCCGGTCCCGGTGTGCAGGGGGAATACAAACTCATTTTTAAAGCGACCGACGGTTCCGAATCGGCCGAACAGTCGGTAAGCTTTTATTTTGTTCCGACACCCGGATCCTCTTCTTCTAATGCCGCGAGGCCGATGATCCTTCCCGATCAAAGACCCTCGGACGGAACAGCCGCTAATTCAAAGAATTTCGTTATCGTGATACCCACCGGTTCTTCAGGAACGGGCAGTTCCGGATCGACATCTCCGCTAAAAGATACGAAGAGCGGTAATTTGAAAGAATCTGGATTTCGCGCGGATGAGGCCGCTACGGGCGGAAATGACGGCAACGTGGCTTTGGCTCCGGGTACAGAGGCTTACGGATTCGGCGGACCCGGCCTCTTTTTTCCGGATGATTCTAACGATTCAAACAATTCCGGCGGCAATGACAATTCAAATTCAAGCGACGGTTCCGGTGGCGGTGGCGATAACAGTGGTGACGCCGGCTCTGGTAGCGGCGGAGATGATACAGGGGATGATGATGGAGATGATGATATCCTGCCGAATCCTGAACCCACCACGGACACCATAGTTCCGGTCTTTCTTGCTTCCGATCCGGTTTCCGGTTCGGAGGTAAATTCGCTTGCGCAGGTTCGATTCTTTTTCTTTGACAACATTGACCTCGACGAGAACGCGACAGCGTCGACGCTCAGCGTTACTCAAGACGGCACGCTCTTTCCTAGTTCCAGCTATTCGAAAAATTCAAGCGCCGCGAATCAAGTTTCGGTATCTATCGCAAACGTTTCAACCGAGCGGCATGTCTATCGTTTTCGTATGACTCCCGTCGATACCGCCGGAAATAGAGGCACGCAGGCGGACATTACCATTACCGATCTTGCCGATCGTGCCGATGTGCACAACACGTTTCAGGACGTCACGTTTCTAATCCAGCCGGTGTATGTGTTCGGCCGCGCTGCGGCTTTTGCAGATTACAACAACGACAACTTTGAAGATCTCTATGTCATCAATCCGCATCGACAGGATGCAAACCATTTTGGTTTGCCGGCGGCGTATGTGGGAGAAAATATGCTCCTGAAACAGCTGGCCGATCGCACGTTCGTAGATGAGGGAAACCCTTTTGACAAAAATGCCTGGATGCCCGGCCATGTCGGGAGCACACCGAACGCTGCTTCGCAACCGCAAAGCATTGCATTCGGCGATATCGACAATGACGGATTCCGCGATTTCTTTATCACGAATAGTTCCGGTCCGAATGTTCTTAAACGGGCGGTACCTGACGAGGACAGAACATTTCTCAAGTTTGAAGATGAAAACGCTCAGCTCGAGGGCGGCACCGATATCGGAGACTCACGCGGCGCCATTTTTGCCGATTTTAACGGGGATGGCTACGTGGATATTTACGTAGCGAACGGCGTTAACAACAACGTGCTCTACGTAAACCGGCGCGGAGATCCGGGAAATCCTCCAAATCCAAATTCATTTGCAAATATGGCCGCTCAAGCGGGTGTTGAAGCGGCCGGAAAAAATTGCCTGAGCGCGATTGCCTTTGATGCGGATAACGACGGCGATTCGGATTTGTACCTGCTCTATCTCCACTCACCCAATGAACTTTATGTAAATGACAGCACTACTTTCACGCCGCATTTTACATTGGCCGCCGGCGTGATGAATCACAGCGGTCATTCCACTGCGGCGCAGGCAGGCGACTTGGATAACGACGGTTTCGCAGATGTTTTTGTCTGCGATCTGGAGGGCAATTCGAAACTTTACCGCAATACGACGGTTTCCACGAACAATCCAACGTTCCAAGACGTTACCGCCCCGGCGGCCGTCAACACCGTTTTGGCGGCTACGCAATCTAGGAACCGGCGCGTGAACGGCGCGGCGTTCGTTGATTTTGATAACGACAGCGACTTGGATATCTTTCTCTTGAGAGCGAACGACCACAATGTTCTTCTCAATAACCCGTTGGATCCGCCACAGGCCGCTTCGGTTGTCTTGGGAAACCGTGCATTTACCGATGCAACGTCATCGGAGCTGGTTGCGTTTCCCAATTTGAGTGAATCGGCTGCGACGGGCGATTTCAATGACGACGGGAAAAAAGATATTTTTGTCACCGCTTCTCCCAGCGCGCTTTCCGAAAGCGTCCTTTATCAAAACGTTTCACAGAATCAAAATCACTTTCTTAAAATCAAGCTCCAGCAATCTCCGCTTGCCGGCGATACCGGACCACGCGATTCGACGGGCGCTATGGTTATTGTGGAAGCGCGCGGAGAAACCGGGAGCCCGCTTGCCGGTAGTATCGCCCGCCAAACACAGCAAGTTCTCGGAGGGAATGGGCGAGGGCAGGATTCTTCCGTTCTTCACTTCGGTATCACAAACGCCATTCAGCCGGGCGACATGAGCAGTGCAGAACTGGACATCACCGTTTTCTGGCCTAACTCGAGTCGCTCTACATTTCTAAGCAGCACGCTCGGGGATTTTGTCATCGATAGCACCGTAACGGTTACGGAGAACACGAACACGCCCAACCCATTCTTTATTGGAATTACCGAGAGCGGTGTCGATCGCAATGCCGCCATCGATACGGAATTCTTCTTTATTCTTCAGGTTGACGATCCCGATCCGGCGGTGGATGAGCAGAGTTTGAGAGTTACCGTATCTGATAACGTGGGTACGTCTATCGGTAATGGCAATCTTACGCAGTTGACCGGTGAACAACTCGGCAAATGGCTCTTCCGGTTTAATGTAAACCAGCCCGGCTTTTCCGTTGGTCAAGAGATTACACTTGATTTTCGCGTCACCAATCCGGCAACGCGCCGGTTTTCTGATGCTGCCTTGAGAATACACGTAGTTTCGCAGGCCGGCGCCAATGCCGTTCCGGTTATTGACGGAATTCCGGCGGGTGAGGTTAAGCTTGATTTGGCAGTCACGAATTCAGAAATGATCGTTCCGCTCATCGTCACCGATTCCGATTCTATATTGGCTTCCGATCCGCCGCTTGCCTTGAGTGTGAATCTTGCCCTTCAAAATGGAAATCTGCGTCCGGGCACGAGCCAGATCGAACTCTTGGGCTCCGGTAGCGTAATACTCTCAAACGACGGCAAGCAGATCATTCAAAGTATCCGCTGGCAGCCCGACCCGGGCGATCTTGTTTTGGGTCAGGAGGCGACGGGGGCTGTTTACACCGTTTCGGTAACCGTTGATGATTTCGTCGCCGGCGACGCGCGCACTCCATTTACAAAAACGTTTAATGTGCGCGTGTCGAACCGCAGCGCCTCGAATCCTGTGCCCACGGCGTTAATTCTCAGCCCTGCGGACAACTCAACCATAAATACAAGTGACATCCTTGTAACATTCGACACGCCGGACTGGACCGTCGGCGGAAAAGGTGGGACGCACATCCATTTCCATCTTGATAATGTACCGGGTTACAGTTTTAACGATCCTTTTATGTTCTACAACGGCAGCGACCGTATCGTGGAGTTCAATCTTGAATCCGGCCAAACCAATCATGCCACTTGGGCAACAATCAATTCACTGGTTTTTCATAATGTGCCGGATGGTCTCCATCGGCTAAAAGCTCATCTGGCGGATGAGTTTCACAATGATTTGCAGAATTCCGAAGCCAGCATGATCGTGACATTTGATGTGGCGGCGGGGCCGCGCTGGAATGAAAATCAACCTTCCAACGGCACGGCTGTTGTCGGCCGGCCGATAGAAATCAATTTGGCGGATGCCATTACAAGCCCGGGCCTTCATGCTTTGAATTTTAGTTTGCACGAAGTCAAAGACCCTTCCGGGCAGGATGCTATCAGGTTCCTTGATGGCAAATATTCGATCAACGGTAATGGTCTGTTTACGTATACGCCCGGAATAGAGGAAGTGGAAGCCGGTCCGGCGCTGACCTTTTTCTTTGCCGTAGAAGACGGTATTAATCCAATTCAAATTTCGGGTGGCACGGTTATCACTATTCAACATGAGCTCGCATGGAATATGCCTCTGCCGCAATCGGCGGACGTCGGCGGGCTTTACATTATCCAATTGAATCACGGTGACGAAATCACCTATACGGGATTGACGGCCGATTTGGTTGTCACACTTGAGAGTTCGACGGCCAATGATCCGGACAGTTATGTTTTCGATCAGAATACGGACACGCTCTTCTACCGTCCCAATCCAAACGATTACGCCGCCAACGTAAGCAGCGGCACGCCGGTAAATTTCAGTTTCCGCGTCACCGATGGTGTAACGAGTCCGGTAACGGCCGGCGGAACACTGACCATTGCTGCCTTGACCGACATTTCCGGCAAGTACGGCATGGTTTTTGAAAACCTGAACGGTTTCACGTTTGATGCCAATCAGGTTTTTGAACATGCCGTCGGCGCAGATCCGTTAAGGCCGGGCATGGAGAAATGGAAACTTGAACTTCATTCAGACGGCGCCAGCATTGACAACGGGGCAGGACATAGTCTCGTCGGCTTTGGAGATGTAACGGGAAAGGAACTTGCATTTGACATTCGCGTTGCCGAGGCGCTCACCGGCGTTCCGATTTTGATCGGACTGAAAGACACCAGTTTAAACGAAGTAAACAACATCAATATTGAAACACATCAGGCTGTCGTGATCGAAGGCATCGTCACGGGCGATCCGGAAAGTTTGCGCAGCGACAAGTACGTTCGGGTGAGGATTGACACGAGTGCCTTCGCAGGAGTCGACCTTGCGAATTTGGAGAATTGGACCATTCGTATTCCGGACCAGGGTGCCGGTGCGGTATTTACGCTGTTCCTTGACAACATGCGGTTTGAATGACGTGTCGCTTCGCCGCGCCGACCGCGCGGTGCCGCTGGTCCAAGCGCCCGACCGGCGCTCGATCAAGCGGCGGAATTAGGCGAGCGGCGAATGAGGGCTGACGGTGACAGAAGGCTTTTGCCCTTTTCTGCCTTTCGTGTCCTGTTAGAGTCCTTTGTTTCGAAAGAAATTGAGGATTAAACGCTCCCCCGCGCAATGCGGGTCCCCTCGTCGCCGTTTGCTTAATTCCGAAGCGATTTGCTCGCTGCAGTGAAAAAAATACGCAGTGGCAAAATCTGCTGATTATTTGTGTCTGCAAATACATTTGGCAGAAAAGAATTAAGTCAGCTTATAAAGTATTTAGTACTATTTATCGGACTGCATTGACTTAGCCGAAGCCGTGTAGTACCTTATAAAACGTAGCGCGAAACTGGAGATTTTAAAATCGCTTGAGCTTGGCTGAAAGCTAAGCTCAAGATTTCTTTTTCTTCTTTGTTTCGGATTATTAAATCTTTCTTAATAGCTGAATCAGGATGATAAGGCATGGGATTTTGTAATCGTTTGTAATCGCTGGAAAATAAGATAATTGAAGTTGGAAACGACTTCAAAATTGTTAGAAAGTAAATGGGAGGTAATGAACATGCTAAAACGAATGATTGCAGTAACGCTTGCGAGCGGTTTGGTTTTCTTGAACATTCCGCTTGCATTTGCAGCAACATCACTAGAAGTGTTTTCTATTCCTTTAACAGGCGGAGGCGTTTTGGAGCTGTCTGGTACGAACGACATTGATGTCACGCTTGTTGACAATGAAGAGTCAGGAATCGCTGATGGACAGATGGAGTTTCCTGTTACGGGTACCAATTTTGTACCTGAAGGCGACGAACTCCTGCGGGTGAGGTTTAAAGCAAATAACAACAATCTAGGCGTGGAAAACTTTAAGTCTGTTTTGATTTACACGGACAACAAGAGTGCGACTGCGAATCCAAGGGCGAGTACAGATAATCACTTTCCTGCGGGTCTAGTGAGAAGTGATGCCGATGCCACACTCGACGGTGATGTTAGCACGCCGCTTCACTGGGTTGTGTTTCCTACGTCAGCGGAGGCAAAGGCGTATAACTTTTTGCCTTATCGACACGGTGTGGATCCTTTTCCTGTCAAACGTGATAAGAGCGAGAGTATCGACTCGCGGATTCAGGCTTTTGTGAGCGATAAATCAGGGAATTTGAAAGTTGATGGTAGCCCTGACTTACAGGATTGCGATGCTGATCCTAATACTCCATCCACCGTATTTTGCCAGAATTTCGCGACGGTCATCTCCGGCCTTACAGGTGTGACCGCCGGATTGGCTAATGTTCCGAAAGCTGACAACTGCGCAGAATCCGATCCCAGACTTTGCGGAAATAGCGATGATCCAAACACACCTGCGGTAGAGACGTTTCCGGCAAGATTGATTACATCGGATATTTCAGCCGATGACCTTGAAGGCGATGGTTTCGGAGAAGCTTATATCTTGCTGGCCGCAAATTTTAACGGAAAGCCTGCAGGAACTTATACAACCAACAAACTCACAATCGAATTGGTTCAGGGAGTTTAAAAACCGAATCTTACAATTCGGTGCTTGTTGGCACGGCAGGGAATTGCTGTAATCATTCGTGAACGGGTTGTCCGTGCATGTTGCTGATGGACAACCCGCCTCCTTTTGTGGAGGTTTTGGTTGCAGCCGAATGCAGTTCGAGCGACGGATATCATTATTATTTGGCTGATTTAGATTTCAGGAACTGCTGGAGATTAAAGGATCGCGGGGCTCTTGTTCTTAAAGCATATCCTCCCTCGTAAGAGCCTTCATTAAGCTAAGTAACCAAATGTTTCATGTAATACAATGACATGAGAAGAAAGCTTATTCCTATGGCGATTTAATCTCCAAGTAATAATAGGGACCAGGGAAATCCACGTGGAGAAGTTTATCGTCAAAGGCGAAGGGATGGGGCTTACTTGAAGCCAAGACAATACGGCAGAAACACATGGGCACATAGCGCGTTAACCGTTTTGTTGGTGACCAATCTTTCTTTTTGGCCACCCGCGTTGGTGGAAGCTTTTTCCATCGGGCCATTTCGATTTGGTGCTTCTGAACCATCCGCTCAGAAAGAAGCTTTCGATTTTTCCAATCCTCCTGAGAGTGTAACCTCTCATCTTAAATTTAAACCTGTTTCGGACGCTTTAATTAGCTCTGGAAATCTGGTCGAATTCAAGCTCCAGGCAATTTCTCCTGCCGCGAACCCAGTGCATTTTGAAATTGAAGAACTGCCGGACGGCGCATTTTTGATCGACGGCCAGTTTCGCTGGCAGCCTCCGGGTGATTGGGTGGGTGAGAAGAAGCTAACTTTTCGTGCGACAGATGGTGTTGAGACCGTTGAACAGGTTATAACACTTTTTTTTCTCCCTCCTTCGAAGTTTCCTGCAGAGCAAGCTTGGCCGGGCGAAGATGACACGCGGCAAGGTGGCAGACGTTCCGCACTGGTTCTCCCAGATGAGAAAGGTTGGATTGTTGTTATTCCGTCGTCAACGCAAAAGGTGGTTTCCAAGAAAGCAACTGAGCGTCTCGACCAGCATGGTGAGCAAGGCGAAGGTGAATTTCGTCTGGGCGAAGAGAGCGATCTCAGCACGAGCGGTCAGGGAGCCAGTGGGGATGATCTGATTGTGGTTTACGACCCGTTTTTTTCGAGGCCTATTCTTGGTGGAACTACACCAAAGAATGCGACCCCTGCGGATGGGAAAACGGGCGGAACCGGCGGGCCGGACGGTACGGGAGATGAAGGGGAAGGAGATGAAGAACCTCAGCCGTCGAATCCTGGTGAGGAACAAGATTTTAATCTGGGCATACGGTTTTTCGACCATACCGGTGGTAGAAACGGTTTGGTGCCATCGTTCAATCCGGTTACGCATCACACATTTCAAAGCGTGAATATTTTTGCGGGAGTCGGAAATGTTTTTGGCCGTGCCGCCGCTTTCGGAGATCTTCAAGGCCATAACGATGCCGATTCCTCGAGAAACCTCCAAGATATTTATGTGGCCAATCCCTATCGTCAAATTGATTTGAGCGGCTTTAGCCCGCCGCCAGCAGCTAGAAATACCTTTTTGGTTAATAATGCAGAATCTGTCGGCGAGATTACGTTTCGAGACCGCACGATTGCTCTGAATGCCGAAATGAACCAGCCGCCCTCCGAATTGGACCGTCCCCAAGCCGTTCTTTTCGGTGATTTGGACGGTGATGGCTTGAGAGATGTTTTCATCCCCAACCTCGGGCGGCCGAACATCCTATTGAAGAGTCAAGGGGCGAACTTGCCATTTCTGGATATCTCCAGCGCATCGGCCGTGAATGAATCAAGCGAAGCGCGAGCAGCGGTTCTGGCCGATTTTAATTTAGACGGCGCCCTCGACGTTTATGTGGCAAACGGTTCGAGTCCGAGCCGGCTTTACATGAATCTTGGAAACGGAACATTTTTTGACGCGGCCGGATTGCTCGGCCTTCAAGGTACAGGCCGCAGCGTGGGCGTGGTTGCATTCGATGCGGATAACGACGGCGACTCTGAAATTTATCTCTTGAACTTTTCAGGTTCGAACCATCTCTACAAAAATTTGTTGCAAGAAACGGCTGTCTTGAGTTTTACCGAAGTGGGCGGTTCAGCGGGCCTGGCCTTGGCAGGGGCGCCTTCCGGCGCGGAAATCGGCGATCTTGATAACGATGGCGACTATGATTTATTTATCTCAGATCTTGCCGCAGGAGGCGCAAGGCTTCTTCGAAATGATTCGTCGGCGGGGAATATTCTCTTCACGGACCAGACCTCCAAACTGAACTCAGCATTAGGTGGCGCCTCCCTTCCGGCGACAACCGGTTGTGCGTTTCTCGATATTGATAACCAGGGATTGCTGGATGTTTACGCCATCACAGAGAACGATGAAAACATTATGCTCGGCAACCAAGGTGGCTTTAATTTTTCCGACATTACAGCAGCGGAGGTTGTGGCATTTCCGCTTTTTGCCGACAGCGTTGCGACAGGAGATTACAACCATGACCATAGAACCGACATTTTTATTTCTTCTACGCCGTCGCTTCTCTACAAAAACATTTCCTCGCATAGCAACCATTATCTCGAGGTTGTTTTAAAGCCCACGTCTGTTGAGACCAATGCGGATGGTATCGGTGCCCGTGTGGAGGTAACGCGTTCGGACAGTATAAAACTCACGCAACAAGTTATCGGAGGAACAGGCCGTTCGCAAGATTCGACCACGCTTCTTTTTGGGATGGGTAATAACACGCGCGCGGAAAGCATCAAAGTTTTTTGGCCCGATGCGCTGGGAAGGTCCACGGTTCTTATGGACAGCGATCCGGAAGTTGATCTTCACGCGGACCAAACGCTTGTAATAACCGGCAATGCCGCGCCGGAAATCATGGTGCTCTCGGACCATTTCGAAGCGCCGGCCGGAATGGCTTCATCGTTTGAACTTGCCACAAAGGATGTTAACGGAAATCCCGTCGCACTTACCTTTGCGGTGCTCGGTGGCCCGCTCAATTCGAGCAATGCCTCCGTTCATAAGATTGTGAGCGACGGAATAAACACAACGTGGCGATTTACGTTTACGCCGCATGAAGCTGGGGAAGTCATTCTGCGATTCTTTGCCGACGATGGACTGGCGCCGGCGTCCGGGACGAAAGATATTACCGTTACCGTACTGAGCCAGGCTGTTTTTAACCATCCGCCTTTCTTTGCCGATCCTTTGCCAGAAAGTGTTTCCGTTCTGGCAGGCAAGGTGATGAATGAAATCGAAATCCTTGCGCGCGACTCGGACAATATTTCCGCGGGCATTCTGAATGCTTTGGTCACTGTGAATCCAGCTCTTCCGGTGGGTACACGACCAGCCCTTCTGGATTTAAACAATCCCGCTGTTACCGTTTCGAGTGAGGGAAAGAGCCGCGCCATGGCGCTCAAATGGACGCCCACAACTGACTTGTCCGGATCGTTTGAAGTGACTGTGACCTTGGATGACGGAATCGCAAGCGCGGAGGATACGTTCACCATTTTGGTGGAAGCGCTTCCGCCTTCGGAAGATCACGAGCCGCCGGCTTTTGTTTCATCAATTCCGGCCGACAGCTCAACGGTTCTCGAGTTGAACACTGTCGAGTTTATCCTCTCTGATAATGTCGGCGTTGACGAGGTGGGAACAGGGATCGCAGCTACGCGCGACGGCGCTTCGCTTTCCGAAGGAGCCGCCAACGATTTTACAAGAGATCATTCAGTTGAAAATCGTATTTTGCTTACGCTCAACTTTCCAAGTGAAGGCGTGTATGTATTCTCCGTAACTTCGAAAGACACATCCGGCAATTTAGGTATTCCCGTTGCAGTCACGATTACCGATGCTCCGGATGCGCCAACGCTTTTCCAAGACCGCGCACTTGGACAGGAGGGCTATTTCGGCTCGGGTCCTCATCTGGTTCCTCCCGAGGCGCAAATTGCTTTGGTGGGCGATTATAACGGTGATACCAACGGAGCGACCTCGCGCGGCGGGTCTTCCAATGCGCTTGAAGATTTACTGATCTTATCCGGCATTTCTTCGCCCACAAAACTTTTCCAGTTGAATTCCCTGAACGGACCGTATGAAGATGCAAGTCAGACGGCCGGCATTACGTCCAATTTGAGTTCGACAGGTGCCGTGTTTTTTGATCTGAACGGCGATGGTTTTCGGGATATTTACTCGGTTCAAAATGGCCCGAATCAGCTATTCATTTCAAATGGCGACGGAACCTTTGGAACGGACATAGCATCACTTGCGGGATCTGCTGACAATGGGAATGGGCGGGGAGCACTTGTAGGCGATCTGGATGAGAACGGCCTTCTCGACCTTTATCTTTTGAACAACGGCCGGAATGTGCTCTACCTGAATCGTTCAACGGGGCCAGCAATAACTTTTGTCAACGCGTCAGAAGGTGTTAACGACACAGAGACGTCAGGATCTGAAACGGCAGATTCGGTTGCCGGGCTTGTTTTTGATCCAGACGATGACGGAGATTGGGATATTTTTGTGGTGAATGCCAACGAATCTAATCGTCTCTTTCTGAATCCTGGAGTTCCGCTCGGGGGCAGTAATCCGCTCGGTGCTTTTGCTGAATTTGCCGGTCCGTTAGGGCTGGCAGATGATGCGAGCGGCAAGACTGCATTGGCGGCAACCGATGTAAATGGAGACCGGTCCGTTGATTTACTTGTTCTGAATTCAGATCCGGCCGAATGTAAACTCTTGATTCAAGACTTAGACAACCGAGTGTCTGTCAATGGTGTGGAGATCGGCAAGTTTAAATCGTCTTCCGCAGGCCTTGATTTTGCGGCACATTTTTCAATTTCCGCTCCCGCGGTGCGTGATGCGGTGTTTATGGATTTTGATAATGACGGCGATCAGGATCTTGCCGTTGCTGCTCTAGGCACGGGCAATGAGTCTGAGATACTACTCTACCAAAATAACGGGCGGGCCGAATTTTCTTTGCGTTCCGACACCGGATTTTCCGTTCGGAATATGCAGGTTCGTTCGCTTACGTCCGTTGACATTAATCAAGATGGCCGCATTGATCTCATTGCAGTTGGGAATTCTACCAAAGTGTTTATAAATCAAGTTTCCAACGACAATGCCTATCTGCAAGTCGCTTTGGAGGGTGTTGTGAGCAACCGGCACGGCCTCGGCAGCGCTGTTTTGGTAAAACCAGAAACGATAACAGAAGCATTCTCGCATTTGCTTTTAGCAGGCACGGGCCGGGGACAAAACAGCGGCATTGTGCACTTTGGCCTCGGCAATCTCGGCTTGCTTCCCGGAACGATTGAGCATGTGGTGGTTTCCTGGCCGCGCGGCATCGTAACGTTTATTGACGCGGGCGGTTCTCTGGGGCCGTTTTTTTCTAATCAGCGCATGCCTGTTTCCGAGTTGGGCTTTTCGGAAGTCTTCATGAATGTCTCTCTTGTACACAATCCGGATTATCAGGCTCCAGATCTGAATTCCGACATAATCTTTCAATTGGTTGATATTGCAGTAAATGTCGAGGGAGTGATTCTGGAACAAAATGGAGTTGAAAACGGCATCGTTCCATTTCGACAGTATCTTTTAGTCGATTTTTCTCTTCCTCCCGCCGATAATCTGTTTGCTTCAATCGTTGCTTCTACAGATAACCGAAACGGGGAGCCGGCCTACACAGGAGCCGATCGTGAGAAAGCGGCTGGTCTTGTTGGAGAAACGGACGGATCGTTTACCGTGCCTCTATTGTGGAAGGTTTATAATGACAGCAGTATTCCAGGCGTTGTCGAGCCGGGGCGTTTTATCGGTGATGCGTTTGTAACCGAAGGACTGATACAGGACAAAGCACAATCTGCTTACAATAATCTTGATGCGCAGGTTCTGCGCGAGTTAGTTACCAATCTGAATGGAGGAACGCTGGGCTTGTTTCCGACGGAGAATATTGCTACCCGAGTACTGGATCCAGTCGGCAAGATCCGAGTTTATTTAGCGGCCGATTTTTCGTCGCCGCCGAATGGTTCGACATGGCCTCCGCAGAAATATAAAACTTCGAGGCTTACACTTGAATTGACGGTGGACGGTGTATAGAAAGGAAAGCTGTGGCAAGAAATTTTAGACCGTTTATTTTTGCAGTCTTCACACTTTGCTTGAATCTGGTTCCGGGAATTCTCGAAGCATCGGGTGTATCCTTCGGTCCGGGCATCACGGAACTCTTGCTCCGGCCGGGTGAAAAAGGCGCAACGGTATTTCATGTCCTCAACGAAACCGATCAGGATATGAGAATAAACGTTGAAGCGGTAAATTGGCTAGTCCGTCATCTCCAGCGCGAAGGCCGGATCGATGATGTTTACGAATGGATGGATTTGGGGAATTATCGAGAGTTTACGGTGCCGAAACATAGCCGTGGCAAGCTTTCGGTGGATGTGAAAGCGCCGGATAGTTTTGAAGGCGAGCGGATTGCACAGGTCTTTTTTCAATATTCTCCCGTTGAGGCGACCACAGAACAAGCAGCGGCTGAAAAACAGGTCAGTTCACGGATCGGACTGCTTGTCTGTCTGGGTGCTAAAGGCAAAGAGAAACTTTACGCTGATCTGGCATTGGATGCGGTGAAAGCAGCCGCTCTTGAAGATGGAAAGGCGGATGTCTCTTTTTCGTACACCATTAAAAATCTGGGGAATATTCACATATCTCCCCGTGGGTTCGTGAGGATAAAAAAGGGAAAGGATACGCTGTCAGAGATGGAAATCGGGGTTGTTCAAGGGCTTTATACAAATGAAAAACGTGCATACCGAACCGTGCTCAAAGCAGTGTCGCTTCCTTCCGGTGAGTATGACGCTGAAGTAGATATCAAAATGATCAGTTACGGGATGGAAAAGCGGATGCAAAAGACTCAAAAAATCCCGATAAGTGAGGTCGCCGAATGAAATTTCAATGGTTTAAATTTTTCGCTGTTTTAGGACTGGTTTTTATCTGCCTGACTGCGGGTACTTTCTCTTTGCAAAATGCTTACGCATCTACTTCGCTTGAGATATTCGAAATCTCAGCAAGTACCGCAAGCGGCACTCCGTTTACCATGTTTGAGGGAAATACGCCGTTCTGGGGTGATTGGAGCGGTGATCCGGGTACAGACGTTTCGAGGATTTCGGAGCCGAGTTCCATAAATGGAGATGGCGGCGCCTGGCGCATGACATTGGTTGATACTGCTAATGGTTCACGGCGGTTTGCTCTGGCGGGATGGGCTTTGAATCATCTGAATGTCGTTGGGAAAACACATTTGGACCTCTACGCCCGTGGCGGCTCGGGCGGCGAAACATTTGAGGTAGGGTTAAGCGACAGCGCAGTACCAAAACACGAGATTCGTCGTAATGTCGCCCCATTCATTGTCGGCGGAGGCTTGATTACCACTGCTTACAAACAAATTCGCATTCCCCTGACAGAATTTTCGAATGGTGGCGTGGTCTTAAGTAATTTGGATGCTTTCCTCGTCATCTCAACCGCGCCCGACGGTCAGACCAACGTTCTCTATCTCGACGCCATGAGATTTGAGTAGGCCGTTTTTATCGATTAGCTGGATTAAAATTCTTCTACTTTGGCGCCCGGCGGGGGAGTGAAATTGAAAAGTTCGTCGTCGAGGGCAATGTTGATTTTGGTGTCGAAGAACGTAATGACCGCGGATTTTTGTTCAAGCGGGCGTTCGATCGTCAGGAATTTCGCAAGTCTCCACCCGCGCAATTCATAAAAGCCGCCTCTTTCAATCTGGAGATAACGGATATTTTCACGTGTGAAGTGCTCTTCGCGCGTAACATCCAGCGCTCCGGCATCCATCCATAACGAGCGCAATCTCCACTCCATTTCGCCTTCTTTCGTATAATCGTTGATCAGGTACATACCGTCTTGTTTTGTCTTCTCATGGCTATCGATATTTCCAAGCGGCTGAACAATCAAGGCGGTGAGTATGTCGAATCCGTTTATCTCAAGATCAATATGGGTGGGACGCATCAGCTTTTCTTTGTTGCCGGTAACGACAATGTTGTCTCTCGGAATATGCAGCCAGAAACGCTTGCCGCGTACTACGAGAAGAAAAACTTTCGGAATGTATTTGCTCAAGCCGCGGATGTAGAGCCGGTCCGGATATTTATAGGCCAGAACGGCATTGCTTGCGACAGCCGATTCGTCGATGTCGGCGAATCGTATATTGATGTCGCTTTGAAGCGTTTGAATTCTGGCATGTTGAAAATCGAAATAGGCGCGGAGATGGTCCAGCGAAAATCCTTGTGGTGTAAACTCGTGAGGAGCAGGCGGTGCTTTCGGCGTCTTTGGTTCGGATGCGCAGGAGGCGTTTAGGGTACAGATTAAGAGAAGCGCACCAAGACAGAAGCCGAATGTGTTGAAGAACCCGGTTCGCGTGCTAATCGTAGTATTCAACACCAAGATGCGTGATTAACTCTTCGCCCTTAAGGTGGCGCAGCGTATTTTTGAGCTTCATTAACTGAATGAAAAGATCGTGCTCCGGATAAACTTCCGGCGCCGACATCGGGCTCTTGAAATAAAAGGAGAGCCATTCCTGAATGCCCCTCATGCCCGTCCGCTGGGCCAGATCGAGAAACAGTACAAGATCCAACACGATGGGCGCTGCCAGAATGCTGTCGCGGCAGAGGAAATTTATTTTAAGCTGCATGGGGTAACCCAGCCAGCCTTTGATATCAATATTGTCCCAACTCTCCTTATTATCGCCCCGCGGCCGGTAATAGTTAATGCGCACTTTATGGCTGTATCCGTTATAGAGCATTGGATAAAGTTTGGGCTGAAGGATGTAATCCAGAACGGAGAGCTTGCTTTCCTCCTTTGTCTTGAACGATTCCGGATCATCCAGAACTTCGCCGTCGCGATTTCCCAGAATGTTGGTTGAGAACCATCCGTCAAGACCGAGCATTCTCGCCTTGAGCGCGGGCGCGATGACAGTTTTCATGAAAGTCTGTCCGCTCTTAAAATCCTTTCCGCAAACCGGGACACCTTGGTCCTTTGCAAACTGAGTCAATGCGGGGATATCGACGGTTAAATTCGGCGCTCCGTTTGCAAAAGGCACGCCGCATTGAATAGCTGCGTATGCGTAAAGCATGCTGGGCGTAACGGCATCATCGTTCCGCTCAAGGCCCTTGCGGAATGCGTCGATCGTGTCGTGCACGGGCAGCCGTTCCTGATAGGCTTCGGTAGAAGCGCACCAAACCATCACCAACCGGTCGAGATTCTGGCTTTTCTTGAAATTTAAGATATCCTGTTTGAGTTCTTCAACCTGTTCAACCTTTGATTTGCTCTTTTTTACGTTCGTACCTTCGAGCCGCTTCACGTATTTCTGGCTGAAAACCGCCGGCCAGGGTTTAATTTTTTCAAGTTCCGGACGGAGCTGTTCGATCAGAGCCCGTTCAAGAACACCGGCTTTTACGGCTGATTTGTATCCATCATCGGGAATGGGGTCCCATGCCGCGTAAACCAGATCGGACAAATCGGCAAGGGGGAGAAAATCGGACAGTTTCTCAATACGGTTGTCCGTTCGTTTTCCGAGGCGGACTGTTCCGAGCTGTGTAAGCGAACCGATCGGCTCACCCATGCCGCGTTTCACGGCTTCAATGCCGGCAATAAAAGTTGTAGCCACGGCGCCTAGGCCGGGAATGAGCACGCCCAGTTTTCCTTTGGCCGGTTTGATATCAGTACCTTTCTCAAAAAGACTCATATGGTTTTCCTTTCTAAAACAGGTTTTAACGGATTTCTTTTGGCCGGCGGAATTTTTCCGTCTGAGCAACTGATTCGCCGGGGTGATTTTGATGGGAACTTGGAACGGATTTACCTTCTGTTTCTCGCCAAGTATAGTAGATACGCTGCAGAGCCGTGAGATGTGTTGTAAATGCCAAAATCCAGAGAGCGGGGAAAAGAAATTGGAAAATGCCGCCCAAGCAAATAATAACAATGCGTTCGGGTCTTTCGATCCAGCCGACATTACAATGTGTGATGAGACTTTCTGCGCGGGCTTTTGTGTAACTGGTTAAAAGAGCTCCGGCGATAACCACCAGAACGAGAGAAGCTGCGGGAACATCTCCGGCGCGTGCGAAATAAATTAATAGGCCGCCGAAGATAAGAAAGTCAGAGTAGCGGTCGACCACCGAATCCATAAAGGCGCCGAATCTCGTGGCTTTTCCGCTGGACCTTGCCAGAGCTCCGTCCAGCATGTCAAAGGCTCCGGCAATTAAAATAACCAGAGAACCTGTCAGGAATCTTCCGTACGCATAAAGAAGGCAGCCGAGCGCATTAATGATAAGCCCTCCCAAAGTAAGGTGCGCCGGATTAACGCCGTGCTTATTCAGACGCTCACTGGTTTTATTCAGAAGCGGTTTTACATATTTGTAGAAAAGCGCGCGTAACATAGGATGCACATTATACTTTCGTGATGGACGCTGTACAAGTGCAGGCCGGACAATAAAAATTTCCGGCGAGATTTCTCTTTTAGCAGCATTTGGTTCGTGATAGAATCCAAGCCTTCGATGAACTGCCTCCTAAACGATTACCGGCAAACAGGTTGCGAATTGTTTAGGATTCGTTATCCCTGCGGAAGCGGAGATCCATTAGTAACAGATTCCCGCTTTCGTGGGAATGACAGAGGATCAAGAGTTTATGGTAGAGATAAAACCGTTCTGTGGTTGGCGATATGATCCAAATTGCGTGGACCTGGCTGATGTCATCGCACCTCCATACGATGTCATTGATGAGAAAGAGCAAGATGCTCTTTACGAGAAGAATCCCTACAACATTATCCGATTGATTCTAGGAAAAGACGAGCTCGTCGACACGTCGGAAGGAACCAATAAATATAAGCGCGCCGGTTCATTCCTGGAATCTTGGCAAAAGCAGGGAATTGTAATTAATGAAGGCGGGCCAGCCTATTACCTTTACCGCCAAACATTTCTTCATCCCAACTCAGGCAGGAAAGTAAACCGGATCGGTCTCTTTGCGGCTGTCCGGCTTGAGGATTATTCCGCGCGCGCTATCCTGCCGCACGAACGGACATATACGGCGCCCAAAGCCGATCGCATGAATTTAATCCGTTCCGTAAAGGCGAATCTTTCGCCCGTATTCGGGCTTTATGAGGACAAGGGGAAACATCTGGATTCTCTGTATAAAGCCGCCATGAAAAACAAAGCCGATATCAGCTTCGAAGATGACAAGAAAATGTCGCATAGCCTGTGGATTCTTAAGGACAAAGAGTTTATCAACTGCGTATCGGAATTTTTTAAGTCGCAGTCCGTCATGATCGCCGATGGGCATCATCGTTATGAAACCGCGCTGGCGTACCGGAATTGGCTGAGAGATAGTGGAAATGCGGGAAACAGATTGCAGGCATCCGACTATGTCATGATGGTCCTCGTAAATATTTATGATGAAGGTCTGCTCGTATTTCCGACGCACCGGCTTCTACGCCTTAAAGCCTTGCCGGACATTGAAAAATTGGAGCCGCAGATTGCACCTTATTTCGGAATCCACGGTTTTAGCGTAAATGATGCGAAAGATTGGGAGTCGCACTTATCACAGGAACCGCAGGATCATGTTGTTATCGGGCTCCAGTGG
Organism: Candidatus Omnitrophota bacterium; assembly: GCA_016206925.1. Classification (GTDB taxonomy): domain Bacteria; phylum Omnitrophota; class Omnitrophia; order Omnitrophales; family JACQQS01; genus JACQQS01. The sequence goes on from JACQQS010000055.1 coordinate 26,429, forward strand.
GGAAAGTCGAAGGCCCGGATCTTGCGCCTGCGGACGACCAGCAAATTTGATATTCGCCGCGTGATGCCTGCGGGAAAACCAGCGGCGTGGTATCGGTTGGATGTGAATATTGTTCAGCATTTAATTATTCATAAGCTGCTTGGTGTCAAACCAAAAGAATTTGAGGAGGTTGTACGTTATACGCACTATCTGGATGAGGTTGTAAAGCGGGTCCAGAGCGGAGAAGCGACGATTGCAATTATTTTGCGCGCTCCCGATGTAGCCACCGTTAAGAAAGTGTGTTATTCTGGTGAAGTCATGCCGCAAAAATCAACTTATTTTTACCCGAAGCTACCGTCGGGTCTTGTCTTACACATGCACGAAGGGAGGTAATTCCATGGAAATCAGCTTACCGCGCGGAGGAGGGTTTCGCAATGTGCCCGATCCGCAGAGGTTAACCTTGTGGGTTTTGATCATTGGATTCACCACTTTGACCGCTACTACTGTTTTCTACAAGGTGGAGCCTGAGGAAGTCGGCGTGGTTCAGCAATTCGGCAAGTTCATGCGAATTGCACAGCCGGGCCTCCATATAAAATTGCCGTTTGGAATCGAGACGGTACGATTGGTGAGGACCCTCCACGTCCAGTCCGAGGAATTTGGTTTTCAAACCACGCGCGCGGCTATTCGAAGCCAGTTTGCGGAGGTTTTTACTGGTCCGAGTTCTTCCCGCCGCGGCGAGTCGCTTCGCTCTCGTGACGTTGGGTTTGAGTCTAATTCATTTCTGCACGAATCCATGATGCTGACGGGCGATCTTAATCTGGCCGTGGTGGAGTGGATTGTTCAATATCGTCACGCGGATCCGTACAAGTATCTGTTTAAAATACGCGATGCCGACAATACGGTACGGGATATGTCCGAGACGGTTATGCGCCAGGTTGTGGGCGACAGAACGGTGGATGAGGTGATTACGCTCAGCCGTGTAGAAATTCAGGAGGAGGCCAAGCAGGAACTGCAGAAGATTCTGGATAAGTTGGAAAGCGGCATCGAAGTGAGCCAGGTTGTGCTTCAAAGTGTAAATCCTCCCGACGAAGTGAAGCCGTCTTTTAATGATGTAAATACGGCACGGCAGGACAAGGAACGCATGATCAACCAGGCTTGGGAAGACTACAACAAGTTTGTTCCCCGGGCTCAAGGTGAAGCAGAGCAGATCATCCGTGAGGCGGAGGGATTTGCCCTCAAACGGGTCAATAACGCCGAAGGCGATGTGAAGAAATTTACTTCCATGTGGACCGAATACAAGCAGGCGCCTGAAATTGCGCGGCGGCGCATGTATTTGGAGGCCATGCAGGATCTTTACCGCCGAATTCCAAATAAAATCATAATTGATAAGAATCTAAAGGGGGTTCTGCCGTTTATGGACCTTAACCAAATTTTCCCATCGGATCAATTGAATCAGAAAAAGGAAGGAGGGCAGCCTTCATGAAGCCGACGTATGTAGGTCCTTTAATCGCGTTAACGGTTCTGCTGGTGGTTCTATTTAGTCAGTCCTTTTATCAAGTAGATGAAAGCGAACAGGTCATCATCACACAGTTCGGGCAATCGATCGGCGGGGCCATCATGACGCCCGGATTAAAATGGCGGATACCGTTCATTCATCAGGTAAATCGCTTTGAAAAGAGGATTCTCGAGTGGGACGGGGACCCGGAGCGTATGCCCAGCAAGGACAAAAAATATCTCTGGGTGGATGCCACGGCGCGCTGGAGAATCGTAGATCCGCTCAAGTTTCTGCAGACTGTCGGCAGCGAAATGGGCGCCCAGAAACGTTTGGATGATATTTTGGACGGAACAACGCGGAGTGCGGTTGCCAACCATGATTTGATGAACGTTGTCCGAAGCTCAAATCGTATTTTGACCGCCAAAGTAGCCGAGGACATTGATTTTGAAGTCGATTATCCGGAAATTAAGGACGGCCGTACGCATCTTACCGAAGAGATCATGAATCGCTCGCTGCCGCTGGTTCGGGAATACGGTATAGAGCTTATCGGTCTTCGTATTAAACGGATTAATTATGAACCGGAAGTCCGGAAGAAAGTGTACGAGCGGATGATTTCCGAGCGCAAACGCGTTTCGGGAAAGCTTCGTTCCGAGGGGCAGGGTGAAAGCGCAGAGATTCAAGGCCGAAAGGAAAAAATGCTCCGACAGATCGAATCGGAAGCCTATCGCTCGGCCCAAGCTGTTATCGGTGAAGCGGAAGCAAAGGCGCTTAAGATTTATGCAGACGCCTATTCAGCCGATCCCGAATTTTACACATTTTATAAAACACTGGAAAGCTACGCTACTTCGGTGAAAGATACCGACCGGCTGATTTTGACCACGGATAACGAGTTCTTGCATTATTTGGAACACAGTCAGTAAGAGAATAAAAAGTCTCAGGTTGCGATCCGCAGTATGTTTTTGCTCAGCGTAAGCGAGTTAGAGGAAAAATACAGACAGGGATTTACCGTTCCTCTACTCTTCAGGTTTAAATCCGCTTTGAAGCCGCAGTCTGTGTATTCCGCTTTGGCTCACGATGGACCCTCCGTTTTGCTCGAAAGCCCAACCGCATTGCCGGGTGATGATTCTCACCGGTATTCCTACATTGCATGGAATCCATATCTGAGCGTTCGAATTCACGAAAACCGGTGTGATATTTCCTATCGTGACGGAAAAAAGTCTCAAAGGGAAGGCACGGCCCTCGGAATTCTAAAATCCATTCTGTCTGAATGGAAGGGCAGCCGATGGCCCGGTATCGACTTTTTTACCGGAGGTGCCGTTGCTGCACTCGGCTATGAGCTTGCCTGTCAGTTTGAAAAATTGCCGGAACCATCCCGGCTGGGAGATGAAGTTCCGGATATTATTGCGTCGATTTATGACCGCGTGGTCATTATTGACAAAAGGAATGACGAGATCACCATATCCCGGAATCTTTGCCCCTCGAGCGGCATCCATTTTGAGAAGGCATATGAAACGGCAATGCATGAAATCGAATCTCTGGCGCACACGATAAACTCGGCCCCACCGGACGGATATTTGAAGGCCGTGTCTGTTGAGGCCCTCAAAGCTTCTATTACGGAAGGCGAATTTCATCGGATGGTACGAAGTGCGCAAGAATACATACGCTCAGGGGACATTTACCAGGCCAACCTCTCTCAGAGATTTGAGTTTACTTTTCAGGGCAGCGCCTTCGGACTTTATCAAAGGCTGCATAAGATAAACCCTTCGCCGTACGCTGCATATGTGGATTGGGTGGATATTCAGATTGTGAGCGCATCGCCCGAACGACTCATCCGTCTGCGAGGCGATCTCTGCGAAACAAGGCCGATTGCGGGAACGCGGCCAAGGGGGAGAAGTGAAATCGAGCGTGAGCAATTCCGTGAAGACCTTCTCTTAAGTGAAAAGGAAAGGGCGGAGCATTTGATGCTCGTCGATCTTGAGCGGAACGATCTCGGCCATCTCTCCGTGTATGGAACGGTTTGCGTTGATGAGTGGATGACCGTTGAGTGCTATTCGCATGTGCAGCATATCGTTTCAAACGTTCGGGGCCGTTTGAAGCCGGATTTTGACCGATTTGATCTTATCCGCGCCATGTTTCCGGGCGGCACCATTACCGGATGTCCGAAGATCCGTTGCATGGAAATCATTCATGAACTTGAGCGGGAACGGAGGGGATTTTACACAGGCTCCCTCGGTTACCTGGATTTTAACGGGGACATGGACCTAAACATTTTAATACGGACTATTTTCATCAATGGCAGCAAAGGGTCGTTTCGTGTTGGGTCCGGTATCGTGGCGGATTCCAGAGAAGTATCGGAATACCAGGAAACGTTGCATAAGGCGGCCGCTATTTTTGATGCGTTGAGCCATGCCGGTCTTGCTGTTCCATCTGCAGCAAAGGCCGATCGCATACCCGGAGCAAAATCTTTGAAGAAGGAGTCCCAGTTTGTTTGAAGAGCATTTGGGAACGGTCGTTTTTCATGATGGACGAATGGTCGATCCGGAAAATGTGGATATAAATCTGTGGCGGGAAGAATCTTCCATATCCGTATTTGAAAGCATGCGGGTTTATGACGGCGTTATTTTTAAGTTGGATGAGCATTTGGACCGACTTTTGGAATCGGCAAAGTCCGTCGGGATTAGAGTCAATGCCGGTCGTGAATTGCTCAGAAACCAATTGGCAGAAACGTTGAAAATTTCGGGGCATCGAGCGGCTTTTGTACGGATTACGGTAGCGAAAGACCGGGCATGGATTTTTGCCGGCCCGCTGAAATCGCCGGGCGTTCACTCATATAAAAAAGGCGTCGTTTTGCGAACGGTCGCTATGCGCAGGCCCGGTCCGCGCATTACATGCGCGGAGGCAAAAGTTTCGGATTACCTGGCCGGTGTTTTAGCCAAGGTCGAATCGGATATCGGCGCAGAAGTAAGCGGGCCGATCTTCGAGACGGTCTTCTTGAGTTCTCAGCATGAGGTTGAAGAATGCAGGACTTCAAATATATTTATGGTCAAGGGAAACAGGATTTTTACACCGCCGCCGCGGGAAATCCTTGATGGAGTTACGCGTCGCACCGTGTTAGAATTGGCGGCCGACTCCGGAATTCCGGTTTTGGAGCGTGTTTTGACGCGACATGATCTTTACAATGCCGAGGAAGTTTTTCTGACGTATACAAGCGGCGAGATTCTGCCGGTATCGGAGTTGGACCGGAGAAAAATAAGCTCGCGTTGTCCTGGCCCTTTAACCCAATTATTGCACCGCCAGTATAAAAGGCTGGTGAAAAACTATGTTGCGCGCAAAAGTCAATGAGTGAATCGGTTCGTGAAAGTTAAACGAGCATTAATCAGCGTTACGGATAAATCGGGATTGATTCCTTTTGCCAAAGGACTTCGGAGTCTGGGCGTCGAAATCATTTCTACGGGCGGCACGCTTAATCTGCTTCGCCGGAACAAAATCAAATCCAAATCGATAGAAGAATTTACGGGATTTCCGGAGATTTTCTCGGGGCGCCTCAAGACACTCAATCCTAAAGTGCACGGAGGGTTGCTTTATGTCCGTTCGAACACCAAGCAGAAAAATGAAGCGCGTGCGCATGGGATTGAACCCATCGATCTTGTGGTGGTAAATCTTTACCATTTTGAAGAAGCCGCAAATGCCAAAGGGCTCTCCGAAAACGAAGTCATCGAGCAAATCGATATCGGAGGGCCGGCCATGCTGCGTTCGGCGGCTAAGAATTTTGAGTTTGTCGGAGTCGTTTCATCCCCGGAGGACTACGCTGGCGTATTAAAGGAATTAAGAAACGGTAAAGGCTCACTTTCCCGGAAAACCAGAAGACGACTTGCCTCAAAAGTTTTTCAACTGACTTCGCGTTATGATATGGCTATCGCCGGATACTTTGCGAGTGCAGAAGCAAAGTCCGGAAAGGGAATACCCGCGGGTGAGAGCAGGTTTCCGGGTCAGCTAAATGTAAATTTTAGGAAAGTCCAGGATCTCCGCTACGGAGAAAACCCGCATCAGCGTGCTGCTTTATACCGGTCCACCACGCCGGGCGCCCCGTTTCGGTTTCGGCAATTGCAGGGAAAGGAACTCTCGTTTAACAATCTTCTCGATATCGAATCCGCACTGGAAGCCATAGCCGAATTCTCGCGTCCCGCTGCGGCGGTTATCAAACACAATAATCCCTGCGGTGTGGCTGAGGCAGATGATTTGGGACAGGCTTTAATCGATGCCATCACTTCGGACAGCATGTCGGCCTTTGGCGGTATTATTGCGGTAACGCGCGAACTCGACCGCAAAGTGGCCGAAGCCGTTCGAGAAAGTCTTCCTTTTTTTGAAGTGCTGATAGCCCCTTCCTTTGGCAATGGAAGTCTTAAAGTTTTTGAGCCGCGAAAGAATCTGAGGCTTATCGAGGCTGATCCCTATTCGCTATCCGAAAACGGTTCATACAACTTCCGGTTTGGAAACGCCGGACTCCTGGTGCAGGATGCCGATAGGCCGCTTCGGGGGAAGGAAAAAGAATTTGTGAAAGAATTGAAATATGTGACTGCGGTAAAGCCTGTTAAAGAAGATCTGGGATCGCTTATATTTGTCTGGAAATGCGCAAAACATGTTAAATCAAATGCCATCGTGCTTGCCAAGGGAACGCGGACGGTCGGCATCGGAGCGGGACAAATGTCCCGCGTTGATAGCGTGAGAATCGCCTGTCGGAAAGCCGGCCTCGAAGCAAGGGATGCGGTGCTGGCGAGTGACGGTTTTTTTCCCATGGCAGACAATATCGAAGTGGCCCATGAGTACGGCGTTCGAATGATCATACAGCCCGGCGGCTCAGTCCGCGATCCCGATGTCATTGCCGCCTGTGATCGTTTTGGTATCGGAATGGTTCTTACGGGAAAACGGCATTTTCGTCATTAAAAGAACAGATGACAGAAGCCGGGAACAGAAGTCAGAAAAAAGAAAAAGGGAACAAAAAAACCAAAATTGAATTATGTTCAGTGAACCTGCTCATTTTTTAGTTTCGCCTTTAGATCTGTTTTCTGTCCATCTGACTTCTGCCCCCTGACTTCTGCCCTCAGATATGACCTACCGCGAAGCCTTAGCGTTTGTCTCTTCCTTCGACAATTACGAGAAGAAACTTCCGGCCAGCTACTCTCCGCAAAAATTTCGCTTAAAAAGAATGGAAACTCTGCTGGAAAGGCTCGGGCATCCGGAGAAAGGTCTTCTCATTGTGCATATTGCCGGCACCAATGGTAAGGGTTCTACCGCAGCTTTTCTGGGTTCCATTGGCCGAGCGCACGGTTGCCGGGTTGGCGTTTATACCTCCCCCCATCTATCGGATGTTCGGGAACGAATTTGCATAGATGGAGATATGATCGGCAGGAGAGAGTTTGGGGAAGGACTAGATATCCTCAAGGGAATATTGGGAAACTGGCCTAAAAATCTGGGCCGGGTAACTTATTTTGAAATTATGACCGCGCTTGCCCTTTTGCATTTTCGCAGGAATGAATGCGATTTCGTAATCCTTGAGGTTGGCTTGGGCGGCAGGCTGGATGCCACGAATGCGGTGCGTACCAGTCTCAGTGTATTTACAGAGATCGGCTTGGATCATCAAAAATGGCTTGGAACTACCATTCAGAAAATTGCCAAAGAAAAAGCCGGCATCATAAAGGAAGGCGTACCCGTTTGCACAGGCTACCAATTACCTTCGGCTGAGCGGGTTATCCGAAGGCGGTCTAAAGAGCTTGGATCCCCCTTATTTAAATTGGTGAAGCCAAGGTTCATAAAGATGTCGCCCCGGGGGCTTAAATTTGATTTGAGCGCCAACGGAATTAAGAATCTTCCGGTCAAAACCTCACTGGCCGGGCGGTTTCAAATGAATAATGCCGGGCTTGCGGCCTTAGCCTACAGCATTTTACATAATCTGTATGGATTCAGAATGCATAAAAGGCTGGTTCAAAAAGGACTGGCAAGCATCTCTTGGCCGGGACGTTTTGAAGTCCTTAAGATGGACGGGCTTACCTTTATTTTGGATGGGGGGCATAATGAACCGGCTATAAAGGTCCTGGTCGATTCTATCCTTAAGTTGTTTCCAGATAGAATGATACGAATTATTTTCGGTGCGAGCAGGGACAAGGCAGTTCAAGCAATTTTGGAAGAATTGGCACAGCTTAAGTCTTCACTATATGTCACGTCTGCTGCACATCCCCGCGCAGCGAATGCTTCGGACTTGGCGGAAAAAGCGAAGAGATATTTTGACCGTGTATACTGCCTCCCTAACATTCGAAAAGCGCTCAGAGCGGTCAGAAGGGATTTTAGTCGGAATGGAGTGGCGTTGATTACGGGATCATTATTTTTGGTCAGGGAGGCGAGGGAGATTTTATGCCGGAAATAAATCTGGACGACACTATTTGCGCTATTGCGACAGCAAGCGGAGAAGCGGCGCTTAGCATTGTCCGTTTAAGCGGCCCGAAGGCGATTGCCGTTGCGGACGCGATCTTTCGCGCAAAATCCGGCCGTCCATTAGCAGAGGCCGAATCATTCACAATTCATTATGGGCATGTGTACGAACACGAATTCGCTTTCGACGAGTGCCTGGCCAGCATCTTCCGTCACCCGCGGTCGTTTACAAAAGATGACATGATAGAATTCAGCATGCATGGAGGAACGCAGTCGGCCAGGAAAATACTCGGCCTGTGCTGTCGGGCAGGAGCGCGTGTGGCGGAACCGGGCGAATTTACGAAACGCGCATTCCTAAACGGCCGCATTAACTTGACTCAGGCAGAAGCAGTTGTGGACATCATTCGCGCGACAAGTGAGAAAAGTTTAAGGCAGGCCGTTCGGCATCTCCAGGGCGAACTGTCCGATCGTCTCCGGACCTTTAAGGAAAGATTGCTTTTGGTCCTGGCACACGTAGAAGCATACGTCGATTTTCCGGAAGAAGACCACGATGTTTTTTCCGATGAGAGAATTCAAAGCGAAGTGGACAAGCTTAGAACCGATCTTGAATCGTTGCTTCATTCTTACCGTTCGGGCTCGATTATTCGAAACGGAATTTTGTGCGTGATCGTCGGACGGCCGAACGTAGGAAAATCCTCCCTGCTTAATGCATTATTGAAACACGAGAGAGCCATCGTGACGGAAATTCCGGGAACAACGCGCGACACCATCGAAGAAAGTGTGGTGTGGGATGGCGTGGCCGTGCGTCTTGTGGATACGGCGGGTTTGGGCCAAGCGAGGGACCGGTTGGACAAAATGGGAATGGATCGTACGCGCAAGTATTTGAACCATGCGGACTTCTATCTTTGGGTCGCGGATGGTTCAATGCCCCTTAACCGGGAGGATTTGGCCATCGGCAGATCGCTGTTAGAGAAACCGCATATTTTTGTAGTGAACAAATCGGATCTTCCGAGGAGGCTGGATTTGAAAATGTTTGAAAGAGAATTTGATTCTACTCCGACGATTGCATGCTCTGCATTACGTGGCGAAGGGCTTGACCAGATTCAGCGAAAGGTCATCGAATGCACACTGGAGGCGGAAGGCCGTTCGGAAAATGTGCACTTGACGCGCGAGCGGCATCACGCAAACATATCGGAAGCTGTTCATCACCTTGCTCGCGCCGCCCGGTCGTTTACGGAAAAAACTTCACTTGAGTTTTTGGCGGCTGATTTGCGCAGTACGCTTCGTTCGCTCAGCGAATTGATTGGCGAAGTATATTCGGATGACATCTTAGACGTCATTTTTAAAGAATTTTGTGTCGGGAAATAATTTTTCGCAAGTTTCATTCCATTGAAATTATTTATGAGCATCCGAGAAAATAGAATTCATTGGCATGCTGTTCTGTTGTCAACAAAAAATTCAATTTTTTCTTCTTACGGTTTTCACCTTGAATTTAAACAAGAATTCCGCTATTGACTTGAGCAGAGAACTCACCTATAATTCCCCGCACTGTGATGAACGCCGCTGAAACGTGCAAGTTTCATCGTGCTTCGATGGAAAACGGGCGGTTACCTTAATAGTTTCAATGCGGAATTGACTAATTCGGAGCGAGAGAATTGCGAGAGAAAATAAATCAGTTCAATTCATCTCGTTAAACAAGCAAATGGATAGTGCATCTATATGTACTATCCAATTTTTTTCAGTAAACTTTTCAGGATCAACCCGGTGATACCGATTGTAAGCGGGTGCTGCAAAATAACGGATGAAAAGCAGTCGGTGTCCAAACTGAAGTTTCGAAATATTCCCACAGCATTTCGTTAATTTAACGTGATTTCATTTAAAATCACCAAAGAGATTTTTTGCCTACTGCTACAAGATATGGGGCAATTAATTTCATAAAGCCCCATATTGAGTAGTATAATGATATTGCGCTGTATCTTGGAAAAGCAGGGATTCTGCCTTTGAATTCGTCAGCACCGACGTTCACGTCGTGTGAACGTTGTGGTGCAGTCCTTGCTTCTGGCAATCCTGCCAGAAGCAAGGGCAGGAAGACGAATTCAAAGACTGCCCTCGATTTTTGCAGGATTGCAAAATCGTGGGGCTGGGCGTTCTGGAAAGCATAAAGCTTGATCAAAAGGGTGGAAGCAAAGGATCGATATACGGCAAATTAAGGAGATAAGGGAATGGCAAAAACAACAGCTCAAGAATTAGGAGAACAACTCACAAAACGGCCTCCGGCGGGTAAAGCGCAAGCGCAAGGTGGTTTAAAGATAAAACGCTTTTTTACCACACCAAGCGTTAACCCTTTAGATGAGATCGAAGTGGTTAAACGATCCTCGGCGATTGTCAATACGGACGGCTCCATTGTATTTAAGATGGAGGATGTGGAAGCTCCGAAGGCGTGGTCCCAATTGGCAACGGACATCCTTGTTTCCAAATATTTCCGTAAGGCTGGTGTACCGGATGCAGGTCACGAGACAAAAGCCAAACAGGTGGTACACCGCATTGCGCATACGATACGCACGGCCGGCGAAGCAGGACGCTATTTCTTTGGCAAGGAAGACGCAGATGTATTTGAGGCGGAATTGGCTGAAATGCTGATTACGCAAAAAGCCGCGTTTAATTCCCCCGTTTGGTTCAACTGCGGTCTTTATCACGAATATGGAATTATCGGCAGCGGTGGCAACTACTATTGGAACCCGGAAATCGGCAAGGTTGAAATGACCGCTGATGCTTATTCTCATCCCCAATGTTCCGCCTGTTTTATCCAAAAGGTTGAGGATGATTTGATGTCGATATTCGCTTTGGTAAAGAGCGAGGCAAGATTATTTAAGTTTGGATCCGGAACGGGGACAAATTTTTCTTCTTTACGCGGCCGCCAGGAGAAGCTTTCGGGCGGGGGCACTTCATCAGGTCTCATGTCTTTCCTGGAAGTGTTTGATCGTGCGGCAGGAGCCACCAAGTCGGGCGGCACTACGCGCAGGGCCGCCAAGATGGTGTGTTTGGATCTGGGTCATCCGGAAATCGTTGACTTCATTAATTGGAAAGTGCGCGAAGAAAAGAAGGTGAAAGCCCTTGTTTCAGGCGGCTATCCCTCGGATTTTAATGGCGAGGCTTATAAGACTGTTTCCGGTCAGAACTCAAATAACTCAATACGTATAACAGACAAATTTATGGAAGCAGTAGAAAAGGATGGTTCTTGGTCTACAACTTTTCGAACAACGGGGGAGATTTGTGAAACCTTTAGAGCCCGTGATTTAATGCGTCAAATCTGCGAAGCTGCTTGGGAGTGCGCTGATCCCGGAGTCCAGTTTGATACGGCCATCAATGAATGGCATACCTGCCCCAACACCGATCGAATCAATGCATCAAACCCTTGTTCGGAGTATATGTTTCTGGACAATAGCGCTTGCAATCTTGCCTCAATCAACTTAATGAAATTTGCGCGCGAAGACGGCTCGTTTGATGTCGAAGCATTCCGCCACGCAGTTCAAATATTCATTATCGCGATGGAAATCATAGTGGGCATGTCTTCCTACCCGACCGAAAATATCGCAAAGAACAGCCACGATTACCGGCCTTTGGGCTTGGGGTACGCGAATCTGGGAACCTATCTCATGATTAACGGTGTTCCCTACGACAGCGAAGAGGCCCGTAGTATCGGCGCAGCCATAACGGCGATCATGTGCGGCCACGCCTATAAGACTTCTGCCGAAATGGCCCGTGAGGTAGGCGCATTCCCAGGATATGAAAAAAACCGTGACCCTTTCCTCCATGTGATGGAGAAACATCGGAACGCAAGTTACAAGATTCCTGCGCGCTACTGCCCGGAGTATTTATTCAAGGCGGCTCAACAGGATTGGGATGACGCGGTGTTTTTGGGCGAGCACTACGGGTACCGAAATGCACAAGCAACAGTGATCGCGCCTACCGGAACGATCGGCCTGCTTATGGACTGCGATACGACCGGTATTGAGCCTGACTTTGCCCTGGTGAAGTTCAAAAAGCTCTCTGGCGGAGGATATTTTAAGATCGTGAACCAATCCGTTCCGCGTGCACTTAAAAGATTGGGGTATACGCCGCGTCAGGTAGCGGATATTGTCCGCTACATTCAAGGGACGTTGACTTTGCAAGGCGCTCCGTATGTAAACGCCCAGGCGCTAAAGAACAAAGGCTTTCTGGATGAAGACGTTGAGAAGATAGAAAGCCGTCTTCCCTCTGTATTTGAGCTTTCCCACGCTTTTACGCGTTGGGTGTTGGGAGATCAAGCGGTAGAGAGGCTGGGTTTTAAAAAGGCGCAGTACGAATCGCCTGATTTCAACTTACTGCAGTCTTTGGGATTTACGGCAGATGAAATCGGGGAAGCCAATGAGGTAGTATGCGGCCGCATGACCATTGAGGGTGCTCCGCATGTGAAAGATGAGGATCTGCCGGTTTTTGATTGTGCCAACAAATGCGGAAAGAAGGGCAAACGGTTTTTAAACCCGATGTCACACATACGGATGATGAGCGCTGTCCAGAAATTCATATCCGGCGCCATCTCCAAGACCGTCAATCTTCCGAACGAAGCGACGGTGGAAGATATCGAACAGACCTACTTTGAAGGATGGCGGCTGGGCCTTAAGGCCGTTGCGCTTTACCGGGATGGCTGTAAATTGAGCCAGCCGCTCAGCACCTCTTCGGACAATACCAAGAAAGAGAAAGAAGGCGCATCAGCTGTAGCCGAGTCCTCGGCACAAAAGACTTCGGCGCAACCCATTTTGAAACGCAGACGTTTGCCGAAGAAAAGAGGCGGTTTTACCCAAGAAGCCAAAGTGGGAGGGCATAAAGTTTATTTGCGGACCGGCGAGTATGAAGATGGCGGCTTGGGGGAAATCTTTCTTGATATGCACAAAGAAGGAGCGGCGCTTAGGAGTATGATGAACTGCTTTGCCATTGCTGTATCCTTGGGGCTTCAATACGGCGTTCCACTAAAGGAATTTGTGGATTGCTTTACTTTTACCAAATTTGAACCGCAAGGTTCCTGTGACCATCCGAACATCAAGCGGGTAAGCTCCATCATTGATTATGTATTTCGAGTATTGGCGATGGAGTACATGGGGATGTATGATTTTGTCCAAGTAAAGCCTTCGATCGATGATTATGGCAATCATTCGGAGGAGAACGGAGAGAAAAACGGTTCAAACGACGCTCATTCAAAAAAATCAGGGCAAAAAGCATACAAAACGGCAACCGAAAAACCTTCGCTGGTTAGCAGCAAGGAAATTAAACTTGTTAAAACAGACGCGTCTAATAAAGGAGAGCCAACAGCTGTTCCGACATTGCTTGAGCGGCCGGCTGAAAGTTACGGCGTTCATTTTGTGGATACGCTCGATGATCATCTTAGTGAGATGATGGGCGATGCCCCTTTTTGTGACGTCTGCGGTCATATCACGGTTAGAAGCGGCTCGTGCTACAAATGCCTGAATTGCGGGAACTCGATGGGGTGTTCTTGATTTTAGGCGGCGAAAGCGAGAAGCTGTTTTACTTTGTTTTGGAGAAGAGGGCCATTTAAAGGTTTGGTAATATAAAATCGGGCGCCAAGATGCCCAGCTTCCTGTTGCGTGTTAAAATCGTCCAGGGCTGTAACCATAATGACGGGAATTCTAGAAAGATGCGGGCTGTGCATGAGTACGTCAAGTACTTCTAAGCCGCTGACTCCGCGCATCATGATATCGAGGATGATAATATCCGGTCTTTCCGCTTCGGCTAATTTAAGGCCATCCGACCCGCTTAACGCTTCAAGAATTTTATAATCGGCCTCGAGGCGCTTTTTAATGATTTCAAGCGCATCCATTTCATCGTCCACAACAAGGACTTTTTTCTTGCCATTTTGGCCGTCGGTATTCATGACTGCTAACCCCATTTCTATCAAATCGTGACGTTCTGTCTTTGGAAGAACGACTCATGCCATGCCAGGCGGATTAAATATGCCCGTTCTTAAAGCCAATCTAAATTTGTTATTTTAAAGAGAAAACAACCCGCCTTACCATCTATAGAACATACGAGCGGCTTTCCGGCCCTATCTGTTTGAAATTTACCCTCTTATCGGTCCAAAGTCAAACTACGGCCTGTCTCATCATTTCGATAAACGTTGCACCACGGAACAAATACCCGCTTTCTCAGACATTGGATCTATATATGGATTAATGGTTTATGCAATAACACGAATACGGAATCATAAAGCTTGACACAGAAGCACGGCTATTATATAGTGCCGCCACTTTTGAGTACTTTTAACCTTTTAATTTCGTCCGAGAGGCGAAGAAAGGTGCATCGTGAAGCATAAATTTTATTCAGCTTTCCTGCCAAACCTACCCCAGAGGGTAGGTATTTTTTTGCCCATTTCCGCCGGTTGCTTGCTCCAAAAACCCCAATACATACAGAGGGGGACCTATGTCGGATAAGGTAATTTTTGACGAAGACGGCCTTCTCCGGACTTTGAAACGTTTGGCTCATGAGATTATGGAGCGAAACGCTAAACTCGAAGAGATTTCCTTACTAGGCATCCGGACGGGCGGTGCGCATTTGGCCCGCCGCCTCCAAAGTCTTATCGAGGAAATTTCACAGGTAAAAGTGCCTTTGGGAATTCTCGATATCACGCTTTACCGGGACGATTTGGGAGGCGCGGCAAGCCAGCCGGAAGTGCGCGGAACGGAAATCGATTTTGACATCAATAGCAAAATAGTTGTTCTAATCGATGATGTTCTGTTTACGGGCCGCACCATACGTTCTGCCATTGACCAGGTGATCGATTTCGGCCGCCCAAAATCGATTCAGCTGGCGGTATTGGTCGACCGCGGCCATCGGGAACTCCCCATCCGTCCCGATTTTGTGGGCAAGAATGTTCCGACGGCAAGAGAAGAACAGGTTAAAGTGGAATTAAAAGAGGAGGGCGGAAAAGATAAAGTGGTTGTCCGACCGAGGGCCAATGCATGAGCGGTAGAGTTTGGAAGAGAAAAGATTTACTCGGGTTGAAAGATTTGGAGGCGGAAGAAATCGAGCTGATTTTAGATACGGCTGAATCTTTTCAGGAGATCGGCAACCGTCCCATCAAGAAAGTACCGACACTTCAAGGAAGAACGGTGGTAAATCTCTTTTTTGAACCCAGTACGCGGACGCGCATTTCTTTTGAGCTGGCCGAGAAGAGGCTGAGCGCAGATACGGTCAACTTTTCGACGGATATATCAAGCACCATCAAGGGCGAGACCGTGAAGGATACCGCAAAAAATCTCGAAGCATTGCAAGTTAGTTTAGTCATTATGCGCCATCCCTCTAGTGGGGCTCCTCACAGGCTGGCGCGCTATCTGAAATGCGGCGTGATAAACGCGGGTGACGGTATCAACGAACATCCCACACAGGCACTGCTTGATATGTTTACCGTACGCCAAAAAAAAGGAAAGTTAAAAGGCGTTAAGGTTTCATTCATCGGTGATATTTTGCACAGCCGCGTGGCCCGTTCAAACATTTGGGGACTTACTAAGCTAGGCGCTGAAGTAACCGTATGCGGACCGCGTACGTTGATTCCGCGCGATGCCGAACAACTGGGCGTTCGCGTGACGACCAATCTGGAAGAGGCGGTGGACGGCGCCGATGTCATCAATTTGCTTCGGATCCAGCTTGAGCGGCAGAAAGAATCCTTTTTCCCGAGTATCCGCGAGTATGCCATTACGTATCAAATAAACCGTGATGTCTTGAAAAAAGCGAAACCCGACGTCGTAATTATGCATCCCGGTCCGGTTAACCGCGGCATAGAGCTGTCCAGCGATGTGGTGGACGGGCCGTATTCCATCATTCTGGATCAAGTGACGAACGGGTTGGCTGTGCGGATGGCGGTTCTATATCTGTTGAGCGGGGTGAAATCATGAAACCGCTTTCGAACATCCTTATTAAAGGATCGCATCTCATCGATCCTGCCTCGGAGCGGGACGGGAAATTTGACGTGCTTATTGAGAAAGGTACGATCAAGAAAATTGCGCCGGCTATTGAGCCCCAGAACGGAATCGAAGTTCTTGATGCCGGCAGCTTTCATCTGTTTCCGGGTTTTATCGATCTGCACGTACATTTTCGTGAGCCCGGTTTCGAACAGAAGGAGACCATTTTAACCGGCTGCCAGGCGGCCCTTCGCGGGGGATTTGTGGCGTGTGTGACCATGCCCAATACGCAGCCTCCCTGCGATAATCAAAGTGTGGTGGAGCATATCTTGTCGAAATCAAGAGAAGTTCCCTTTCGCCTGTTTCCGGCCGGGACGCTTACGCGCAATCGGGAGGGCAAGGAACTCTCCGAAATGGCTGATCTTAAAAGAGCCGGCGCCATCGCCGTGACCGACGACGGGAATTGGGTTGAAGACTCTTTACTAATGCGCAGATGCATGGAGTACGCCTCCATGAATAATCTGGTGGTCATTACGCATGCTGAGGATCACCGCCTTAGCGCGGACGGCGTCATGAACGAGGGCATTTTCTCAACGTCGTACGGCTTAAAAGGCAGTCCGGTAGAAAGTGAGATCATCGCCGTATCGAGGGACATAGAACTCGTGCGACTTACCAAAGCGGATTTGCACGTCGCGCACATTTCAACAGCGGGCGCTATCGAGCTTGTACGCAGAGCACAAAAAGACGGCCTTCCGGTTACGGCGGAAGTTACACCGCATCATTTCAGTCTGACCGATGAGCTTTTGGAGACGTACAACACAAATTTAAAGATGAATCCGCCGCTACGTTCCCGGGCCGACGTGGAGGCCATCAAGAAGGGACTGAAAGATGGTACGATCGGAATGATCGCGACGGATCATGCGCCGCATACCGAAGAAGACAAGATGGCGGAAATTAATTACGCGCCGGTCGGCACCATCGGTTTAGAGACCGCGGCAGGCGTGGCTTTAACCGAGCTCTATCATAAGAAAGTGCTGACATTAGCGCAGCTCGCCGAGAAATTTTCTATAAATCCCGCCAAACGGTTTAACCTGAAAGGCTACGGCGTTATCCGGGAAGGCGCTCTTGCTAACCTGACATTGGTGGATTTGGAAGAGAAGTGGACGGTGACAAAGGATTGTTTGGTTTCCAAATCGAGAAATTCCTGTTTCCTCGGCGCCGAATTAAGAGGCCGCGTAAAAGCCGCCTTTTGTCTCGGGCGTTTTTGGAATTACGCCTAATGAGGAGCTGCGCGTGAAAGAGAAAAAAGCCATTTTGGCGCTTGAAGACGGAGAGATTTTTGCCGGTACTTCATTTGGTTACCAGAGAGATGCCGGCGGAGAAGTCGTTTTCAACACGTCCATGTGCGGGTATCAGGAAATTCTCACCGATCCATCGTATAAGGGGCAGATGGTTGCCATGACTTACCCGCTTATCGGGAATTACGGAATCAACGAAAGCGATCTTGAATCGGAGAAACCGCAGGTCGAAGCGTTCATTATCCGGGAGCTGAGTGCCTGTGTGAGCAATTACCGTTCAACCGGCTCGCTTTCGGATTACTTGACCGGGCACAAAATTCCCGGAATTCAGGGAATCGACACGCGGCGTTTAACGAAACATCTCCGTGACCACGGCGTCAAGCTCGGCATTTTGTCATCAACGGAGCTGGATCCAAAAAAGTTGGTCCAACGAGCAAAGGCGCTGCCTCCCATGGAAGGACTTGATTTAGTAAAGGATGTCACATGCAAGACACCTTATGACTTTAAAGAGGAGCTGGAAGAGGGCTTTGCATGGCCGAAAGATATTGCTCGAGAAGCTCATGACGGGAAACCGCTGGTTATTTGTTTTGATTCCGGAATTAAGAGAAATATTCTAAGGAAATTAAATCAACGAGGATTCAGCCTAAGGATTGTTCCCGCGACTACCTCGGCAAAGGAGGTTATGACATACAAACCGGCCGGTGTTTTTTTGTCCAATGGGCCCGGCGATCCCGCTGCCGTGACCTATCTTATCAATACAGCAAGGGAGCTTATCGGTAAGATTCCCATATTCGGAATTTGTTTAGGGCATCAGATTTTGAGCATTGCGTTGGGCGCCAAAACGTACAAGTTGAAGTTCGGCCATCACGGCGGGAATCACCCAGTCATTGATCTAAAGACTAAAGCGGTTGAAATCACAGCGCAAAATCATGGGTTTGCCGTCGACCCGGATTCGGTGGATAAAAGCATGATTGAGATCACACATCTCAATTTGAACGATAAGACGGTGGAAGGCTACCGGCATAAAAAACTTCCGCTATTTGCGGTTCAATATCATCCCGAAGCTTCTCCGGGGCCTCATGATCCAGACTACCTATTTGAGCGCTTTCGAAAGATGGTCGTCGAGGGGGTCTGGTAATGCCTAAACGGACGGATATTAAAAAGATCCTGATCATCGGCTCGGGTCCCATTATCATCGGACAGGCCTGTGAGTTCGATTACTCTGGAACGCAGGCTTGTAAAGCACTGAAAGAAGAGGGGTATGAGGTTGTTCTTATCAATTCTAATCCTGCGACCATCATGACCGACCCGGATCTTGCGGACCGGACTTATATCGAGCCGATCACAGCGGAGTTTCTTGAGAAGATTATCAAAAAGGAAAAGCCGGATGCGTGCTTGCCGACCATGGGCGGACAGACGGGGCTGAATACCGCCGTCCGCGCCTACGAAACGGGCGTTTTCGAAAAGTATGGCGTGGAATTAATCGGCGCAAAATATGAAGTTATCCGGAAAGCGGAAGACAGAGAAGCTTTTAAGAAGGCGATGCTCAAGATTGGATTAGCTGTTCCAAAAAGTCAGTTTGCATACTCTGTGGAAGAAGCGCTTTCCATCGGCGACCGCATGGGCTACCCCATGGTCGTACGGCCCAGTTTTACACTGGGTGGTTTCGGAAGCGGCGTTTGTTTTAATCGCGAAGAGCTTGAGAGAACAGCGCGCTTCGGACTGGAATACAGCATGAACCACGAAATCCTGGTCGAGGAATCGGTGCTGGGCTGGAAAGAATACGAACTTGAGGTCATGCGCGATTTGAAGAATAACGTGGTCATTGTCTGCTCCATCGAAAACTTCGATCCCATGGGCGTACACACCGGAGATTCCATCACCGTTGCGCCGGCGCAGACGCTGACGGACAAGGAATATCAGCGCATGCGGGACGCAGCGTTAGCCATTATCCGAGAGATCGGCGTGGAAACGGGCGGTTCGAACATTCAGTTTGCCGTCAATCCGAAAAATGGCGATATGGTTGTTATCGAAATGAATCCTCGCGTCTCGCGCTCATCCGCCCTGGCTTCTAAAGCAACCGGTTTTCCCATTGCGAAATTTGCTGCAAAACTGGCCGTGGGATTGACCCTGGATGAGATTCCGAATGATATCACGAAATACACGCCCGCTTCCTTTGAGCCAGCCATCGATTACTGTATTGTCAAAATTCCGCGGTTTGCCTTCGAAAAGTTTCCGGGCGTCAATTCGGAACTGACCACGAGCATGAAATCCGTAGGCGAAACCATGGCCATCGGACGGACGTTTAAGGAAGCACTGCAAAAAGGGCTGAGGTCGCTTGAGATTAAGAGGTTTGGACTTGGAGCGGACGGGAAAGACCAGGTCTTCGATGTAAAATTGGAAACGAGGGGAAAACTTTTTGACTTCATCAAGAATGCGCCGGACGATAGCGAGCTTCGCCGTAAAATTCGTTCCTACATCGGAACCGCCAGGGAAGACCGGCTTTTCTATATTAAATACGCTTATTACGCCGGCATGTCGACGGAGGAAATTCACGATGCTTCGAAAATAGATCCATGGTTTCTTGAGAATATCAAACAGATCATTGATGTTGAACGCGGGTTAATCGATGCTGCTGAAACGGTCAATTTAACTGAAACAAAAGAGAGCACGAAGGAATTAATCCGCCTTGCGAAACGAACTGGGTTTTCGGACAGACAACTGGCATTTCTTTGGGGTTCTGATGAAAAGAGCATTCGTGAACTCCGCCTAAGCCTGAATGTACGGGCAGTTTTCAAATTGGTAGACACCTGCGCCGCAGAGTTTGCCGCTTTCACTCCGTATTATTACTCCACCTACGAAGATGAGAACGAAGCGGTTGCATCAGAGAAGAAGAAAATCATGATCTTGGGCGGCGGGCCGAACCGCATTGGCCAGGGGATCGAGTTCGACTACTGCTGCTGTCAAGCCGCCATGGCGCTGAGGGAATTGGGATATGAGACGATCATGGTGAATTCCAATCCGGAAACCGTGAGTACGGATTACGATACCTCCGACAAGCTTTTCTTTGAACCGCTCACGCGCGAAGATATCTTGAATATCTGTGATGCCCAGAAACCCGAAGGCATTATTGTACAGCTCGGAGGCCAGACTCCATTAAACCTCTCTGCTTCTTTGGAAGAAGCTGGTATAAAAATCCTCGGAACGTCCGCGCATTCCATCGAAGCAGCCGAAGACCGGGATAAGTTCAACAAAATCATTTCCAAATTGAAGATCCGCCAGCCGGATAACGGTATTGCGCTCAATGCGGATGATGCTTGCCGGGTTGCGGCAAAGGTAGGTTATCCGGTGGTCATACGGCCTTCTTTTGTGCTGGGCGGGCGGGCCATGGAGATTGTCTACGACGAAGAGCAGCTCCGGCAATATATGCGCGATGCGGTAGAGGCCTCGGATGAACACCCTATTCTTATCGACCGGTTTCTCGAAGATGCCCTTGAAATTGACGTGGATCTCATCGGTGATGGCGAAACTTTTGTGGTGGGCGCCGTGATGGAGCACATCGAAGAAGCCGGCATACATTCGGGCGACAGCGCTATGGTGATTCCCCCACATTCACTATCGAAGGAAAAAGTTAAAGAAATTATTCAGAAGACAGAACTTCTGGCAAAGGAATTGAACATAAAGGGCTTGATGAACGTTCAGTATGCCATCAAGGGCGGAGAGGTCTATTGCCTTGAAGTTAACCCTCGCGCGTCAAGAACGGTTCCTTTTGTAAGCAAGGCCATCGGCATTCCCCTGGCGAGAATTGCCGCGTGTGTCATGGCCGGCAAACGATTAAAGGAGCTTGGTTTTACGGAAGAAATCATTCCGCCGCATGTTTCCGTGAAGGAGTCCGTGTTTCCGTTCATCAAGTTTCCAGGAGTGGATATCATTTTATCCCCTGAAATGAAATCGACGGGCGAGGTGATGGGCATCGACAGCAATTTCGGGCAGGCTTTTTACAAATCGCAGGATTCGGCGTGGTGCCGCCTGCCTGACAAGGGCACGGTATTTATGAGTGTCAAAGATGCCGACAAACCAAAAATTGTCCCCATTGCAAAAGGCCTTGCTGAATTAGGGTTTGATCTCGTAGCTACGGAAGGAACGGCTGCCCATTTGAAATCGCAGGGAATTCCGGTGAACAGCGTGAAAAAAATTGCGGAGGGGCGCCCTAACATTGCGGATCTACTAAAGAGCGGGACGGTTAAGCTTCTTATCGTTACACCTGTGGGAAAAGGGCCCGCCTTGGATGAGGCAAAAATTCGCTCTCTCGCGGTGATGCACGAAATTCCGTCATTGACCACCATTAATGCCGCAAAGGCGGCGCTTAGCGGGATGCGGGCCTACCGTGAAAAAGGCGTAACGGTCCGCGCTTTGCAGGATTACCATGCGGCCATGAAACGTGACAGAATATCGAACGTCCGGAACTCTGGCCGCTTAGAGTCCCGACATGCGTAAGGAACGTATTGAAGTTGTTGAAAATGTCGGCGTTTCTCAGTCATTCTACCGGTTAACACTTCGATCCTCCTTTATTGCAGATCGGTCTCGTCCGGGTCATTTTCTTCAGATGCGCGTGTCCGAATCTTACGATCCCTTTCTGGCGCGGCCTATGAGTATTTGCCGCGTTCGCCGCGATTTAGTGGATATACTCTATATCGTAGTAGGGGCGGGAACGCGCGTCCTTTCTTCGATTAAGCCTGGAATGAAACTGGATGTTTGGGGCCCGCTCGGAACTATTTTTACGCCTATGCCAAAGAAAAAATTGATTTACGTAAGCGGCGGCGTCGGCGTGGCTCCCATGATTTTTTTAGCTTCTCAAATGCCCGTCGAGGCTTTCCTGTTTGGCGTTAGAACTGCGGCTGATTTACTTCCGTTAAGCGAATTGGGAATTGATAAATCCCGCCTGCATGTTTCATCCAATGACGGATCGGTTGGTGAGAAAGGTTACATTACGGATGTTTTTGACCGTCTGGCGAAAAATATGAATCCAAGAGAATATTTTGTTTACACGTGTGGGCCCGATCCCATGATGCGCCTGATTGTCAAAACAGCGAAAGAAAAAGGGCTGTCGGGGGAGGCGAGTATGGAAGAAGTGATGGCCTGTGGCGTGGGCGCGTGTCTTGGCTGCGTTATGGACACTAAGCGCGGGCGAATTACCGTTTGCCATGAAGGCCCCGTTCTTCCTTTTGATGTGCTGACATGGTAGAGCTGACAACAAAAATTGGTGATCTGGTATTCAAGAATCCGGTAACGGTGGCTTCGGGAACTTTCGGAGTAAAGGATGAGTTCGCCCCTTATTTTGATTATGCGCTGATGGGCGGCGTTATCACCAAGACCGTTACGACAAAACCCCGCGAAGGTAATGCGATGCCGCGCATTTGTGAAACTTCTGCCGGCATGCTCAATGCGATCGGATTGCAGAACAAAGGCGTAGAAGCATTTCTGAAAGACGTGATTCCATATTTTAGGAGTATTGACACCCATTTGATTGTTAATGTCGCCGGAAAATCAGCCGAGGAATTCGCCGAAGCGGCAAGACCATTTTCCGGCGAGGCGACGGTGAAAGCCCTTGAATTAAATCTGTCCTGTCCTAATGTTTCCGGCGGTCTTGACTTCAGCAAAAATGCGCTCGAAGCTAAAAAAGTCATTCGTGCGGTACGGGCTGTTACTACAAAGCTGCTTTTCGCCAAGCTGACTCCGGAAGCGGAGAATGTTGTCTCTATCGCCGAGGCCGTCATGGAGGCTGGCGCCGATGGTGTAAGCCTTATCAATACGCTTGTCGGAATGGCCGTAAATTTGCGTGAGAAAAGGCCGTCGCTTGCCAATATTACCGGAGGTTTGAGCGGCCCGGCCATTAAACCCATTGCCATGCGGCATGTTTTTGAGGTGAAACGAAAACTTAGGGTTCCCGTGATTGCCATGGGCGGGATAACAACAGCGAAGGATGCGCTTGAATTTCTTCTGGTGGGCGCCGATTTAATTTCTGTTGGAACGGCTAATTTTATCAATCCGATGGCTGCGCCGGAAATCGTTCAGGGCATTCGGGAATATTTGGAGAAAGAAGGCGTTAAATCGGTCGGCGATTTTCGCGGGACACTCAAGCTATGAATTACGCCGATCGAATCATTGTTGCTTTGGACACGGATTCCCTAAAGGAAGCCGAAGGCTGGCTCAAAGTTTTCGGCGCTCGCATGAAACATTTCAAAATCGGCAGCCCGCTTTTTACGGCCTGCGGCCGGAGGGCCATTGAAATGGTGAAGAAGAGAGGCGGTGATGTATTTCTCGATTTAAAATTTCATGATATTCCGAGCACCGTTGCAAAAGCCGTAACATCGGCACAGAAGCTCGGTGTTTGGATGCTGAATGTTCACGCTTCCGGGGGAAAGAAAATGATGGAAGCGGCAAGGCGGGCTGTGGAGGATACCGACCCGGATGATCGCCCGATGGTTGTGGCCGTTACCGTGTTGACCAGTATGTCGGAAAGCGATTTGTCCTCAACCGGAATAAACCGAAGTCTTAAGGATCAAGTAAAACATTTTGCAGCGCTTGCGGATGAATCGGGCCTTGACGGTGTGGTGGCATCGGCGGAGGAAGTCGAAATCATTAAACAGCATGTGGGCAAGGATTTTTTGGTCGTAACTCCAGGCGTGCGTCCGGCGTGGGCAGATTCTGACGATCAATCCAGAATAGTTACTCCAAAGAAAGCGTTTGAATTAGGCGCGGATTATGTTGTCATCGGAAGACCCTTGACACAGGCCAAAGACCCTCAAGCGGCCTGCGAAAGGCTCTTACAAGAGCTCTTCGTTCAATAACTACTTCATAAATTACTTCATAAGTATCGTTGACTGCTTAATTGCTTAACAATACAATACTTTGCTTTGGCGAGGTATATTTATGCTTTACAGCATGACCGGTTATGGACAGGCAAAATCGCGTATCGGCGGGCGCTCATGCGCGGTGGAACTGCGCTCGGTGAATCACCGTTATCTTGACATATCGGTACGACTGCCCGCTTCGCTCAACTCTTTTGAATCGGAACTTCGAAAGCTGATTGGGGAGAAGCTCAAGCGGGGCAAAATCAACGTCTGCTTTAATTGGAATGGCGCAAACGACGTTGAGCTTGAAATTGACGCGAAACGTATCGCTTATTACGTGCGGAAACTTAGAAGTATCGGCCGCAGCCTCAAGCTGGATCCGGCGTTTTCGGTTTCCGACTTGGTAAACTTGCCCAATGCGTTTTCGAGCAATTCCGAAAAGAAAATCAGCGGCCGCGAATGGGTGCTTGCGCGGGGATTGGTCAGAAAGGCATTGACACGGCTTTTGGAAATGCGGGCGCGGGAAGGCGCGCAGCTTGTGAGGGATGTAGAGAATAGGTTGAAAAAGATTAGGCAGGCCGTTGCGGTGATCGGCAAGCTTTCGAAGCAGCTTCCGAACCTTTACAAGGAAAAGTTGTCAAAGCGTATTGAGGAGTTATCCGGCGGGGTCTGTTTGGACCCGGAGGCGCTTGCCAAAGAAGTGGCGCTTTTTGCGGATCGGTCGGATATTACGGAAGAACTGGTGCGTTTGGATCACCATTTGCGTTTTTTCCGGAAGACTTTGCACGATGTGGGAGAAGTGGGCAAGCGCCTGGATTTTATTTCACAGGAGATTCATCGCGAAACAAATACCATGGCGTCCAAGTCCGCTCATCATCAAATTCAGAAATATGTGATCTCGATCAAGACGGAAGTTGAGAAAATTCGAGAACAAATCCAAAACATAGAGTAAATGGGCTCGTTTTCCTTAAATATCGGATACAACAACAGCGTGTCGAAGGCGCGTATTGTTGCTGTTATTGCGGCGGAAGCTGCGCCCACGAAGCGCTTAAGAGATGATGCCCGGAAGGCGGGCCGTCTGATTGATGCGACCAACGGAAGAAAAACACGGAGCGTTATCGTCATGGATACGTCGCACGTCGTGCTTTCGGCGCTGGAACCTGTTACGATATCCGAACGGATGGATGCCGATGCCGGCGCGTTTCCGCAAGGCTAGAGGAGGACTTTTAATTGTTCTTTCCGCCCCGTCGGGAGCGGGCAAGACAACGGTTGTTAACAAATGGCTTCAGAAAGACCGGAGATTATGGCGTTCTGTATCAGCAACAACGCGCCCGCGGCGAAATGGCGAAAGGAACGGCAGGGATTATTTTTTCCTGTCAAAATCACAGTTTGTTCGTAAAATAAAAACTGGTCAGTTTCTGGAGTGGGCGCGGGTCTTTGGTAGTTATTACGGAACCCCCCGTGGTCCGGTTCGGCGCCGCCGCCTGAAAGGTTATGACGTTGTTCTGGTCATCGACGTAAAAGGTGCTTTTAAGGTGATGCGCGAGCAGAAGGTTTTTTCCATTTTTCTAATGCCCCCGTCGTTAAAAGAACTCGCGCGGCGACTAGGGGGGCGGAATACGGACTCATCGAATGAACAGAGGAAGCGACTTTCACTTGCGAAAAAGGAAATGACTTACGCCCGGCATTATGATGCGGTGGTGGTGAATCGCAAGTTGGGCTGGACCGTTTCGGAAATAATGGATTTGGTTAAGAAAGCTCGACTGGGTTTAAATAATTCACTGTTAAATTGAGAAGGAGAAAGAAATATGGCGTATATCGCGCTGGAAAAGCTCACAAAGCAGAATAAAAGTTTATTCCGACTTGTTTTGGCCGCCGCCGACCGGGCCAACGAAATTAATTCGGGCGCGAAGCCGCTGATAGAAACGGCTTCAAAAAACCCCACAAGTACCGCCCTGCAGGAATTTGCCGAAGGAAAGGTTTGTTATGAAGAGATCGCACAGCCGCAGGAACAACCCAAGCCCGCAGAAGAAGCGTAAGACGGTTATCTTTGGATTGACCGGCAGCATAGCTTGCTACAAAGCTTGTGACGTTATCTCGAACCTTGCTTTTGAAAGCTGCAAAGTCATCTGTGTCCTCACCCAAGGCGCAAAGCAGTTTATCACCCCGCTTACTTTGGCGTCACTCAGCGGTCATCCGGTCTATGAAGATCAATTCATGGAACCGCCTTTTTCCGAACCGCTTCACACGCGGCTGGCCCGCGAAGCCGATTTGGTTGTCATAGCACCGGCAACCGCCAACATGATTGCCAAGATCGCTGCGGGGCTTGCCGACGACCTTTTAACCAGCATTGTGTTGGCTACTCGCGCAGATATACTTATTGCTCCGGCCATGAACGAACAAATGTGGCTTAATCCTTTTACCCAGGAGAATGTTCGTAAGCTCAAACAAGGGGGCATGCATTTTATCGATCCTGTCAGGGGGCATCTTGTCTGCCAAATTGAAGGTGTAGGCCACATTGCGGAAGCGGAAATCATCACCGCCCAGATCAAAGAACTCCTCAAGTGACCCTATCCGGGTTGTCGTTACAGCCGGTCCTACGAGGGCTTTTATCGATCCGGTGCGTTACATATCGAATCTTTCCACGGGGCGCATGGGTTATGAAATAGCCCGTCAGGCGGCAACGCGTAAAAACTTTCGCGTTACTTTAATCTCAGGTCCTGCGGCCTTAAGAACGCCCCCCCGTGTGCGTTTGATTCCTATTGTAACCTCGAATGAATTGGAAAAGGCGGTCATGAAGGAAATTAAGGCGGCTGATATTTTGATTATGACGGCCGCTGTTAATGATTACGTGCCCGTTCGTGTTATGAAGAGGAAGCTTCGCAGAAAGCAGAATTCCGTCACGCTGAAACTTCGCCGTGCAAACGATATTGTTGCGCGTGTGGCCCGATTATCCACCAAACCGGTCGTCGTGGGATTTTCACTCGAAACGGAAAACGTCACCGCGTATACCCGCGCGAAACTAAAGAGAAAAAATTTAGACTTGATGGTTGGTAACCAGTATTCGAGGCGAGAAAATCCGTTTGGTAACCGTAAGCCGAGTGTTTTAATAGTAGACCGAAGCGGTGAAAGTATTCGACTGCCGAAACAGTCTAAAGAACGGATCGCGCGCCATGTCCTGTCAAAAGCATTAGCGTTTCTTAGAAAGTAGGCGGGGCTTACGGTGTAGTCACGTAGGCGGGGCTTCCAGCCCCGCGTACCATGCAACGATTAAGTTGAAAAAATATGGCGCAGTCGCCAAGTGGGAAGGCGTCAGTCTGCAAAACTGACATGAGGCGGTTCGATTCCGCCCTGCGCCTCCGTGTTTGTAAGAAACCAGAGGGTGGGTGAAGAAGAGAGACGAAGGAAGATAGACGATAGACGAGGGAAAAACAGACGGAATCCTCCGATTTATCTCTCTGGTTTATCCAATTTTTTTTCGTCTATCTTCACTGTCTCTCGTCGGTTTTTGAATCTGAGAGTAACATCAGCATGATGGTCCTCCCGTTCATGCCGGGGTGGCGAAATTGGCAGACGCATGGGACTTAAAATCCCAAGGAGAGAAATCTCCATGCCGGTTCGAGTCCGGCCCTCGGCAATTCCTATCGATAATGGCTGACCCCAACTTAAACAGGCTAATTTTAACTACTTTAAAAAAGTGTGAATTTAATTAAACTTTATGCTGTTTTATCGGATTCATGCTTATGAAGTGTAAAATATTTTTAGACTTTTTAAATTATTAAATATGTTTATGAACCTCTAAACTTGCAGGCATATTCGCCGTGTGCTAGAGTTCAAATGGTGTATAAGTTTGGAAATTTTAACCATAATTTCAAAGGCAAGGGATTGCCTGGATTTGCCGTTACATATTAAGTAAACCGCTGCTTGGGATGGCTTCATAAATAGATAAGTGGAGCATGGAACCTCACGTGAGTTTCCAGAAAAGGAGGAATTCGAGAATGAATAAATTGAGAAAATGGTTTCGTAGCAAAAAAGGGCAGGGCATGGTTGAATACGCGCTTATCCTTGTCTTAATTGCAATTGTGTCTATCGCACTTCTCACCGGCCTTGGCGGTCAGGTGAACAAGGCATTTGTCAAGGTGAATAACGCTTTGACAGCTGCTACATAAGGAAAATGCGATTGGATTTTGATTTGTCCATGGCGATTGGGTTAACTCCCAGTCGCCATGGAGCTGGTCTTTCGGTATCACAGAGGAGATTACAGACTTAGATCGATCGGATTCGCGGGAAACGGATTTGTAAAATATAGCTTCCGCGGGCAAAGAGGGGTGGAAGAAATTTTTATGTTTCCGGTTAATATCAAAGATTTATTGGGAAGTAAAATGAATTCAAAAGATGAAGATTCCTCTTTTTTAGAATTTATTTTTTCGAGTCGAAAGAAACAATTTTCAAAAGGTTTACCAAGCATAAGAGGATCAGCACTGGCTGAATTTGCCCTTGCGCTTCCGGTGCTCGTTGTGTTTGTGACGCTGACTCATCAAGTTTGGAATACGATCGAAGTACATAAAGCGCTGGATGACACTGCTCGTGAAGCGGCACGATTTGCCAGTCTCCAGATTCCTCCTATGGCCACAATAACGCCGGCTGTTCAACAGTATGTTGCTAATACGCTCGTACCCAACTCGAAATTAAAAGCATACGATCCCTCCAAGATCACTGTGGGTGTTGAGCGCTTAGGCAGCACCCCTGGAACTCCGGAAGACACCGTTCCGAAGGGCACCGTCAATCCGGGAGATGTTTTGAGGGTATCTGTTGGTTTGGCGGCAAACCAGCCCGGTGGATTCTATTCATATCTATTCCCCAGTGCGTCTTCGATCGTGCGCAGTGCTTCGTATGTCCAAGCCAATCCGGTGACAGGCGTTCCTGAACCTACACCTACGCCTTCTGGCCCGGGTTGCTGTGCTACGGATGAATTTGGAAATTGTATCGAATTGTGTTGTGAGCCGCCGGATTGTTAACAAATAAGTGTTCTACGATTGGTTTTTACAAAGCTGAGGTTATTCGAATGACAGTCAATGCAGCCAAAAAGAAAAAAAATAAGCTTTTTACGAAATCGGGCGTGGAGGTCGTCGAATTTGCCATTGTGTTTCCGCTTTTCGCCATTATGGCTCTGGGTTCGGTCGAAGTGGGCTGGCTGCTCTATCAGCAGAGCGTTCTGGATTATGCAACCAGACAAGGCGCCCGCTACGCTTCGGTTGATACCGCAAGCGCATTGAAAGCCGGCATTTCGTCCGACGTTTCAGCACAAGCTGAGGCGGTGATCATAAATACCGTCACGGGATTCGGGGGGACTGCCCCCACAAATATATATCTTAAGATGCCTTGGCCTAATGGCCGCACGTTTGCATTGGTAGCGGAAGAAACCTACACGCCGGTAATGGGAAAACTTATTCCGGCTATTTCCAACATTTCCATGATCAAATCAACAGTAACCATGTACTGCGAAGCATGCGGATAAGCGGGAGAACGGAAAAATGGGAAGGCAGCATCTTTTAATTTTGGGAATTGCGGTGATTGCGGCTCTACTCGGAACCGCGTTTCTGTCCGGTCAATTTGGCGGGCCCAAGACGATCGAGGGGGTGGCCATTGCCCAGTCCGACATCGAGCCAAACTCCTTTATTAAGGCGGAACAAGTCAGGGCAGGCACGGTGGACGCAACACAATTCCAGTCGGGAATGCTCTTTAGGCCGGAAAGCGCTGTGGGTCAGATTGTGCGCGTAGAAATCCATGAGGGCGAACCGATTACGGCCGGGATGGTTTATAGCGGTACAGCCGGCCTCCAGCATATCATTCCGCCGGGATATCGGGCCCTGTCCGTTCCCGTCAATCAGCCCGAGAATGATCTGAAGCTGTTTATTCCAGGCAGCCGAATTGACATTATAGCCACGGTCCAGGATCGCCATGGAAATTTTAGAACCGGAACGATTATGGAAAACGTTTTACTACTGGCCAAAGAAAAGGCAGGAGAGGGCAGACAAGGTGTTTCCTTTATCGTAGCGATAGATCCGAAGGGTGCGGAAAAACTTTCGCTGGCGATAGGGCACGGTGAGATTCGGGTAGCGTTACGGCAGGAAAGTGACGAATCTCTTGTTGACGGTACGGGTATTGGCATCGGGGATTTAATTAAGGGGATGGAGCCGGATCCGAATAGCGACGCGTTAATAGGAGATGCCTATGAGCCGGGATCCATAGAAGTGATCCGCGGGACAAGAAAAACAACCGATTATTTTGAGGAAGGGAACATAAACAAAATTTCAGGCAGGATAATTCAACAGGAGTAAAGTGACTATGAGGAAAGGAGCGCTTAAGGTTTTCATACTTTGCATGCTGACGATTTTCATCAGTTTGCAGAGTAATATTCAATTATATGCCCAATTGTCGGAGGTCGGCGACACCATTAATTTTACGTCCAGCGAGATATCTGTACAGGCGATCAGAATGGTTGACAATACTTCCCGCTTGCTTACTTTTGAGCGGCCTGTTGTCCGGACAGCGATAGGAGATGCGGCTGTCGCCGATGTGGTGGCGGTCAGCCAAAAAGAAATATTGGTTGTAGCCAATACGGTGGGGAACACCAACTTGGTGATTTGGGAAGCGGGCGGTATTAGTGAGACTTTTCAGGTTTTTGTAGAACGCGATCCGCATGTGCTCGAGGACCTTATCGAATCCCGGTTTCCCGGAATAGATATTAAGGTACATTCGGTAGGCGAAACCTTCGCTTTAACAGGTGAGATCGATAATGCACAGGAGCGGACCGAAGTCATGGAGCTTGCCGAGCGCTACGCGGCCGGAGCGGTGGACATGATGACGTTGAGGTTGCCGAAGCAGGTTTTAATCGACGTGTTTTTTGTCGAACTTGACAGGACGGATTCGGATGATTACGGATACAGCTGGCAAAGCATAAGCAAATACATAAATTTGTCCTCATTTGCGGGAAATGTGGCGGGGCAAACGTTCGTCGATAACGACTTGTCAGCCGCCAAAGGCGCGTTTACTACAGACTCGTTAGCCATTGACAGAAGCGCTACCTTTCCTACGATTAGTTATATCGATGGCAAAACCAATTTGCTGTCGACCCTTGAGTTTTTGGAGTCAAAAAATTTCCTGAGGGTTATTGCCAAGCCTAAGCTTCTTGCAAAGGACGGCGAAGAAGCCGAATTTCTGGTAGGGGGACGTTTTCCATTCGCTACGGTTCAGGACGGATCTACCAACGTTCAGTTTGAAGAATTTGGCCATGAGCTCAGGTTTAAACCGGAAATTTTGGAGGATGACATCATCCGCCTAACCGTTGAGACCATCGTGAGCGAGCTGAATTTCGCTTCCACCTTGACGATCTCCGGTAGTACCGTTCCTTCTATTATTGAGAACAATGCAAAGACGGTAGTGGAATTGAGGGATAAGCAGACGCTTGTCATCGGCGGATTTATCTCCAAACGCACAAACGACACAAGGACAAGCGTTCCTTTTCTTGCGCAAATTCCGGGGATCGGGAAGATGTTTCGAAGCGGAGATCTTGAGACGCGCGAGCATGAACTCATCTTCATCATAACGCCCCACGTCATTCTTCCTATGGAACTGGAAGAAGCTCAAAAAGCAGGAGATTTCTACGATCCGGAGAAAATCGACCGTGTTATCCGCATTGAGGATCTTCCGGACGAAAATTATCAGGCCGATGCGCTACGCGGCGCGCTTCGAAATTATGAGGTGAATCGAATGCTTGCCGAGCAGAATTCAACCGAGTCGATGGAAACCGTTAAGCCCGCTGATCTGGCATCAGAAGCATCTCATGCAGTCGATCTAAGCGGTAAATCCGGGCAGGAAAGCGGCACGGGGATGAAGGAAGAAACCGGCGGTGGATTTGAAGAGCCCATGCTTAATAAAGGCAAATTCGAGTTGGATCAAGCACTTAAAAACTTGCCCTCGGATGACGGAACCATGAATGCCGATAGGGTGCCTCTGCCGTT
The DNA here is from genome assembly GCA_016206925.1 of Candidatus Omnitrophota bacterium. Lineage (GTDB taxonomy): Bacteria > Omnitrophota > Omnitrophia > Omnitrophales > JACQQS01 > JACQQS01. The sequence continues at coordinate 58,457 of JACQQS010000055.1, forward strand.
TGATCAAGCGCCGGTTGTTCGCGGGGCGGCATTTGATCATCCCGAAACTTCGCAGAGCGTGCTTGCCGCCTTTCAGACGTTTATGAAGAACCGCATGATTAGAGACAACAATCGATATGTCTTAACGACGGAATCAAAGGAAGATTTAGAAGATGTCGAGCTCGATTTCGAGCAGCCCGTTGTTACGCCCGCAGCTTATGTACAAGAAATCCCACAAGCTCCAAAACAAGTTGTTCAGTTAAGTGAAGCGGCTCCCATAGAGCATTACAAAGATGTCATTCCCGCGAAAGCGGGAATCCAGTCTCTAGACGCCCGCTTTCGCGGGGTCGACTTAAATACGGAAGCGTTGCCGGAGGCATTAAATGCGCTGAGTGAGAGCGCAATGGAAATACATTACAAGGACATAAGGTCGTATCCTTCGGCAGCGTATCAGGAAGCCATAAGCGCAAGTCAGCAGACGATGGCGGCCGGAATTCCTGGCGATAGACATTATCAAACAGTCGGGCCGGCTATTAGAGATTCCGTAACCGACGGGTCGGTCATGTCCTCCGAAAATATTTCGAGATACAACTCGGGAACGCGAAACTTTCGCATGTCTCCCGGGCATTGGAGTTCTATCGAACAGAATAATTTTAGGCGAGAACAGGAACGCATAGACCAGTTTTTTGACAGCTTGGATGCGAGGAAAAATATCTAACGGGATGACAGGATGACACGGAGCGGTGAAAAAATCCAAAAAGGGGTTGGTGAACATGAAGGCAAAACCTTCGTCAAGTCAAAGAGGATCGATCATTGGTACCCTGGTAGTTTTTATGACGGGTTTGATTGCGCTTGCGGCGCTTTGCCTCGATTTTGCCATGATGACTTCGTACAAGCGTTCCGTACAAAATGTGGCGGAAATGATGGCCATTGCGGCAATGGGATATCACACAGACGAAAACTTCGATAAGACGATATCAGGGCTTACCCTGAACCAGCAGCATCAGGCCAAAGCAGCGCTGGGGTTAAGGAATGCCTACTTTGTGTGGCAGTCAACCATTAGTTCGCTGGCAGACTCGGATAAGTTTGTGGATCCCTTTGGAGGAGTGAACTGGAGCACACAATACGAGAATATGATGACCGATCTTACGAATGGCGGTACATACACATGGACATTTCCAGACGGCTCATACGCATCCAGCAATATCCGCTTTCTAGAAAAGGGTGGAGCAAATTATGTGGAACCCTCTGGGTTATTTAAGAATGTAGCGGATCCTCTCATCATTCGTGCTACAAAGAATGAAATTAACACAACCGGCACCGGTTCCGGTTTGACAACCATTCTTGCTCATTATTTCGGATTTAAAAATTTCATGGTCAAAGGCAGCACATTGGCTGAGGTGAACAATACGGGAAAGGCAAACTCTGTAGTTTTGCTTCTTGACCGGAGCATATCCATGGCCGGCATGTCGGGAGATGCCGGTTACTTGCAACCCGGTGATGCTAATTATGACCCACGGTATCCGGGTTTGAGCGTATTCGATCTTTCGGCGATGACGAATACGGCGGCGACTATCCAGCCGATCACGAATATGTTGTATGCAGCGCGGCTTGTTCCGAAAACGCTTGGCCGAGCCAACTGGTTTAATGATAATCCAGCCAAGAATAGCAGTCTGGGCTTCGTGGCATTTGATCTTGTCGCAGAAAGCGTGGATGCTCCTCCTACCAACTTTGACCTGGACTTTAACACATGTGCAGGATGCGACAACTACAATAATGCGTATAAGACGATCAAGGATAGGATGAATGCACATATTCCCGTAATGGGACGGCCCGGCTTGCCGCAAATAAATCTCTGTGCCGATGTTGGATGCAGGGATTGCAATACGGCCGGGTGTGCAAGTACTTGCAATCCGCTGTTCAATAATATTTTTTACGCGGCTTCGGAAGCAAAATGCATAGTGGATGTTTTCGGAAACACCGCTCGCCCTGAACCTTCAACCGAACTCGACAGTATGTTTCCCTGGACAGCGTCCAACGAATCTCAGGGATTGGAAGTCGCCGTAGAGCTGATTCGGCAGGAAAGAAAACGTTTCTTTGACACATTCAACGGCCCCAATTTTGACATAGACAGCGAATTTCAGGGGCAGATTATCCTTTTCTCAGATGGTTTTGTGGAAGCTTTCCACGATCGAAACGCCACGCTAGACGCGTTTCCGCAAAAGTGTAATAGCGGCGGTTGTACCTTATGTGACAGCTTGCTTACGGTCACCCACAACATAAGAGAATTTGCACCACCTCTAGATCCGGGTCCCGGCAATCCGGTGTATCAGATGGAAATCATTCCGGCCGGCTGGAGAAAAGATTTTAACTCCAGCGGAGAACCGCGAGTAACTTGGGCAACCACGGTTTGCCCAAGCCTCGAAACTTTCGGCCCGTGTTTGGAACTTTATCATGACGGCGCGGCTCTTTACAAAAATCAACTGCCGGCAGGCAAACAATGGTTTGGTCCGAACGATCCTCCGCAGCCGGTTCCGGAAGGCCTTTACAATGTAAGTACCGTGGATATTTCGCTCGCTCTGGCTACTCCTCGGGCAGCGGGCGGGCGTTGTCCTGGAACCGACTGCGCCGGCGCAATTGTGGCACACGAGCATCAAGATACTGCAGATACGGTTCGCAGACCAAGCATTAACCTTTACTGCCCTGATTTGCATTTCATGGACCACGTTGACTGGGCTTATGCAAACAACATCATTATCAATACGGTTGGTTTTGGGGACATTGGAACCGCATATAATCCTAGCGCCCCCAACAATAATATGCGCAGACAATTTTTGCTGAGATATGCCACAGCCCCTAATAATTATGATCAAGACGCTTCCAATAATACGGCTACCGACAAAGGATTTTTCTTAACCAGCGCTGATGCCAACTGCAACGCTGCGGGTACAGGCTGCCCGAAGTTTGAGAGCGCATTAAAGAGAGCATTTACAAGTTTTGAGGCGAGATTGAAATGACATGGATGTCACCCCCGCGAAAGCGGGGGTCTAGTACTGAATTCCTGCTGGAGTTTACCTCGGACTGGATTCCCGCTTTCGCGGGAATGACAGATCCGGGGCGGGAATGACAAAATAGACGAGGAGTAAAACAGTGCCGCGCGAAATTGCGATAATGATTGTAAGTGATCGAAGCAATCTGGTTGATCAGATGGAAGCCAGCGTCGTTGATTTCAGCCAGACCATCTGCCGTGTTTCATCCAGCCCCATCGCTCAGGCCGAGGATTTGGCTGCGGAGGAAGCGGTGGATATGGTCATTTTCGATGTTCGTGCGCATGAAGTCGAGCACGATTTGGATCTTTGCGCCAAACTCATGCGGGCCATGCCGCAAACGATGTGGGTTTTGACCTCAGAAAAACCCGACAGCGAACTAATTCTTCGCTCACTCCGGTTGGGGGCCAAGGACTTCTTGATACAGCCGTGGAAGCCGGAGGAGTTAAGAACGGTAGTACACCGCGCACTTCAATCGAAGCTGAGTCAGGAAAGTACCGTTCAGGGCAGGGGAAAGCTCATTACACTATTCAGCAATAAAGGGGGTGTGGGTACGACAACCATTGCCTGCAATCTGGCCGCAAGCCTTGCGGAAATGCATCCGGGCCGCGTTCTTTTGTGTGATCTGGTTCTGCAGCATGGCGATGTGGTCGTCTTCCTGGACGTCAAGCAGAAATATACGATTAGCAACATGGTTCAGGAAATTGATCGTCTCGACCGGGAGTTATTGTTTAATCAGCTTCAGAAGCACCCTTCAGGGCTTTACGTGTTGCCCTCGCCGTTTCTGGCAGACGAAACGGCGCAGATCCGGTCATCGGCCGTATCCGATGCTATTGATTTTCTTTTGTCCTGCTTCGAGTACGTGGTTGTGGACGGCGGCCATGAATTCACCAGTCAGGTTGTTCCGATTCTCAATAAATCAGATCTTATTTTTCTGGTCACCGTTCCGGATATTCCGACCATCCGGAATACGAAGCGCTGTCTGAATATGTTCGAACAGTTTGGGTTTCCTCCGGATAGAACAAAAGTTATTGTAAACCGGTTTGACGCGAAACAGCATATCGATCTCTCGAGCGTTGAGAAAAACGTTGATTTTCCGATTTCCACCAAACTGGCGAATGACTATGCCGCAGCCATAAACGCGATCAATCAAGGTC
>JACQQS010000054.1 GCA_016206925.1 Candidatus Omnitrophota bacterium
ATAGAATTCTCTGCAGATTTTGGCTTAATTGGTCGACTAACCTCTTTATGGGCGCGTGGAGACCGGATGGACAGTTTTAGCAAGGAGCGGATAATCGCCTATTTCTCTATGGAAATAGGCGTGAAATCAGACATTCCCACGTACAGCGGAGGTCTTGGAGTATTGGCCGGCGATACGGTCCGTGCGGCAGCTGATATGGGTATTCCGCTGGTGGGAATTACGCTTTTACATCGCAAGGGCTATTTTCATCAGAAGCTGGATCCGACAGGCTGGCAGACTGAGCAGCCTGAACGGTGGGACGTAGCGGATTATCTGGAAAAAGTGAATGCAGAAACTTCGGTGGTGATCGAAGGCCGGACGGTTTATTTAAGAGCCTGGCGGTTTGAAGTTGTCGGTGCGGGGGGGCATAAAGTCCCCGTTTATTTTTTGGATAGTGATCTTTCTAAAAATTCGGAAGCAGACAGGTCGTTGACAGATTATCTCTATGGGGGCGATCAGCGGTACCGGCTTTGCCAGGAAACGATTTTAGGAATAGGTGGCGTGAAAATGCTCCGGTCGCTGAGTTACCGCAACATTCAGCGATTTCACATGAACGAGGGCCACTCCAGTCTGCTGGTTTTGGAATTGCTTACGGAATCAATGAAAGCGAAAAATAGAAAAAAGCCGACTCCGGAGGATTTTGAATCGGTCAGAAGCAAATGCGTTTTTACAACACACACGCCTGTGCCCGCAGGCCATGACCAGTTTCCGGCGGCCATGGCAGACGGCATTATCGGGGATCACCGGGGGTTCGATATCCGCGATGTGCTGTGCAGCGGCGATGTATTGAACATGACCTATTTGGCGTTAAATTTCAGTCATTACGTAAATGGCGTTGCTAAGAAGCACGGTGAAGTTTCGAGGCAGATGTTTTTTGGTTACGAAGTGGATGCCATTACAAATGGCGTTCATGCGGGAACCTGGGTTTCGGATCCGATCAAGGATTTGTTTGATCATTACATACCCGGCTGGCGGGAGGACAATTTAAGTTTGCGCGGTGCGCTAAGCATTCCCAAGTGGGAAATTTGGGAAGTACATCGCAAGACAAAGCACGCGCTTCTTGACCTGGTAAATGCGAAGACAGGCTCCGAGATGGACATGGATACTATTACATTGGGGTTTGCTAGGCGCGCGACGGCGTACAAGCGCGCTGATCTGCTCTTGCGCGATCCGGACAGGTTGAGACATATTGTGAAAAAGGCAGGCCCCATTCAAGTTATATTTGCCGGGAAAGCGCATCCGGCCGACCATCCAGGCAAGGAACTCATCAAGCGAATTTACCAAATGCAGAGCGGTTTGAAAGATTTCATTAAAATCGCTTATCTGGAAGACTATGACATGGCTCTCGGGAAGTTGATGACTTCGGGCGTCGATGTCTGGTTAAATACACCGGAGCCGCCGCTTGAAGCTTCCGGAACCAGCGGGATGAAGGCCGCACTGAACGGCGTACCTTCGCTTAGCGTTCTCGATGGGTGGTGGGTCGAAGGCTGGATTGAGGGGGTTACAGGCTGGGCCATCGGTCCGGAGGATCGTGAAGCGGGAGAAGCGGATAGTCATAAGAAAGACGCGGAATCCCTTTATGAAAAACTGGAGCAAAAGGTTCTTCCGGCGTTCTATAAAAACCGGGATCAATTTATTGACATCATGAGACATTCCGTCGCATTGAATGGTTCCTTTTTTAATACACAGCGAATGATGCAGCAATACGTGCTGAAAGCGTATTTTTTCTAGGGAGAAAAGTCTTCCAATGAAAAATGAGCATCAGAATCATCTGGAAGTGGGCATCAGGCCGTGGGGCAAGTATGAAGTGCTTCATTTAGAGCCGGGGTTTAAGGTAAAACGCGTAGAAGTCAATCCGTCATCGCGGTTAAGCTTGCAGAAGCACGAGAAGCGGGAGGAAATTTGGACGGTGGTTTCCGGGGAAGGGATTGCCATTGTCGATGATCGGGAAATTAAAATAAAGGAAGGAAGTACAGTTCATGTTCCGCTAGGCGCCAAACATCGGATTGGAAATACCGGGAAAACTCTTTTAATCTTCGTCGAAGTGCAGCTTGGGGACTATGTGGGCGAGGACGATATCGTCCGCTTCGAAGACGATTACCACCGTAGTTGATTTTGTAGTTGATTTTGTGTTGACTTTAAGTATCGGTCAAGATACACTCATCGCGTTTTTTCGCTCTTTTGAAATTGCCGAACGGAACAGGGAAGACGGTGAAATGCCGTTGCTACCCCCGTAACTGTAATAGGGGATGAACGCTTTCAATGTCACTGATAGATACGATCGAAAGGTTGATCTATTGGGAAGAGAAAGCTAGTAAGTTGATCCTAGAGTCAGGAGACCTCTCCGGTTCGGCGACGTTAACAACCCTTCGGGTGGAAGGTAGTTAAGAATCCTGCGGCAGGCTTAAGTTGCCGGCTTTAAAAATGCCACCCGATTTTTCCTCTCAGGGAAAGTCGGGTTTTTTATTGTCTGACGGCCTGTCCGGAATTTCCTAGCGCTTCTCCTCCTGCAAATTGCATGGGAGGTTTTTGTGAAAAAGATTTACCGGTTTTCTCATTTTGTTGACCTGCTGTTTCCCGCCATAATTTTGCTGCTTTTCTGTTTATTTCCCACTGCTTCATATGCTGTGAGCGCGGCGGTTACCGAAGAAGGCTACCGGATTACTTCTGTCCCGGCTGCTGTCGGAGGCGGTTTTGATTTTCTTCCGAATGGCGATATCGTTGGACTCAGATCGTCACTTTCTTTTGACGCGCTTGAGCTCGTTCTGATTGATGCTAATGGTGATAATGACCCACCGAGCACTCAAGTCCTGCATTCGATTGACGGTTTCTTGTTCGGAACATTTGTAAAAGTATCCCCCTCGGGAAACACCGTTCTATTCGCAGAAAGCGTCAATTTCAACATTTATCGTTATGATGTTACAAGTGGGCAGGTTGCTTTGCTGACTTCTGTGGATGGTGTCTTTGATGCGGCATTTATTGACGAGGAAAATATGTACTTAAGCACCGGCTCTTTTTCTGGAGCCGGAGACGTGTGGTATTGGAACTGGGTGGTTAATGATGTTCCCAAACTGATTATGTCCGTGGCCACGGGCAGCGCTGCGGCCGGCGGAATAACTACGGATGATGTGGGGACACTTTATTACATAAGTACGACGAACGTTTTTCCGCCGCCTCCCAATAGTCACACGCTTTACCGGTTTACATATGAGAAAATTCTTGAGGTGTTGGACGGAACAAGACCCGTGCTTCAGCTTGCGGATGGCGAAAACACAGCTTCTATGGATACCGGATATAACATTCGGGTTAACGCATTTGCAGATATATTTGTCAGTCAAACGGGTTCTACCGGTCAGCTGGGTGTATATCGAGTCAAAAAGGACGGAACCGTTACTCCTTTTCTTTCTTTTAATGGACTTACGGGTTCCGAGTTTTTGAGTATCCTTGCTTTTAAAGGCAATCATGCGTTTTTCGATCCTTTTCGACAAAGCACAAGCCGGCTTGCCGTGCTTTTTGACGATTTTGTTGAACCCACGATTTATATTGTCGAACCTAAGCCAAGCGATCCTTTTGCCGATGTGGTCGTTGCGCATCAGCTGCAGTCGCCTTTTAATAACGCCGAACTGGCTCTGGCAGCTCCGGTTGGCGGAGGAACATTTCAAGCGAATAACACCTCGATTGTATCTTTGACCGACGGTACCGGGTTTATTCATGCTGGTTTCGACGGAGGAATTTGGGACAACCGCCAAGGTTTGTATCAAAAGGATCTCATTGTGTTTGGCAATGCGTTTTTCAATTCCGGAAACACTCAAAACCGTTTTACCGAACCTGCGTACGTTGAAGTAAAGTCTGATTTAAATTACAACGGAAATTTGGATGACGATCCGTGGTTTTTAGTGCTGCCGAACGTTCTGCCCAGCACTCTTGCCGCGCCTTACGGACCTCAGGCTTTGAGCAATTATGCGGACTACTCGCCAACAATGCGTTTGGGCGATACGGACGGCAATAATATTGTAAACGGGCTGGATGATCCGGCAGCGCTTGATCCGAATCTTTTTTACACGATTCCGGATAGGCCGTCGCTTGAAGGAGACAGCCAGAGCTTTGAGGTGGATCGGGGTTCCGGCGGCGGTGATGCTGTGGACTTGAGGGATGCCGTTTTCCAGACAAGCCCCGGCGTTCCATTTCTTGACGGAGAAGGTCAGGTGAAACGCGTATATTTGGAATCTGTTGCGCAAGTGCGCATTACCGATGCACGAACGGGAGATGTGTGTGTAGGCCCCTGCACTGCGGAAATCGATGCGGTATCGATCGCCAAAAATCAAATTAAAGGAGCCGTACACATTGTTGAATCTATGAATTTGGTTCAATCAATAATCGACTCGGCCGGCGAGGGTGATGTTATCAGGTTGAAACCGGGCGTTTATGATTTGTCGGCGCCGATTCTCTTAAAGCCCGGCGTTTCTTTAGAGGGAATGAGCGGTCTTTGGACTGTAAATTTTTCGGGCGATGATGTGGTTCTAAACGGATCGGCACTGTCCGCTGGCCAAGCCGCGATTCAAATCGCGGGTAATCCGCCCACTCTGGAACAAGATTGGTCAGTGGCCGGTTTACATTTCATAAGCTGTCCTATCGGAATAAGTGCGGAAGGATTAACTTTTTCGATCGAAGAAAATTTCTTCATCAATTGCGGAGTCAGCGTGAAGCTTGTCGGGAGCGGCACCGGTACGGTTCTGGTCCGGAAAAATATCTTTGGCCATGTGGAAGGCGGCGGCTTAACCGACGCGGGACTTGATGTGAACGGCGGTTCTGTTGCCATTGTGCATAACGACTTCGTGCATCATCAAATTGCCGGCGTTCATTACGGCAGCGGCGCACAAATATATCTGCGGGACAATATCTTTGTGCACAACAATATTGCTCTCAAAGAAGAAGGAACGCTATCCGATGCGTTCGGGGAGTTTAACGTTTTCTTTGAGAATATCTTAAATTCTTCGGGGGGCGCAGCTCTTAAGAATGATATTACGAGCGATCCCTCTTTTGCCCAACCTGCCGGGGGTGATTACCGTCTTGATATCGATTCTACCGTGCGCGGCGCTGGTCTCGGCGGGAGCGATCCCGGTGTTTATGAAGGTTCGAATTTTGTACCTTGCGACATCGCAGTTTTGTTGGATGAAACTGCGCCTCAACCGCCGGTGGATCTCACAGCTTCTTTTGATGCTGTTCAGATGAAAATTTCCCTGGACTGGAGGAATAATTCCGAGCCTGATTTGGCCGGTTACAATGCGTATCGTGCCGCTGTCGATCAGAATAACTTGAATAACCTGGCTTATGAGAAATTGAATACGGGCGGCCTGGTCACGGAAAGCGTTTTTATTGATGAAACAATTCAAGCGGGCACCAACTATTTTTTCTATGTTACCGCTGTCGATACCTCTGGGAATGAGTCGGAGAGTTCAAATGTGGTTGAAGGGGGACCGAATCCGCCGTATGTTTTGGATCTTCCAGTTTTTCCTATATTTAATAACGGCCCGGCAGCACAAAGTGGGGCTTATGTGGCAAAAATGACCCTTGATTTTATGGGCGCGTCCCATTCCGTTCAGGAGCTATACGATTATGCGGTAGCGCATAATCTGAGCGAAAACAGCCGACTTCAGAGTGTGGATCCAAATGGGTTGAGGAGCACGCTGAACCAGTTTGATTTTCCCGGATATAATTTTTCGGTATTGCAGCGTTCGCAGCAAGATGACGTGCTCCGGGACATGGCTTTTTGGATCAGCCGGAATATTCCTAATGTTCCGAAACCGCATGTACCCGGCGCGATTCCGGCGTTTGGAAGTTATGACAGATGGTTTCTGGTAAAGGGACTGGTTACAACGCAGAATCCGCATAGCGGAAATGACTATGAAGTGTTGGGTTTCTGGTTTACGGATCCGAATAGCTCGGGCATCGGAGCAAATACGTTTAAGACGGCAGAGGAAATCAAATCAACTTATTTGCTCCCGATTCAGAATGCGGATCGGTTCCAAGGACGTTTCCTGAGCGTACTCGAACCGCCGGAGACTGCCGGGGGCAGTCAAACGATCAAGGAATTTGAATCACACCTGAGTTCACTCTCGCTCTGGTCGAGCGCTGCGGAAGGGCAATATTTAGCTCCTCTGGCGTATTACGCCACGACCGTCCCGCCGAGTCTCATCATTCCCGTGCAGGATTCCGCTCGCCGAGCGGTCGAAGAAGATTATCTGCCTTATGATGAGAAATTTGCCGAGATTTTCCCGCGATTGGAGGCACAGATTCCTTACTATGTTGAATCTGAAACCGGGAACTACTACCTCGTGCCGTTTGCGGAAGTTCGTAGCGGCTTTACCGGCTCTGTTTCGGCGGTAGTTGTCCTGGACAATCTTGACTTTCATTTTAAAGAAATTTCAATCGGCTCTGCTTCTACGCAGTACCTTCCGGTTTCAAAGTGGGAAGCTTTGCGCCTTCTACGCAACAATGTTCCGCTTGTCCAGTTTCTTTATCGCCGTCTTCCCGTCCGTTTTCGGCTGCTGCGGTTGGGGGCCGAAAATCCTTATTTTCCCGTCTGGGAAATTCAGATACGAAACGCTGTTTTCCATGTACATCAAGATCAGCGCGTGCAGTTTATTTCCGGTCCGGACTATCTGAATCCCAAATCGCGAATCGGGCTATGGTTTAACCGGATACTTGCGCGCCGCCGCTAAGGAGCGCCTGTTTGCTGACGCGTTTGAAACCGGAACAAGCCCGGACAAATTATGGATGGATCCTGATGCTCAGTCTGGGGGGTCTGGGCGTTCTCTGGTGCTTTGGACGCTTCGCGTCCATTGCTCGTATCGATCAACCGCTTGTGTGGGTGGATTCAAAAGAGGCTTCCGATCTGAAGTTAAGGAAACTGGAACCCCCGGCGCTTCCGGGAAATATGTTAGAAACTGTTTCAAGCACTTTGGGCAGCAAGAGCTATGCGGATGCCCAGCGGCTAGGCAATTCTTTTTCAAGAAATTCGGAAAAAGAGTTAATCCCTGCCGATAATGAGAATTTGCCTAAAGATGCCAGCACATCTGGACATCTTCGCGTTCTCACGGCGCTTCTTAGCCCGGCGTATTTAAACGCCTACTATGTCCAGAGGGTACACGTATCCGGCGGAATGCCTCCGTATCATTTCCAAATTCACAGGGGAGCGGTTCCGGCCGGGCTGTATTTGGATGAGCAGAGCGGTGTTCTTTATGGTTGGCCTGAACATGGCGCTGTTGAAAAAGTCACACTCGAGATTCTGGATTCTGCAGGTGATCTGGTTCGAAAAGAATTTTTGCTCATTACCCGAAATAAAGCGGTAATGGCCGAAAACGGTCCGCTTCAGATCTTGCCGCAGAAACTTCAGGACATTACAGTGGGCCGTAGATATTTTGCCGAATTATTTACCGAAGGAGGATCCCATCCGTTCCGCTTCCGGCTTGTTTCCGGGAGTCTTCCGCCGGGTATTGAATTGCTTACCGAGGAAGGCATTTTGTTCGGAAGAGCGGCAGAAGCGGGTTCATTTCCGTTTGAAATTGAGGTTACGGATGGAATAGATGGATCAAACCGGAAAGGATTTCAGATTGACGTCAAAGACTCGCCATTGTATCTGACGACACCGTCATTACCGGAAGGACACGTTGGTGTGCCTTACTCCTATATTTTAGAAGCCGAAGGTGGAATGCCTTCCTACCGGTGGTCTTTACGTTCTGGCGAATGGCCGGAAGGCCTGCGCTTTGATTCAGAGAGCGGACAAGTGGCGGGAGTTCCTCATCGAGAAAGAAACGTGCGCTTGATCATCGGCGTTCAGGACAAGGAAGGAAGTTTCGACAGTGCTGAATTCACACTTGTTGTTCGCGGCGGCGCTTTATCGGTTTCGGAGCAGGAGCTTCCGGCCGGCGTTGTCGGCCGATTCTATCACATTCAACTCAAGGCCGGCGGAGGCCAGCCTCCGTATAAGTGGAATCTGCTATCGAATCTTCCGGCTGGCCTGGATTTTTCCGGAGAAAATGGAGTTCTGTCGGGTATTCCCAAAGAACCTTTTGACGATCAGATCAAGGTTCGCGTTGAGGATCAAACAGGTCAACAAGCAGAAATTTCGCTTCGGTTGATTATTATTGAGAAACCGTTGACATTATTGCTTCCGTCTATGATTTCCATGGCGGTTGGAGAATTTCTGTTTTTTCCTATCACCGCAGAAGGAGGTTCTCCGGACTATGTTTGGCGGCTGCTCGAAGGGTCTCCGCACGGTTTTCAGATTCTTGACACGGGAATTCTTGCGGGCATTCCCAGCTCACCGGCAAAGACGCTTGTGAAAATACAGGTCGTCGATCAATCGGGAGAAACGCGTTCCGGTTCGATCCCTGTGGAAGTTCGGAATGAAGATTTAAAGATCGTGACCGGATCGCTTCCGCCTGGGCAATATCTTTCTGCCTATCACGGTGAGCTTTCTGGGCGCGGTGGAAATCTCCCGTATCGTTGGTCGATCAATCCCGGAAATTTACCTGACGGCCTTGCGCTCGATGGAAATACTGGAGTCATATCCGGTACAGCACAGGAGCACGGATTTTTTAATCCGGAGGTGACGCTTTTAAGCAAGGATGGCCGATCGGTTCGGTCAAACCTGCAGCTTCATATAGCTGCTGGTCAATTAAACATTTTGACGCGCGAACTTTCCTCCGGCTATGTTGGTAGGAATTATGATGAAGTGATTGAAGTTGCCGGAGGGCTGGCGCCGTATCGCTGGCAAATTATATCCGGCGGGCTTCCGCAAGGTTTATTTTTAGACGGCGCGGCGGGATCGATTCAGGGATTGCCTGTGGAGGGCCGGACCGTTGAGTTTGAAATGGAAGTGGCGGACGCAACAGGTGAAAGGGCCGCTCAGTCCTACAGATTAACGATAGAAGGAGATGAACTAAAAATCGAAACAGCTTTTCTTGAGGAAGCCGCAGTTTCTAAACCGTATCAGCATGCGATGGCGGCAAAAGGAGGAATCGCTCCTTATCGCTGGTCGATTGTAGAGGGCACGTTTCCGCCGCTTTTGACGCTCGATACGGCAGCCGGTATTTTTTCGGGGATTCCCCAGAATGCCGGTGAGTTTTCTATTTTGATGCGTGTGGAAGATGCAAGCGGTGAATATGCTGCTAAACCTTTCACGCTTAACGTGAGACCGGAACCGCTTCATTTTCTGACCTCAACGCTTCATGCCGCAAATTTAGGAGAAAACTACGAGGCCGACATCGAAGTTTCCGGAGGATTGCCGCCGTATCATTGGACCCTAACCGGCGGATTTCTTCCAAATGGCTTGCAGTTGCTTGAGGCAGAAGGAAGTATTCGCGGTATCCCGGAGGAAATTGTGGTTGATGAGACGCTCTCTTTTGAGGTCACGGATGAAGCGGGAGAAAGGGCCAAGCAATCATTTATTTTTACGGTTACAGGAGTGTATCCGTCACCTGTCCAGAAGTTTATTTTGGCGCCCAGCGAAAGCAAGATGGGATTGGCCTGGATTTTTCCAAGCGACCCCACGGTTTCAGAGGTAAGAGTTTACAGGGGCCGGAACAGTTGGCCAGAAATTTCATCTGAGTCGCTCATTTATTTGGGAATAGATGATCAAATGGTCGATACCAGACTTTTGAATGGACAGGAATATTTTTACATCGTTCTCACCTATAATGCTGCGGGCATTGCATCCGAAATCACGGATACGAATCGAGGGTCTGCAATTCCCGAGACCATCACGATTTCCGGACCAAACGATCCTTATGCCGATCAAGTGGTGAGTTTTGCTCCGCTTTCTGCGGGCGGTTTTGGCGCTGCTTCGTTTCCTAATAATGTTCTTGGTGCTCCGGCAGGTGGTGGGGACAGGACGCCGCAATATCTGCCCACTGAATTACTGAGCCTTCATGCGCGCGCCAATAAAGATGGAGGTATCTCGGCGCCTTATGGCGGCTCCATCGTTTTGGAATTTAGCGATAACATTGTTGTTAACGGACCAGGCGCCGATTTTACCGTATTTGAGAACGCATTTTTTGCGGCAGGTGATTTTTCAAACCGGTACATAGAGCCGGCCGTAGTATCAGTTAGTCAGGATGGCTTAGAGTATTTCGAATTTCCGTTTGATTATGTTCCTCATTTTGATCTCCAGGGCAAGGAAACCACCAATAATCCATACTCGTACGCCTTTGGTTTTGCGGGCAAAGAACCCGTTTACTCGGCTGGTGGTGTGCCAGATCCTACTAATCCCGCAGTATCGGGTGGCGACGCTTTCGATCTCTCCTGGATTACTGCGAAAAATTTGAAGTGGATCAGATTTGTTAAAATAAAGTCTACAGGCGACAACTGGCTCACCGATCGAAACGGTCATCGTGTGCAGCATACCGATGATGCCGGCGCGCTTTCCGGTACTCAATATTCCGGTTTCGATTTGGACGCCGTCAGCGCCGTACATTATTAACATTAACGGGAGAAAATCATGAATAGCCATTGCTTGAAAAGATCGGCCAGCTTTTTCACATTTGTCCTTGCTTTTTCATGTTCAACAGCTTGCGCTGCGAAGCTTGTAGTCTCGGAACAATTTGGAAACGCATTATTTGAAAGTAGCCAGATCGAACCGCAAAAGCAATCGGTGATGGATTTGCTGGATGCTCAACTGGAAATTCAGACAAAGTTTGGCGGCGGATACGTTTCGGCTATCCAGGCGGGCCATAGAACGCTCGAAGAAGGTGATGGACGGCATTGGTTTTATTACGTCAATGGAATTCTTTCATCCGTGGGCAGTCAGCAGTATGAGGTGCAGCCGGGAGACCACATCTGGTGGGATTTTCATGGCTGGCAGGGAGAACGAATGGTCGGAGCGGTAATCGGCGCTTGGCCGGAACCGTTTGTAAACGGATATGGCGGGGAAAAATTTCCTACGGTGATCTGGGCGAACCAGGAGTTTAAGGAGGACGCTGAGCGCATTGCTTCTGAACTGCGGCAGAGCGGAGCGGATTCAGTCAGCGTCAAGGATTTGACCGACACGCATGCCGTCGATACCGAGAATAGCCTGCCTATTTATGTTGGGCCATGGGCATTGTTAAATGAGACGCATGGACTTTCAGAAATCTTCCAGAACGGCCACCGTCTGGGTCTTTTCGTTAAACTTGAAAATGATAAATTCATTCCGCTTAACTGGAAAGGAGAGGCACAGGACGCAGTTGATTCCGCAGGAGCAATTCTCGCGTTGAAACCGGGCATGGAGAAAGTAAATCCCTTGTGGCTCGTGACCGGAACGGATTCGGATACAACCCGTCTGGCTGTAAATTTCCTTATTCGCGGTGAAGCAGGCTCAAGTAAATTCTCGGGTGTAATCGTCACTCAAGAGGGGGCCATTAATGTTCCAGCGTTCAATTAATGGTTTGTACTGGAGACCGAGGCACCCTCTATCCGTAGCCGTGTACGTCAGCGCGCTCGCGGTAACTGCAATGGTTTTCACACATCCTTTATATCTTCTGCTTTTGGGCGCCATTCTCCTATTTCACGTTGCTGTATTTAATGGATGGGAAAAATGGAAGGATTACATTCGAACAACCAGCAGCTATGTCGTTTTATTTGTTGCCATCAACGTTCTCGTAAATGGAGAAGGGGAAACGGTTATCTGGAAAATGCCGGCGTTAGTTCCGGGATTAGGCGTGAAGATTTCGCTTGAAGAAATCTATTACAATCTGAGGTTGTGTAGCCAGATGTTGATGCTTCTGACATGTTTTCTTCTTTATTCAATCATGCAAGACGTGGACAGCGTTTTGAAGTTTCTCCTTCGTGTGGCTCCCCGCTCTACTTTGACGCTGATATTAACCTCTCTCCTGGTTCCTCTTGTCCGCCGCAGGTTGAGTGATGCCGAGGATGCCCTTATCTGCCGGGGCGCAAGATTTGAAAAAGGCGGTTTGCTTGATAAAATACGTGCGCGACTTCCCTTGATAAAGATTGCACTCCAAAGCTGTCTGGAGGGATCTTGGGAAACGACGGAGGCATTGGAGGCGCGTGCCTACGGTGTGGGGCCCCGCACAAGCTTGAGATTGCTCGCGTGGCAAACCGCTGATATTGCGGCTTTATGTTTGGGTTTAAGTATTTGGGCGTGGCTGGGAATCACAGCGCTGAACGGTGAGGGGAAGCTTTCGTATTTCCCTGTTCTCGAGCCGGTCTTCAATTCAGTCCGCGTCTCAAGTATGGCATTTATTTTCGTTGTTTCTACCGCGCTTCCTGTTGCCTGTCTATGCCTTCGAAGATTTCATGAAAATTTTTGAATTCGAGTCCGTTCGATATTTTTATCCGGGAGCAGAAATTCCCGCATTGAACAATATCTCCTTTTCTATTCATAGGGGGGAATTTGTTTTGCTTTTGGGTCCCTCCGGGGGCGGCAAATCTACTGCTGCCAGAGTTCTGGCCGGCCTTATTCCCAAATATTACGGCGGCCGCCTGCTCGGCAATGTCCATTATCGTGGACAGCCCTTGTCCGAGTGTAAGGAATTTCGGCAGCATGTGGGAATCGTTTTCCAGAACCCGGAGCGGCAGATTTTGGCACATGAAGTTGAGAATGAGATTGTCTTAGGAATGGAAAATCTGGGCTTTCCACCGCAGGAGATGAAACAGCGTTTGGAACAAGTGCTCAGCCTCTTGAGTCTCGGTTCGATCAGGTTTCGCAGGACAGATGAACTTTCAGGAGGAGAGAAACAAAAGGTGATTTTAGGGGCCATTTTAGCCATGGGCCCAGGCACTTTAATTCTGGATGAACCCACTTCGCAGCTTGATCCGGACGGCGCTGTGGTGTTTCTATCTGCACTTCAAAAATTGCACCGGGACCTTGGATACACCATAATCTTGATAGAACACAGGACGAATCACTGTTTCACTCTTGCCGATCGGGTTTTGTTTTTTGATCAAGGGAGATTAACGGCGGATGCGACAGCCTCTACATTTGCCGAAATCGCTGCTGAGAAGCAATCCTGCTATCTGCCTCGAACCGCTTCACGAATTAGCCATAGCAGCACCCGGGAAAAACCGGCATCAGCGATAGAAACCAAAGTCGGGATTTCGGCCAGAAACCTGTCTTTTTCTTATGCAGGACACGCCCCCGTTATTACAGGTGTAAATATCGACATACCCAAAGGGTGTGTCACCGCTATCATTGGTGATAACGGTGCGGGTAAGAGCACGCTTCTGAAATTATTTGCGGGATTATTGAAGCCTTCAGACGGTGAAATTAGCGTCTCAGGCAAACCTATAAATTTCCTCCTGCCGCGTGAAAAAGTCCTGGCAATAGGCTATCTTCCCCAGCAACCGGACGATTTTCTTTTTAACGATACGGTTGAAGAGGAGCTGCAATTTTCTCTGCGCGGAGCCGATGTTCTCGATCACAGCAGAGTGGAGGAAGTTTTACGTTTGTTCAATCTCGAGTCCTTGCGCAGCAAACACCCGCGGGCTTTAAGCATAGGTGAAAGAGAACGTGTAGCCCTTGCATCTGTTTGGATAACTGCCCATCAAATTTTATTGCTCGATGAACCTACCAGAGGAACCAGCCCGGATCGGCGCTCTTTTTGGGCTGCAATGTTCAGACAATATGTATCTAACTCGAATCGCACGGTCGTTTGCGTGTCGCAAGATATGGATTTTGTAGCTGAATGTGCAGACTATATTCTGATACTGAAAGATGGAATCCTCCGAAAGTACGTGTCGCCTGTGGATCTGACCGGCGACACCAGCGCTGTTGAATCCAGACTGGCTCCTGTATGATTTCCTGGCATCTGATCGCATGCACAATCCTCTTTTTGGTTCTGTTCGGCGGTTTCTATGTTTACGAGCGATGCCGAATCAACTCACGGCAGATCGCCATTATTGTTTCGCTGGCTGTTGTCGCCGGCCTTGCGAGGGTTCCTTTTGCCGGTTTACCGAGTGTCCAGCCAACCACGTCCATCATTTTAATTTCAGGTTATGTGTTCGGCCCATTTATGGGGTATGTCATCGGATTGGCAGCAGCTTGGATTTCCAACTTGTTCCTCGTACAGGGACCATGGACGCTTTGGCAAATGATTGCTTGGGGTCTGGCGGGTTTCTCGGGAGGCATCGCGAGGCAATGGTTTGGCATCTCTTCAAAGAAGTTCTTACTATTGCTTGGGTTGTTGTGGGGATTTCTCTTTGGTTGGATTATGAACCTGTGGTATTGGCTTGCGTTTAGTTACCCGCTCAATTGGAAAACTTGGCTTGCCGTAAATGCGGCTTCATTTTGGTTTGATCTTACCCACGCGATAAGCAATGTTGTCTTTATTGCATTACTCGGCGGTTCACTGCTTGGAATCCTGGGTCGTTTCAAAGCGAAGATCCAAGAGGAATCTAAAGCCCCAAGAAGAGCATAAACCTTCCAAATGTAAATTCCGTATATTTCTTTAAGATTCTGGCGTATCAGCACTTACCACTAAATTGAACTCAATCTGGACAAAGTTAGTCTGACTTTAGTATACTTCTATTAGATCTGGAAAGAAGGGTGCTGAACATGAGATTTACGACAAAGACCGAGTATGGTTTGGTATGCCTCGTTTACATGGCGCGTAAGCCCTACCCTCAAGTTATTACGGTTAACGAGCTCGTGAAAAACGAACAAATGTCGCTCACCTATATTGAGAAAATTTTTCAGCAGCTCCGTGCTGCTGAAATTGTGTCTGCACACCATGGCAAAGAAGGCGGCTACTCCTTGGCCAGGCCGCCTGCAAAAATTAACCTGAGGGAAATTGTAGAAGCCCTCGAGGGCCAGACATTTGACGTTTTTTGTGCGCCGGATCTCAGAAGCGAGATTGTTTGCACTCATTTTCCAATCTGTAAAGTCGGTCCAATATGGAAAAAAACGAAAGACCTTCTCGATAATTTTTATAGTTCTGTCAGCTTAGAAACGTTGGCCCATGAAGGTGAACTGGAAAGATCGTTAGAGCCAAAGACCGCCGGCTAATTGGTTTGGTGAAGCTGCAAATGGTTACGGAAAGTGAAATCTTAAAGAGCTTGTCTAACATCATAAATCCTATAACGGGACAGGACCTCGTTACGTCCGCGTCCGTGAAAGATGTTCAGGTTTCCGGAGACCGGGTTGCGTTTTCATTGGAGACTTCTTTGAAACCGGGTCCCGAGAAAGACCATTTGAAAGACCGGGCAAGAAGCGCGGTTTTGTCAGTCCCGGGAGTAAAAAATGTAAGTATCACGGTGTTGTCCAAGTCTCCTATGGCTGAACGGGCGGCCGGGCATGTGCAGCCTGCGGAGAGAATTTTAAATATCAAATATGTAATTCCCGTTGCGAGCGGAAAAGGCGGGGTCGGCAAGTCGACCGTCAGCGCCAATTTGGCGATCGCGCTTTCAAAATTGGGTTACCGCGTGGGATTAATGGATGCGGATGTTTACGGACCGAGCATCCCCACGCTTATGGGCATCCATGAGCCTCCGCGGCAGGAGGACGGAAAAATTTCCCCGCATGTGCGTTACGGCATCAAACTTATTTCGATGGGATTTTTTCTTCCGAAGGGCGAAGCGGTGATTTGGCGCGGCCCCATGCTGCATAAGATGATTGATCAATTTCTCGGCAGTGTGAACTGGGGCGAGCTGGATTTTCTGATGATAGACCTGCCGCCCGGGACCGGCGACATTCAACTGAGTCTCTGTCAGAAAATTCCTCTCACGGGTGCGGTGATCGTTTCTACGCCGCAGGATCTTGCCTTTCAGGTTGCCGAGAAAGCTATTTTCATGTTCGAAAAACTCCACACGCCGGTGCTTGGCATGATTGAAAATATGAGCGGATATGTTTGCAAGAATTGCGGTTCGCATGAAGAAATTTTTGGCTCGGGCGGAGCCAGGGAATATGCAAAGTCTCACAGAATCGCGTTTCTCGGGGCCATTCCGCTGGCGGCCGATATCCGGATTTCCTCGGATGGAGGAAAGCCCGTTGTCGAAGCGGAAAATAGTAGCGCAAGTGCGCAGTCGTTCATCGCTATTGCAAAAGGTTTGGTGGCTGAGCTTCAGTTGCGCGAACGCGGGGAAAAAAGCGACACTTCTTTATTTCCGAGAGAAATAAATCAGCCTGGCAAAGACAAAATTGAAATTATCTGGCATGACGGGCACGAAAGCCGTTACAACGCGTTTGATCTGAGACTTGCATGTCCCTGCGCCATGTGCATCGACGAAAATACGGGCCGGCGCTTGATTCGCCGAGAATCAATCCGCAAGGATGTTCAGCTTTCATCCATGGATCGGGTTGGACGGTACGGCGTCACGTTTCGTTGGAGCGACGGACACGCTACGGGCATTTATACATTTGAATATTTGCGCCGGCTATGCTCCTGCCCGGCCTGTAGAACTGATGCTGACGCCAAAACAGGGGTAAATTATGGCATCGCCCGCTAAGAAAACAGAAAAAAAAGGTGTCGAATCGTTTGTGACAAAGGAATACCAGCATGGTTTTGTCACGCCCATCGAATCGGATACGGTTCCGCGCGGTTTGAATGAAGACACGATCCGCTTAATTTCGGCAAAAAAGAAAGAACCCCCTTTCATGCTCCAGTGGCGCCTTAAGGCGTACCGCCGCTGGAAGGAAATGGCGGAGCCGAGCTGGCCGAATGTTACCTATCCTCCGATTGACTACCAGGACATCATTTACTATTCCGCGCCCAAAACGAAAAAGGACGGGCCTAAGAACCTCGAAGAGGTTGATCAGGAGCTGTTAAAGACATTTGAGAAACTGGGTATTCCGCTTGAGGAACAGAAACGGCTCGCGGGTGTTGCGGTAGACGCTGTGTTTGACAGCGTATCCGTAGCAACGACTTTCAAAGAGAAACTGGCCGAAAAAGGAGTCCTATTTTGTTCCTTTTCCGAAGCGGTGCAGAACCACCCTGATCTTATAAAGCAGTACCTGGGTTCGGTGGTGCCGTACTCGGACAATTTTTATGCGGCTTTAAATTCGGCCGTTTTTAGCGATGGTTCCTTCTGCTACATCCCGAAAGGCGTGCGCTGCCCCATGGAACTCTCCACGTATTTTCGCATTAACGCGGCGGATACGGGTCAGTTTGAGCGTACATTGATTATTGCAGATGAAGGGAGTTACGTGAGTTATCTCGAGGGATGCACGGCACCGATGCGTGATAAGAATCAGCTTCACGCGGCCGTAGTGGAACTGGTGGCTTTGAAAGGTGCAGAAATCAAATATTCCACCGTGCAGAACTGGTATGCGGGGGACAAGGACGGCAAGGGCGGCATTTTTAATTTTGTGACCAAACGCGGAAAATGCGTGGGTGACCATTCGAAAATTTCCTGGACACAGGTCGAAACCGGTTCCGCCATTACCTGGAAATATCCAAGCGTCATTCTTCAGGGAGACCACACCATCGGCGAATTTTATTCCGTTGCGCTCACAGCCAACCATCAACAGGCCGACACGGGCACGAAAATGATTCATATCGGGAAAAATACGCGGAGCACAATCATTTCGAAAGGCATTTCAGCGGGGCACGGAAAAAACACGTACCGGGGGCTTGTGAAAGTTTTACCGAAAGCCGAGAAGGCCAGAAATTACACACAGTGCGATTCGCTGCTTCTTGGCGGTCAGTGCAGCGCCAACACATTTCCGTATATTGAAGTTAAGAACAAGTCATCTAGGGTTGAACATGAGGCTTCGACGTCAAAGATAAGCGACGAGCAGCTTTTTTATTGTAAACAGCGCGGCCTGTCAGCCGAAAATGCCGTTTCGCTTATCATTAATGGATTCTGCAAACAGGTGTTTAAGAATCTGCCTATGGAATTTGCCGTGGAAGCTACAAAACTGCTCGGAGTAAGTCTCGAAGGCAGTGTAGGCTGATCGGGGAGGAGTGTTGCGTGCTGGAAATTCGTGATCTGCGAGCGGGTATTGACGGGAAAGAAATCTTGAAGGGCATAAACCTCAAGGTCGGGGCGGGAGAAGTGCATGCCGTCATGGGACCGAACGGTTCGGGGAAAAGCACGCTGGCCCGTGTTCTGGCTGGGGAGGAATCATACTCCGTTTATTCCGGTTCCATAACATACAAAGGCCAGGATCTGCTCGAGATACCGCCCGAGCGCCGCGCGCGGGAAGGCATTTTTCTCGCGTTTCAATATCCCGTTGAAATCGCGGGGGTAAATAATAGCTATTTTCTCAAATCTGCTTTAAACGAAATCCGCTCTTATCGCGGCCTTGAGGAACTGGATGCCTTTGAGTTTTTGGAACTCATCAAGGAAAAGATGAAAATCGTGGATATGGATCCAAGTTTCCTGAATCGGCCTGTCAATGAAGGGTTTTCCGGCGGCGAGAAGAAACGTAATGAAATTCTGCAGATGGCTGTTTTGGAACCGCAGCTTGCGATTTTGGATGAAACAGATTCCGGTCTCGACATCGATGCGCTTCGTGTCGTGGCTTCCGGTGTAAATAAACTGCGCAGTCCGGAGCGGTCTATTATCCTGGTCACTCATTATCAGCGGTTGCTTAATTACATTCAGCCCGATTTCGTTCATGTCATGATCGACGGAACAATCGTCAAATCGGGCGGCAAGGAATTGGCTGTCACGCTTGAGGAAAAGGGCTACGACTGGATTAAGGGCGCGCCGGCGGCCAAGGCAGTCAAATAAGATGAGAACATGTTTCTATGAAAGCAGTGAGAAAGGAAAAACATCGGGAGGTATTCATTATCTCTCCGCGTTCCAGGCATTTGAAAAAGAATATTTTGCCGCTGATCCCACCTGGCTGAATTCCCTCCGAAAAGAAGGCATCGAATCATTCCGTAATCTGGGGTTTCCGTCCCTTGCTCATGAAGATTGGAAATATACGGATGTGCGTCCCATTGCCCAATCGCTTTTTCAGCCGGTTTTTGCGGAACCCAACGGCGCCGTTTCCCGGAAAGATGTAGAATCAAACAGTTTTGGCGTGAGCCAGTGGCCTCTCCTGGTGTTCGTTGACGGAATTTTCTCAGAGAAGCTATCCTGTATTCCCAAAAAACTTCCTGCCGGCCTGATTCTTTGCAGTCTCCGAAAAGCTGTCCGGGAACATGCAGATATTGTTCAGGCCTATTTGGGAAAGCAAAAGCAGTACCCGCAAAATTCTTTTGCGGCATTAAATGCGGCATTTATTTACGACGGTTTGTTTCTTTATGCGAAAAGCGGATGCGAGCTGGATATGCCCGTTCATGCTGTTTACGTGTCTTCACCGAAGCATGAAAATGGCTTGTACCAGCCTCGCAATCTTATCGCGGCTGAATCGAATACCGGCATCGCGGTGGTGGAAAGCTATTTTTCTTTCCCGGCGCATGAGTACTTTCTCAATGCCGTGTCGGAAATTTCGCTCGCCAAAGGAGCAAGCCTTGAATTTTGTCGAGTTGAACGCGAGAGCGAGAAGGGGTTTCATATTTCTACAACAAACGCTGTTCAGCACAAAGACAGCCGCTTCGGCAGTTCCGTCATTACATTAGGCTCGAAGGTTTCCAGGAATACGCTTCAAGTCTTTTTGCAGGACGGCGGCGCAGAATGCCGTTTGGATGGTCTGTATGTAACGCGCGGCAACGAACACGTTGATCATTCCACTTTTGTAAAACATGAAAGCAGAAACGGAACCAGCCGCCAGCTTTACAAGGGAATTTTGGACGACTCTTCTACGGCCGTTTTTAGCGGAAAAGTTTACGTTGATAAAGGCGCTCAGAAGACGGATGCCGAGCAGGCTAACAAAAATTTGCTTTTGTCCGAAAAAGCCACAGCGGACACACGTCCGCAGCTTGAGATTTTTGCCGATGATGTGAAATGCACGCACGGCGCCGCCGTCGGCCACCTGGATGAAGAAGCGCTGTTCTATATGAAGAGCCGGGGCATCGGTGCGGCCCATGCACAGAAAATTTTAACGTTCGGATTTGCCTCGGAAGTGATTGAGCGTTTAAAATTAAAACCCGTAAAAGACGAAATTGACCGGTTGATTCATGACCGGCTGGACGCGAGTTCCACAGGGAAAATGTAGGATGGCCGGCAGGGTAATTGATCTGGAAACGGAGCGGGTTCGTGGATTCACAGGAGACAAATTGGTGCCGCTTGATGTGAATAAAATTCGGAGGGATTTTCCGATCCTTCGGACTAAAGTGCACGGCAAGCCGCTGGTTTATCTCGATAATGCGGCCACCACACAAAAGCCCCGGTGCGTAATCGACGCACTCGAGCATTATTACACGGCTACCAATTCAAATGTTCATCGCGGCATACATCATTTGAGCGAGAAGGCGACGGCCGAATATGAGTCGAGCCGGGGAAAAGTCAGGACGTTTCTTGGCGCAGAAAAAAAGGAAGAGATTATTTTTGTCCGCGGCGCGACGGAAGCTATTAATCTGGTTGCTTCCAGCTACGGCAGAAAGTTTATCCGTAAGAACGATGAAATCGTCATTTCACACATTGAGCATCATTCAAACATCGTCCCCTGGCAGATGCTGTGCGGAGAGCTCGGCGCGAAACTAAAAATAATCCCGGTAAATCACAAGGGTGAGCTGATTCAGAGTGAGTATGACAAACTCTTGAGCAATCGGACAAAATTTGTTTCGCTCGTGCACATTTCAAATGCCATTGGCACCGTGAACCCAGTCAAAGAAATGATCGCAAGAGCGCATCGGGCCGGGGCCCGGGTTCTTATTGACGGAGCGCAGGCTGTTCCGCACACGCCCGTGGACGTCCGGGATCTTGACTGCGATTTCTACGCCTTTTCAAGCCATTAGCTCTACGGCCCGACGGGCGTTGGCGTTTTGTATGGGAAAGCGGAACTGCTTGAAACCATGCCTCCGTATCAGGGCGGCGGGGATATGATCAGCTTCGTTACTTTTGAGAAAACGCATTACAATACACTTCCGTATAAATTCGAAGCAGGAACGCCGAATATCGCCGGCGTCATTGGTTTGGGTGCTGCCATTGATTACGTTTCTGCCGTCGGACTTGAGCGAATTTCAAAATATGAGCAGGAGCTTTTGGAGTACGCCTCACGTAAACTTTCCGAAATAGAAGATGTCCGTTTCATCGGGACGGCGAAGGAGAAAGCCTGCATTATTTCTTTCATCTTCGGGGATATTCACGCGCATGATGTCGGAACCGTGCTGGACAGGGAAGGCATCGCGATACGGACGGGACATCATTGCGCCATGCCGGTGATGGAACGTTTCGGCGTGCCGGCAACGGCGCGGGCGTCGCTTGCGTTTTACAACACAAAGGAAGAGATCGATACTTTGGCGGAAGCGCTCAAGAATGTAAAAAAGGTTTTTGGCCGGTAATGTCGGATTTAAGGGATCTATATCAGGAAGTTATCCTGGAGCACAATAACAAACCCAGAAATTTTCGCGTTCTCGCAGATGCGAACCGGAAGCAGGAAGGGTTTAATCCGCTCTGCGGCGACCGGATTCAACTTTACCTGCGAGTGGAGAACGGGCAAATTAAGGATATCGGGTTTCAAGGTTCGGGTTGCGCGATATCAAAAGCCTCAGCTTCGTTAATGACTTCAACCGTGAAGGGAAAGTCCGAAGCAGAAGCCGTGGAGATTTTCGAAAAAGTCCACGGAATGCTGGCGGGTCAAACGGAGCATTGCGGCGATTTGGAGAGTATGGGAAGACTGGGCGCGCTTTCCGGGGTATGCGAGTTTCCAGCCCGGGTGAAATGCGCATCGCTCGCCTGGCACACCTTGAAATCAGCGTTGGAGAATAAAGATGGCGTAACGAGTACGGAGTAATTGAGCATGAGCACGGAGCAAGGCGTCAGGCTTCAAAGAGATTGCGAAGCCACGCAGATCCCAAGCGGTGCGCGCGGCGTAATCGCAAAAGGAACAGAGGTCAGAATCACGCAGTGTCTTGGCGGCAGCTTTACCGTCATTACGGACGATGGAACCATGCATCAGATTGCCGGTAAAGATGCCGATGCGCTTGGGAAAGAGATTCCGCAGAAGGCAAAAGCGCCCGACGCTTCCCAAGGGTCCGTGGAAAAACTGATTTGGGACCAGATGAGGACATGTTACGATCCGGAAATTCCGGTGAACATGGTGGATTTGGGCCTGATCTATGATTGTAAGATCCAGGAGAATGAAAAAAACGAATATCGCGTTTCCATCAAGATGACGTTGACGGCCCCCGGATGCGGAATGGGGCAGGTGCTTACCTCTGAAGTGCAAAGAAAAGTATTGAGCGTGCCCGGCGTAAAAGAAGCCGATGTCGAATTGGTTTGGGACCCGCCCTGGGACCAGAGCCGTCTTTCCGAAGCCGCCAAACTTCAACTTGGAATGATGTAAGAAAAGCTGTTAGTCTTCAGTGATCAGCTCACCTTAGTGCTCTTAACACGTGAAATGGGCTACCATCATTTAGTTTAAGAAGTCATGGTCATTTAGGATTGCAGTCTTTTTATTTTTATCGGGCAAGGTAACAAGACTTGTAAAAATGTGCGCGGAACGAGCTTGCAATTATGGTAACATTATTTGATTTTCATGTGAGTTACCCTAGGTAAGCGCTGCCCGTGACAAGCATTCACTATACGAAACATGCTCTAGATGTATTGAAAGAACGCAAGCTGAGTAAGGAGTTAATTGAATCAGCTATGGCCTCCCCTGATTGGAAAGAACAGGTTTCGGGAGAAATTTGGTGTATTTTTAAACGGACAAGCGGGAGAGTGTTGCGTGTAGTGATTAAAGACAGGCGCGATTCATTGACCGTTGTAACAGCATATTTTGATCGGAGGAAGGTATGAGGCTTAAGGTTGATCTGAAGAGCGACGCACTTTATTTCCGAATTAGCGAAGACAAAATCCACGATAGCGAGGAGATTAAACCAGGTATTGTTATTGACTTCTCAAAGTCAGGAAAGGTAGTTGGCCTCGAAGTACTTGGCTTGAAAGGAAAGTTTTCTCTTGCCGAGCTTTCCAATATTCAGGTTGATTTGCCCACAAAGACGTAGTACAAGTGTAAACACAGGGCGTGCGATATCAAAAGGCGATCCGGTTCTAAATCTTTCCGCATTGAGCGGGATTCCATGGGGGATATGAAAGTACCACGGGAAATGCTCTACGGTGCCTCTACGCAAAGAGCTGCGCTTAATTTTCCCGTGAGCGGCAGGCGTTTCTCCCCGGCCTTCATTCGCGCGCTGGCGCAAATCAAGCTGTCAGCGGCAAAAGTCAATCAAAAACTCAAGCTATTAGCCCCGCGTCAGGCAAAAGCCATTATCCGTGCCGCCGAACAAGTGAAAAACGGTCGTTTTGACGCACACTTCGTTCTGGATATTTTTCAAACCGGCTCGGCCACGTCTACGAACATGAATGCCAACGAAGTGATTGCTACGTTGGCCAACCGCAGTTTGGGCGTATCTAAATCTTCGCTGCTTTACGTTCATCCGAATAATCATGTCAATAAAGGGCAGTCAAGCAATGATGTCATTCCAAGCGCCATCCATATTTCCACCCTTTTGGAAATGAAAGAAAAGCTCGTTCCTGAATTGCGGAACACCTACCACACGTTGCTTAGGAAATCCAGCCGTTTTGCTTCCGTGTATAAAATTGGCCGCACGCACCTCCAGGATGCCACGCCCGTAACGCTAGGGCAGGAGTTCGGCGGCTATGCTGAACAGGTTCGCAAGAGTACAGGCCGTCTTGAACAATGCTATCCCAGTTTGCGCGAATTGGCCATTGGAGGAACGGCGGTAGGGACCGGGATTAACACGCATCCGCGATTCGCGCAGGAAGTTTGCCTTGACTTAAGCAGAAACCTCGGAGAGAAATTTTTTGAGGCGCGAGATCATTTTGAGGCACAAAGCGCAAAAGATGCCTGTGTCGAGACAAGCGGGCAGCTACGCAGTCTGGCGGTTTCGCTCACGAAGATGGCCAACGACATTCGGTGGCTGGGCTCCGGGCCGCGCGGCGGATTTGCCGAGATTAAGATTCCGGCGGTTCAGCCCGGTTCTTCCATTATGCCCGGCAAAGTGAATCCGGTGATGGCGGAGGCGGTCCTCCAGGTGGCTGCCGAAGTAATCGGCAGCGACGTCACGGTTGCCATGGCGGGTCAGTCGGGTAATTTTGAACTGAACGTAATGATGCCCGTGATTGCTTATAATTTACTTGAATCTATCCGATTGCTGACCAATGTTCTCCATCTGTTCCGGACAAAATGCCTGGATGGAATCGAAGCAGATCGTCAGCGGTGCGAATCGCTGATTGAGAAAAGTCTTATGCTTTCCACGCCCCTGGTGCCGTTTCTCGGCTATGACAAGGCTGCTGAATTAGCCAAGGCAGCTTACCGGCAGGGGAAAACCATTCGGGAGGTGGTTTTAGAAAAGAATCTGATCCCTAAAGCCAAGCTAGACGCGATTCTGAACGTCAAGAAATTGATATGATGTTCGCCGATTTGTTACGTTCGAAAAAGTATACATGAACCTGCCTTCATGTGCCCACTACCCTGAGTAGAAGAAACCCTGAGACCCGGCCTTTGAATAAAGAAAAAGATAAGCAGGACATTACGACCAGTTGTGCGAGAAGGCTTCTCCATTTCTTGTCGAAGAACAAAGGGACCCTTTCCCCCCTCTTGATCCTCACGCATGATTATCCCGATCCGGATGCGCTGGCCAGCGCTTTTGCGCTCCAATATCTGGCCGAAAATGCGTTTGGCATTCGCTCCAAGATTGCCTACGGCGGCATCATCGGACGCATGGAAAATCGCGCAATGGTTAAAACATTGAAACTGCCCATCTACATGTTGAAACCGGCAGATCTGCGCAAACATGAGCACATTGCACTCGTAGATACCCAGCCTGATTTCGAGAACAATTCATTTCCCAAAAAGCGGAAAGCAACTATCGTCATTGATCAACATCCACCGGTTAATTTGTCGCGGCCGGCAGCCGATTTAACCGTATTAAATACCGAATGCGGCGCTACCTGTGTGATTCTTGCGCGGGCAATTCTTATTCAATGCAAGGACTTTCCGCCCAGAGTAGCTACCGCTTTAGCCTACGGTATATTGTCCGACACACTCTACTTCTACCGCGCCGACCGTCCGGACGTCATTCGAACCTATCTGGATTTGATTCATTTTTGTGACTTCAAGGCGCTTGCGTATATTCAAAACCCTTCCTCCCGACCGAAGAGCTTTTTCACTTCTCTTGGGCAGGGCATTCAAAACGCCAAAGCGAGGCGCGGTTTGGTGATTTCCCATTTGGGTTTTGTGGAAAATCCGGATCTGGTCTCGCAAGTGGCCGATTTTCTTCTGAGCTATCGCAACGCCAACAATTGCGTATGCACAGGCCGGTTCCGGGGCAAGCTGTATGTCTCGCTCCGCATGAGCAATCCGAATGCGGAGGCTGGCGAAATTCTGCGCGATGCCTTTGCCAATCGTGATGAAGCGGGCGGCAGAGGTCCCATTGCCGGAGGGAGTCTACGCGTGGGTGGCGAGGCTTCGGAGGAAACATGGCAGGAGCGAGAAAATGAGCTTGCGGAGAAACTGCTTAAAAGGCTTCGAATTCCTGTGAGGGGCGAGTTTTATTTACCATTTCGAAAGACAACCAAAGCTTAATAGCAAATTCCAGTCATCTCCCTCTCCCTCAAATTTGGTCGATTCCGCTAAATAGATCCGGTTCCATTTTTTTCGCCAAAGCAAGATCCTCAAGAGCAAAATTCGACGCGCTGACGCCAAGGAGACGAATAGGCCGGGTTCCCGCCTCTGTCTTCCCGCGCAAGAGTTTACCGATCTCTCCTGCAATTTGATCAGATGATTCAACCGGCGCCGGAAGCGTGTGCGATCTTGTGATAACGGTGAAATCCGCATATTTAACTTTTAGGGTCACCGTTTTTGCTTTGACATGGTGGCTTTTGAGTCGTTCGGAAACTTCCTCTGAAAGTTGCTGAATTTTCGAGAGCATGGAGGGGAAGTCGCGAAGATCGCGCTCGAAGGTTTCTTCTGCTCCCATCTGCTTGAGTTCACCTTCTTTTTCTACCGGCCGGTCATCTATTCCGTGCGCTCTTTCGTAGAGCGAATGTCCCCACTTGCCGAATAGGCTGATCAATTCTTCGCGCGATACACTTCGTAGCTGGCCGATATGCCCAACGCCGATCTTGTTCAGGTCCTTCTCGGTTACTGGCCCGACACCCGGTATTTTTCTGACCGATAGATTTTCAAGAAATTTTTCGATTTTCTCCGGGAAAACGGTTGTCAAGCCGTTCGGTTTATTCATATCGGAAGCAATCTTGGCCAGGAACTTGTTCGGGGCGACACCGATCGAAGCCGTCAGTTGTGTAACCGCCTTAATGTTTTGTTGAATCATCCGGGCCAAAAGAACTGGATCATCAATGCCTAACCCGTTCGCAGTGACGTCCAGATATGCTTCATCGATGCCGGCCCATTCAATGAAGTTGGAGTATTTGACAAGAATCGAGTGAATGGTATCCGAAACTTTGCTGTATTTCTCGATGTCTGGCCGGAGGAAAACGGCATGCGGACAGCGTCTGAGCGCTTCGGCGGCCGGCATGGCGGAATGGATGCCAAATTTTCTGGCCTCATAGGATGCGGTGCTTACGACCCCGCGGCCATGCGGATTGCCGCCCACGATAACCGGTTTGCCTTTGAGTTCCGGGCGGTCGCGCTGTTCAACGGCTGCGAAGAAGGCATCCATATCGATGTGTAAGATCTTACGTTGCCCAGTCACGGAATCATTCTTTGTCCAGGCCGGCCAACACGCGCAAATGTTTTGCGACGGAAAGAGGAAGCTGCTGCAAATGGTAACCGCCTTCGAGAAGAGAGATAATTTTCCCTCCGGCGTGCTTTTCAGCTATCTCCATCACGCGTGCCGTCATCCAACCAAAAAATTCGGTGGTGAGGCAGATTTGAGCAAGCGGGTCATCCTTGTGCGCATCAAAACCGGCGGAGATGAGTACGACGTCCGGCTTGAATTCATTTGCCTTCGGCAGGATTTTTTCGCAAAAAACGGTCTCGTACTCTTTGTCGCCGGCTCCCGCCGGCATTGGACAATTGAGCGTCGCGCCTTTCCCTTTTCCTGTTCCTGTTTCATGCGCGGCGCCCGTTCCGGGATAAAACGGATGCTGGTGGAGACTTATGTAGAAGACGTCCGGGTCTGCTTCAAAAATGTGCTGCGTGCCGTTGCCGTGATGCACATCCCAGTCAAGAATTAGAATTTTCTGAACGCCATGCTTCCTGCGCAGATATTGAGCAACAACGGCGATATTATTGAATATACAAAATCCCATCGCCAGATCCCGTTCAGCATGATGTCCCGGAGGACGGAGCAGTCCAAAGGCGTTTTTGACTGCACCGGACATGACTTGATCGGCAATTTTGAGTGCGCCGCCTACGGCAAGAAGTGCGACTTCATAAGATTTCTCGGAAATGCCTACATCCAGGCAATCGAGATAAGGATCGCCGCGTTGGATGGCTTTTTCCGCGCGGTTTACGTAGTCGCTAGAATGAATTTCTGCGATCCACGAGATGTCGGCCGGGTTTGGCGCCACTTTTTCAAGCTGGGAAAACCAATTTTGAGATTCGAGATGTTTCCAGGTTCGAGCAAGGCGTTCCTGATTTTCGGGATGGAAGCTTCCGGGATCGTGCAGCAAATATCTTTGATCGTAAACAATCGCGGTACGCATTGGCGTAAGTCTATATAAGATTTCCCTTTATGGGAACAGGGATTTTTGATAACCTAATCCGCCTCAAGAGCCGTATTGTCAGGTACTTGCCACAACTTTTGCGATTTTTTCCGGACTGATTGTTCTAACGTAAAGTTTCTGCAGTATTTTCTTAATACGTATATTGTGGCGGCGTAGCTCAGTTGGCTAGAGCGAGGGACTCATAAGCCCTAGGTCACAGGTTCAATTCCTGTCGCCGCTACCATTTGCAAAAAAGGCTTGGCCGCTCGCTTAAGGCTAACGGTTCACAGCGGAGGATGC
>JACQQS010000062.1 GCA_016206925.1 Candidatus Omnitrophota bacterium
AATCTTTACATCGCTGGCATCCTGAGTCTCTATGGCAAAGGTGCCTGTAGAGCCGCTTACCGCAGGATTCTTGACATTATTCAGCACTAAATCATCCACAGCAATAGAAGCAGAAAGGCCGCTTCCCAGGTTAACCGTTACCACCTGACCGGAAACACTGGCTGTAAGGACACCGGTAATATCGGCAGCACTCGAGGCGGTGGTAATACCCGATACGTCGAATCCTGATGGGAATGTAATCTGCACATCTCCGTTAACAGGAATCGCATTGGCATTGGTAAAGGCAATGGTGGCATTGCCGGTAGCGCCAGCTACAAGGCTTGTCTGTGTGACGCTTACAGAGGAAAGAGCACCGAGAAACCATCGTGTGTTACTGCCGCTGTCGGTTGAATTCGCAGGCTGAATGAGTGTAGTGCTTATGTTGTTTGCGTTAGCGACATTCACGTATGAAACGGATCGAGTGCCTTGAGGATCTATGCGCCATTGGCCGGTATCGCCGGCTCGCCGATTGAGGACAATGAGATTTCCTGAAGCGCCTGTCAGCGTGAGTGTGCCAACGATAGTTTGTGTTACCGTGCTTAAGGCTTGAAAGTGAATCGTTTTGCCGGCGGTTGTGGACGTGAGGTGATTGAATGTGTTAGAGCCTGAAATTTCGCTTGTGCCGCTGCCCCCTATGATGACGGTCGAATTATCCGCAGTGAATGTTCCACCAGCCGTATTCGTCCAATTACCGGTTACGGTAATTTGCGTTGCGTCAGGACCTCCAGCCTGAGAAGCATTCAGCACACCGCCCACGGCATTAAAAGTAACAGCACCTGCCGTCATGTCATAACCTTTAAGAGCGAGTGCTCCGGTATTGGTGAGGGTGAGCGAGGTGCACTTGAAGTCGGATGCGAGATTGACCGTCGTCGCAAATGCAGAGTTTGCAGCGAGCAGAATAAGGAAAAAGCCGACGCCGAAGCAGATTGATCTTCCGTAACCTGCTTTTCGCGCTTTTTTGTTTTGACTTTTTCTATCGTTCTTCAATTTAAGCTACCTTCCTTTACTTTATCCCTCTGCCGGGTGATGCGGGCACTTGGGATATGAAAGACAAGCACCGCTCTCCCAGGAACTTCTCGGTTCTCTAAGTACTGCGCTCACCGCTTTAGTCTCTTTAGAGACTTTAAAAGTGTGAACCGTACTTTCGCCGACATAAATATAGTTAATCAACGTAGCGTCATTAGGATCAAACCAGGCAGCGCTCGGCGCACCGAGTACATCGGTGACGGCCGTTACGGGTTTCCCTTCGTATGATGCGGCATCGGCAAATGAATCCGCCGAGGCGACAACATGAAAAAGCGGAGCGTCTTCGGAATATCCGTTCATCGGTGTCAAAACGTGTATCGCGATGATCATTACGATTATTGTTACGAGGTTTAAATACATTCCGTTTCTCATTTTCTTCTCCTTGTTAAATGACAACCACGCCAAGATCTTGTTTCGTAGCGTTGCTGTCGGTATATGTCTGAGTTGTCCCATCGAATGTCCACGGCCCCGTTTGATCCGGTGTCACGTTTGCGCCGTTAACGATCGTAACGTTGCCTGCAACGTTGACGGCAACATTGTTTGTGTCTAAATCCAAGACTCCGTCACTGAGCGTGAAATCGCCGTCGATATTTAGCGCACCGCTTATGCGAGCGGTATTGGTTGTTATGGCAAAGTGATTAATGTCTAGATTAAATAGAGCGTTTCCGCCGGTAGTTAGCGTTTTAATTTCATTTACTCCATCGGCAAAAAGCCAAAGCTTTGACGTACGAGATTTAAACGTGCCGGAGAGATTTACATTTCCCTTTGCAGTGACATCATAAACCGTGCCGCCGGCTGTATCACCATTGGAGTCGGTGTCTAACGTGCCGGCCGTTAAAGTAAGATCGTTATTAACCGTCAAAGCACCGCTGAGGAGAAATATTTCAGCCACTTTATTAATTTTTAAATCATAATATGTAGCAGTTCCTCCATCAGTTACCGCATATGTCCCATCGCCGCCGCCAACGTATTCGAAAGTTCCGGAATTGGTGTCCATGGCCGCACCGCCGGCGCCAAAGTTGATCGTCTCATCTCCTTGCAGCTTTAATGTGCCGCCGTTTTCAAAGGTGGTACCGGCTAGGGTCAGGTTATTGCCGTTTAAGCTAAGGACGCCCAAGGCATTGATGGTGAGGTTATTCATGGTGCGGGCGGTATCGAGAATCGGATCGTTTGAAGCGGAGACGATGGTGACGTTGCTGTCGGTGGCCGGCAGCGTCCCCCGGTCCCAGTTGGAGGCTATATTCCAGGCCGTAGAAGTGGAACCGTCCCATGTGAAATTGACACCTGTGGCTGCACCCTGCCAATTTACGCACGATGTAATAGTGGAGTTCGGCGCAATCATGAGCAAGTTATCCGCGGAATCGATACGGACGGCATTTAAATAGTTCAAATCAATCGTGCCGCCCGCAATAACATCAAAGTCTGCGGTCTGAGTTCCATCATCGCTTGTTACTGTAAGAAGTTGGCCGGTTGCACCTTTAAGGGTACAGCTTCCGATGACTTGGTAGATGCCGGTATCTTCCAGCGTGAGGGTTGCGGCGGTGGTGACAACCTTAGTTAAATTATTGAACCGGGAATTAGCGACATCGTTGAAATTTCCGCTGAGTGTCTGACTTCCAGTACTTAAATCCACCGTACCGCTACTATGTGTAAACGTGCCGCTGTTGGTGAAGTCACCGCTTACCGTAATAGTTGCTGAAGCATCGGGCTTTAAAATACCGGCAGCACCGATGGTGACCACGGCAAAGCTAGAGGCCGTATGAGGCTGAAATTGTCCGTCATTGACATTTAAGGTTCCCGATACCGTAACGGCCGCTGACGGGTCCACATCAATGGTATCACTTGGCGTGACGGCTGTATTATTGATCGTGAGATTATTAAACGTATCTCCCGTTAAGGTCTGAGCGGCTGATCCATTAAATGTTACCGTGCCGCTATTATGCGTAAAGGTGCCTGAGTTTGTAAAATTTCCGCTGACCGTAATCGAAGCCGAGGCGTCGGGCTTTAAGATACCGATGGAGGCGATGGTGACGTTTTTAAAGCTCGAGGCTGTGGTCGGCTGGAACTGCCCGTCGTTGACGGCTAACGCATTTGTTACGGTAACCGCCGCTGAGGAATCCACATCTACCGTATCGCTGGGAGTTGCTGCTGTATTGGCCACCGTCAAGTTATAGAAGGTCTCGCCGGTAAGCGTTTGGGCGGCCGCACCGTTAAAGGTTACGGTATCGGTTCTTTCGTTAAATATTCCCGAATTGGACCAATTACCACCGACGTTTATGTCGGAGATATCACCGCCTGCCGTATTGCCGTTGGAATCGGCATCCAGCGTGCCGGCGGTGAGCGTAAGATCGCTTGTTACCGTGAGCGCATCTTGTAAGAGCCAGCTACCTGCTGCGTTGTTGAAGGTCAAATTTGCAAAGCTGTCTCCTGATGATTTGAGCGTCTTGCCGGTTGCGCCGGCATTAAACGTAGCCGTACCGCCAGTATGGGTAAAAGTTGCTCCAGCGGACGCGTTGTTAAAATTGCCTGAAACCTCAAAGTTATTGGCTCCGGCATTGAATGTAGCCTCAAACTGAATAGTGATGTTGCCAAACTTGCAGTTGCCGTCTCCTAAAACGATAGTATCTCCCGAAGCGCTCAAGTTCACCGCCGCCTGGTGATCGATATTCTTCAGTGTCACGGATTGTCCGTTGTACGCAATTTGACTTCCTGTAAGGGTGGCCAGCCCTCCGTTTCCTTGAACGGTAACGATATTTGCGGAATTGAGAACCTTAAGACTGCCCCCTGTGTTGGTGATGGTGGTCGTAACGGATAAAGTTACATTACCGTTGGCAGCGTCCAAATCCAGCTTTGCGGTAGATCCGCTTAAAATTATGGTATCGGCGGTTACCGTTACCGCTGTAGCATCGTTGGGCTTAACACGAAGAATCTTTGTTGATTGATCCACTGTAGGTTGGCCGTCAGGAAGCGTTAATGTGGCAAACGTAATCGAATCCTGTATTTCAAGAACGGGAGCAGTTGAGGTTGATCCCAAAGCGTTTATGGTAAATATTCCCAAGCTTACCGTAGATGCCGCGGCATTGGTGAGGGTCACCGTGGTACCGGTCGTATGATTGTGAGTAACCGTACTGGTCGTGCTCGGCGTGGTGGTGCCGCTTGCTCCTATTGCAATATTTCCGGCGAGTGTAATGGTCGGATCGTTTGTATCCCAATCCAAATCACCGGCTGTGATTGTCAAATCACCATTGATGAGCAGATTTCCGGAGATGATGACATCGTTGTTGGGGCTTGTGCCGGTGTTGTTCAACGTTACATTGGTGAAATCTTTTGTAGCCGTTGTACCGCCCGTGGTGATGGTCTGATCGGTTGTGCCGTTAAATGTAACGGTACCTGAAGAAGTGTAGTCACCGTTGGTGTTATCCCAGTTGCCGGAGACTTTAAAAGCAAATCCTCCGTCACTGAGGATAGCCGAAGCGCCTATGGTGACCGCGTCAAATTCGCAGTTACCGTCGCCGAGCGTTAGTGTATTGCCCGCCCCGCTCAGTGAGAGCGCTACCTGGTAATCAACATTCTTAAAAGTTACGGCCTTTGTATTAAAATTCAGACCAGTGGTCGTAAAGTCAACCGGATTACCGCCGGTGCTGCCCTCCAGGATTATTGTATTGGCAGAGTTGTCGATGATGAAGCTGCCGGAAGAGTTCGTGATCGTACTGCCAACCTTTAATGTCACATTTCCATTTGTAGCATCAATATGAAGTTCCGCGAATTGCGTATTGGATTGCAAAGTAATGCTGTCTGTAACCGTCGCGGTTACGGCGGTCGCATCGTTAGGTATGATTTTGAAATGGTTATTTTGTGCGCCGGCCACAGCATCGCTTGCCAGAACGATAGTTTTGAAGGTGATCGAATCTTGTACTTGAACCACTGCGGTGGTAGTGTTGCCCGGAGTAAGGGAAAAATTACCGAGGCTCACGGTACCAGCGGCGGCGTTGGTAATTGTTTTGGTCGTGCCGGTTGGAGGCGCATGGGTCACGGTAGTGCTTGCGCTCGGCGTGGTAGCGCCGCTCGCGCCAATGGAAATATTTCCGGTAATGGTTAACGCTTTATTATTTGTGGCCCAATCAAGGTTGCCATTGGTGATCGTGAGGTTTGTAACGGTGTAGGTAGCTAAAGAGCCCGCCAATATCGCAGTGGCGCCGTTATTGATTGTCAGAATGTCAAACGGATCGGATGTAGCATTGACGGTCACGGTACTGTTTCCATCAATGGTCCAGGTTCCTGATCCCACATTCGTATTGGATGCCGCCTGAACTACGATATTACCGGCGGTCTGAATAGTGGGATCAGAAGTGTTGGTGTCAAAAGTACCGTCGGTAAGGGTGAGCGTACCATTTACATCAAAGGTGCCCGCCGCGATAATGACATCGTCAAAACTAGCCAACGCCTGCGTGTGGTTTACGGTGAAATTGAAAAACGACTTGCTGTTGTGTGTAATTGTAAAATTGCCAACAATCCCATCAGCCCCTACTACAACCGTAGAAGTGCCCTCTGTAATGGTAGTGCCGGCGTTTGTCCAGTTGGCATCGAGATTGATGGTCGCTGAACCTAAATCAGCCGAGCCGGCCGTGAGATTAAATGTACTATTGAGATCGAGGGTTGCGGAACCGGCCGTGAGCTTGCTTGTGGCGCCGGAGAGTTCGAGTCCGGCTGCGCCTGCGGCGGGATTGGTGCTTGTGTCCGTGAGGTTGAGATTATTTAAGTCAAGTTCCCCATCGGCAATACGGATGCTGTCGGCGGTAACCGCGTTGGTGGAAAGCTGGACTTCGTACGTGCTTCCGTTTGCCGCGGCATCAATAACTAGAATCTTAAACGCCTTGCCGCCGCTTATGAGCGCGCTGTCGGGATCTGCCGCGCTGCCCGTGCCGGCAAATGTTACGGCGGTATCGGCGCTAATCGTAAACGTGCCCGTCGCGGACATAGTCCAATCACCGTGCATCGTGACGGCATTGGCTTCGGGAGCGAACGTGCCCGTACCCCTGACCTCGAGGTCATCAGCCGTAACCGTGCCGCCAGGCGTATAGGTCTTGGCGCTTTCGATCCACACCTCGAAGCCGTCGTTGAAAGTTACGTTGAAGGGTCCTGCACCTGAGATGGTGTAAGCGATGTCGTCATCGGCCGAGTTGTCGGCTGTGGCCAGGAGCGTATTAGTCATGGGGCCTGCGGTATTATGCGAAAGAACAATTTTATCCGTGTACATTTCAATACCGATAATGTTATTTGAATCTGTCGCTTGACCGACATACAGCGCTTCATTTCCCACGCCGTCGCGGAAAATCGTAATGGCATTGTTAGCGGCGATGGTGAGACCGGTGAATGAAAACGCACCGCCGGCCGTAGTGTTGACAGTTGACTTTACGCCGCCATTTAGCGAAAGTCCCATAGTCACACCGGAACCTACATTTGTGGTTTTGGCTTCATTCGTGTAAAGCGTTCCTGAAATACTGCTGGTTGAAGTTACGAGAACCTGCACGTAATAGGAATTGAGCGCCGATGTGGATTCGACGCCAGTACTGGCGGAAAGGCCGGATTGTGCACCGACATGCATATGTCCACTTGAGATAATATTTGCAAAATTGGTTGTGTATTGAGCGGTGAGCGTTTGTTTTGACGTTTGCGTTCCGCTTGCTTTGCTGGTCCAGGTTCCGGATTCTTTTACCCAAAGCGAATGGCTGTAGCTATCCAAGGTCGTTGTGTTATGCACAAATATACCAGCGCCCAATAAATAGTTATGAAATTCTTCGACGGTAATGTCATACACAAAGCCATCAAATGTGCTTCGGTCTATTTCAGTAACCGAAACCACATTACCATCCGGAGCGATGAGCAGGGTTCCCACCTCAAGTTCATCCGCGCGGCGGTAGATATCTAAGTTTGGATCGATAAGAAATTCATGATGTGGAGTTGCCTTGATTTCTTTTCCGTTCGCCAGACGGATCGTGAGCAGATCTCCGCTCCAGTGATACTTGAACACTTCTTTGATGTGTCCCTGTGTTATGCTTCCCTTCTCCATAAAATAAATGTCCGGCAATGTATCTTTACCGTCCTGCTTGCGGCCGTACAGTTCCTCTATGGTCAATGGCCCGTTGGAAGTTTGAACGGCCGTATCACCTGTGAAGGATGCTAGTCCGCCGAAGATACCGCCAAAGCCTTTCCACGTGACATCGACTTGTGTGATGTCGGCAACCGCTTCGCTGATGGTGAAATCAAATCGGTGATAAGAATATTTTGTGTCGGTAGCGATATCGGTTTGCACAAAATTAGTGTCATCCCCGTCAATCGCAGCATATTCTCCGGCCGTGAATTCAGCGGTATCGGGTGTAAATGCACCGTTGCTTGCTCCGCCCTTGTAGGCCTGAGCTTGGACGTCGTTGGCGATGTAGGTGCTTGTTGCATCGATGACAACCGGATAAACACGGTCGGTATCCAAAAGATATTCTTTGCCGGCTTGGTCGAGC
Source organism: Candidatus Omnitrophota bacterium (assembly GCA_016206925.1). GTDB lineage: Bacteria > Omnitrophota > Omnitrophia > Omnitrophales > JACQQS01 > JACQQS01. The sequence continues at coordinate 7,581 of JACQQS010000062.1, forward strand.
ACCTTTTTTACGGTAAACGCACGGCCATTTTGTAAAATTTCGAAATGCAAGCCGTAGTTTTCAAAGCGTGTTTCCGTGCCATCCCGGGCAACGCGTTCGCGAAGTTCGTACATGACCGGTTTGGGCATGCGGAAAAGTATGACATCGGGACTGGCGGGATCGTGGAAAGTGACGGAGCCGTCTGAGTGCGTAACGTAGGTGACATCACGGTCAAATTCGAAAGCGAGGTCTAGGTTTTCTATTTTCGTCGCCGTTTTGACATCATGAACGATAAATTCTTCCAAAAGCTCGCCCGGTAAAATGGTGTAACGAAGATCTACCCCCGGATACACGCTGGGATAAGTGACCTCATTTCGTTTTGCGGCAGCTTCCGAAAGTTGAACGGTGCCCAACGCCGGATGGTCGGGAAGATCGTAAAGGATCCGATGATCCCGAACGGCGTACTGCACGAAGGCTTTTTGGATATTGCGTCTAAACCAGACTTGGTACAAGTTGGTAACATTTTTGAAATCGAAATCTCCTTCAGTGCTTTCGATATTGGTTTCAATATCTTGCCACTTCCCAGCGCTATCCGGATAGTGAAGAGCGCCCGAAACCAGTTTTTTGGTTCGTGTGCCGTTGGGATTTAGGTAAGTTTTAGAATTGAGCGTGCGTTCGCCGATAAGTTCTGTGCTTCGCGTCAAATTGTGTACGGATGGTGCCGCCGCGGTTGAAGCGGTGCCGCTCCGTGTAGAATAACCGGCAAGGAGCGGTAAGATCAGAATCAATGAAAACGCTGAGCGCCACGCGTAGCTTGTCTTGCGTACGCGGCGTTCAAACTGAATTTCTCCTTTACATTCTTTTTTCATTTTCACCCTTTCATCCTTGAAACTAAAAAACCCATTCAAACCTTTGGTCCGAATGGGTTTCTTTTCATCCCCTCGTAGCCGGGGCGTCTCGCCCCGGAATTGCCGGGCAAGATGCCCGGCCTACACATCCGTAGGAATGACGAAAAGCTTCAACCTTCGGCAGCTCAGCCCTCTGATTCATTCTGTAGTGGCAATTCATGGATTGCCACTACACGTCAGAGCTGTTTGCTTTGCGTCCTTGTCTCGCGACAAGTTTGCCTTTATCGGTTTGAATCTCTCTAAGCTAACTAATTGTACAAAGAGCAGTACGCTGCATTATTTTTACTTCAGCGCATCTTTGTCTTCAAAAACATGATCGAATTCAAAACGCTCAGGCGCGCTCGCTTCTTCAATACTAAGTATATCACCACCGTTTTGGGCCTGTCGGACTGCGCGGGGATTTCTTTCAGGCGACGTTAATGGCTTATAATATGTTTCGATCAGTGGCGTTACAACGGGTGCGCTAATATCTTTTCCTGGGGCAATTTGAGTCTGAAATCCTCCGAGTAAATGAAAAGTTGAAAGACCTTTTGCCTTTGGTGTTATAAGAACATCACCTTCTATTACGCCGATGTGACTTCCCATTTGCGGTTTCCGGACAATTTCAAACTTTGTCCCCCACACTTGAAAATGTGCTTCAGGCGTAACAATGTTTAGGGCGACCATTTTATTGCCACGGTTTACTTCGCAATAAATATGTCCGTCATGGAGAGTCAGAATGTAATCTTTGGAAAGATCGTTTGCTTTTGTGCGGAGCTGCGTCAACTCAAGATCGGAATCTTCCGTGAGAACCAATTCAACCTCTTTTCCGGCACGAAGCCGCATTTCCGATTCCAGCCCCGTTTTTATGTTTGAGCTCTCTTCAAGAAACATACCGGCGTGCGCTTGCTGCTTGCCGGCGGCTGAACGGACGAGCGCATCTTTGCCTGATACCGATTGGACAAGACACGAAGTCGTCAGATCGGTCGAAACGGAATTTGGTGATTTTGCCAGAAAGGGAATAATAACCGCAATTGCGCAGGTAAGTAGTGGGAATGACCACAGGGGGGAAAGTACAGGAACGAAAGGCGCGCGCGGCAGAGGAGCGGCGGCTAGCACTTCTTCTACCGAGATGGCTTTAAAAGCTGGAGCCTCCATCTGCTTAAGGACTTCCAGGGCTTCTTTAATTTCTTTTTCGTCGTTTTTGCTGAATCCTGTTTGCATACAAACCCTTTCGATCTCTAAAAGGTTAGAGGCAGGCCGTGCTCTATTTATTCCATTTTTTTTACTCAAGTAAGAGAACTTATTTTCGGGCTGAAAGAAAGGCTATTTGACCAGCTCGCCTTTTTCGTCGAATGTCTGTGTGCGGTCGGGTTTACCGTCAAAATTAGAATCAATTTCACGGTGTGTAAGATTACCATCCTTGTAATATTTCCACACATCCGGTTTACCGTCTTCGTTGGTATCCTGCTCCGAATGTTCAAGTCGTGTGCTTTCATCGAAGAACTCTTTGAAATCAAAAACATTATCGCGGTCAAGATCACGTTCCCTTACTGTCAAACTGCCGTGCGCGGAGAACGTTTCGGTTACGTCGACGACTCGGTCAAAATTTTCGTCCGCTTTTCGGAATTGCCAATGTTCGCCGACGGTATCGATCCACTCATCCAGTTTGCCGTCGTAATTGCGATCACTGTTAATTCTGAATAGCTTCCCGTCGGTGCGATAGTAATAGACATCCGGTTTCTTGTCGCCGTCGCGGTCTTCCGTAGTCACCTCAACGGGTATTGCTTGGCGGGGTTTTGCAACAGCTTGAAACATGCGCAAAGCGCTTTCGGATTTTCGCCGCACTGCATACGCGATCAGGACAACCGCGAATAAAATAACGACCCCGACAGAAATCCAATTCTTGCGCACAAGTTTTCTTAATGTCATAGGTTATCCGGTATTTTCCCTGTTCAAACTGGATTGCTTTAACTTTGCCAAGAGTCTCTTTCGTCCACGGTTTAGACGGCTCATGACCGTTCCTATAGAAATATCGAGCGTTTTCGAAATTTCTTCATAGCTGAATTCCTCAAGGTCGCGCAGAACAATGACTTCGTAATACTTCGGCGGAAGGGATTTAATGGCGCGGCGCACCTGCTCAATTTTTTCCTTCTGTTCCGTCTGCTCGCGGGGTGATTTTTGCCTCGAAATGAACTCCCGTTTTGCCCTTTCTACTAGTTCGTCCGCCGTCTGGGACGATATGCTTTCGGCCGTTTGCTGTACGCGGAACCGCCGGCTGTTCATTTCCCGATAGCAGGTTCTAATGGCTATCCGGTAGAGCCATGTGTAGAAACCGGACTGCCCCCTGAACGTGTTTATGGCTTGATAAGCCTTGAGCAGGGATTCCTGCAATATATCCCGCGCTTCTTCGGCGTTTCCGACAAAGCGGTAAATCGTGCGGTAAAGCTGCGGTTGAAGATTTTGAACAAGCTCGGCAAAGGCGGCATGATCTCCATGTTTCGCGAAGTCAATAAGTTCGGTTTCTCGCGTTCTTTGCATATTAAATTTGCAGTCCGGGCATCTTGCGGGGCGGGAAGCCCCGCCTACGGCATCAAATTTTACGGCCGGACATAAAGCGCCGCACCGCCGATCCCCATTTCGGTTACCCGGAATGTAACGGTTTCATCATCAAATGTCACAACGTCGTCCATAGCGGGATCGTCATCATAATCATATCGGCCCGTTTCGTCAAATGTGAGCAGATCAAATCCTTTGGCAACCGGCGAAAAGACGGGGCGTGTAAGCACATTTTTCCCTACAGGATATTCAATGACATAATCGATTAAAGCCGGCTGTTCCTCGATCAAATCAAACTTAAGGCGCGCCAGCCAGGGCTGTCCGGTTGATGACTCAATTTCAAAAGTCAGCATGGATTTCTCTTTAACGCCCGTGATGTTTACGATTGCGAGCGATCGAATCGCCCTGCTGTTTGGGATAACAACCTCGGTGCCTTCCGTCAGGACAATTCCGGATGCGGCCCAGCCCAAATTTCTCATGTTCATGAATTGCATGATGGTCTTTTTTGTCGCTCCCTTTTTCCCGCTGATTAAAACCTTTGCCGCGGTAATTTGCTGCCGTTGTTCGTCTTCGAGAAATTCTTCTCCGGCCAGCGGCTGAATTTCCAGATTAACGTTGGAGAAATACTGAAATCGAGTGTCCATAAACGAAACGCCAAAACTATTTTTTCCGAGGACTTCCGAACTTCCCAGGTAATCACGGGTAATTTCCCCTTTCGCATCGTCCCAATGGATGCGCATGATCGTCAGCGGATTTTTTAGGTGATCCGGCCGGTATATCACGCGCAGCTGTGCGCCGTCCGGCAATTCATCCAGGATCTGCACGCGGTCATGTTCTTCCGGCGGGTCTTTTGCGTCGCCGGGCAAAAAAGCAGTCCGAATATTTCTAAAAGAATCAGAATCTTCTGCGCGAATTTGTCCTTTGGGGACCGGCGAGCCTTTAAGGTATGGGTATGAAAGAGGAAATGTTTGCTCTTCGTTCCGAAACCGGTCGGGCTCGAAATATTCCATAATAAGCGGCACAAAGCCGATGGAATGTGCGGAAGCTTCCGTAACGACCAGAGCATCTACGATGCCGGGGCTTACGTAATCTCCTTCACTGATTTGATTGACGAGCGCCGGGATCATCGCTTCAATAGAGGCCATTTCATCACCAAATCGCCAGGTTTCCATGGCGGCGTTAAAAATCATGCCGATGGCTCCTCCCACGATGGTTGTTAGCGTTATTGCAATCAGGAGCTCTACCAGCGTTACGCCGTTCTTAGCAATTTTCATAACTTCCGGATAGTTTTATGTATTGACATCTTCGATCAATGTCGCTAATGAGACCAGCGGTTCGGTCAGGATTTCATCTTTAAAGACAGCAACATGAATTTTAAGCGGATCGGTTCCCTCGTCCAAATACTGGTGAATGCGCCAACGGGAACCATTCAACTCGATGGGAGGTTCATCGGCCAGAGGAAAATAAGCATCTCCGCGCGCTATCAACTGGTTTTCAGAAAGCCGGAAGTTTCGAATTCTTTCCATCCCCTCTCTCGCCAGCGCTAACGCCGTGTTCATCTCGGAGATGTAATTTAACTGCGCCACGCTTCGCGAAAACATTTCCATGCAGGGAAGGAAAAAAATGGAAAGAATCAGGAGCGTGAGAAGTATTTCCAGATACGAGAAGGCGTAAAAATTATTGAGTTTGCCGGGCAAATGCGATTTGAATCGTCCGCGTCGTATCATTTACGATTCCCTGGGAGGTCAACGTTCGCTCGATCGGATGATAAACAACTTCGAACACGCCGTCGTCAAAAGGTGTTTCGGATACGTTTCCCGGTCCGTTACTGTCGGGATCGTAATCCGTCTTAAGCTCATGAATGGCTTGGCTGATGCCCGCCTCAGCTACGTAGAATGCTTTGAGCCGGTCATAATCGAGCATCATCATTTCCGAGCGCCAGAAAACCATGGAAACCAGTGCTGCGCCGAACATAGAAAGAGAAACTAACCCGATGAGGGCTACGAGAAGTATAGCGCCGCGGCGATTTGACAACAAACGGTAACGAGTAACGCGTAACGAGTAACGAGAGCGAGTAGACGCAACGCAGGCCTTGCTAACTGTACTATTGAAATTACGTCTGCTCATGTGGAAGTGAAAGGCTGCTTATTTCGTTACCCGTTACCTGTTACTTGTTACCCTCACCATTTGCTTGGTATTTCCCCTTTGTAGTCCCCCCAATCCTGATCCAGCTCATCGGTAATGTCCACCAGCACTTTCGCCTTGTCCGTTATGTAAACCCAACCACCGTCATTCGGGACAGGATCACTTAGCGGCAGATCATCGTAAGTATTATTTCCCTTTTTATCACTGATCAATTCGGCCGGCAGCTCCTCGAGGTACTCTTTTTCAATGCCGACGTCGTTATACGTTTCGGTGACCAGCTCTTCCAGCGATTCGGGATAACGGCCTTCCTTTGCACGAAACAAAGTGATTCGCGATCGAAGCATATCCAGATTGCTCTTTGTCGCCGCAATGCGCGCTTCCGAATCAAAACCGATGAAATTGGGTATGACCGCCATGGCGAGAATGGCCAGGATGCTTACGACGATAAGAATTTCTAATAGGGTAAATCCTTTTTTCATTTGCCCTCCTATGTCATTGCCTAAACCGTAGGCGGGGTACTGCGCGGTCGGCGCGGCGCCCTGGCTACGCAGACTGCGGTCTTTTCATCACATAGTAGCCGCCGGTTTGCGTTGTAACCAGCGCTCCGAGCTCCCAGCCATCGCGGCCAAGCTCATTTAATTCGTTTTCAAATACCGGTAATTTGGCATCGGTTAGGCTTATCACCCGGTACTCCCACGTTACTTTATCCACTCTTGCTTCGATGGTGCCCGTCCACTTTAACCCGCCGAGAAAAGCGTACGCAGTGGCCGACATAAACACGATCAAAAGTATAGCTGCATGTATCTTGTAAAAAAAATTTATTTTCATATTTACCTCAAGCTTCGTCATCCCCGCGAAAGCGGGAATCCAGGATTTAGATCCCCGCTTTCGCGGGGATGACCACCATTGTTTCTGTCATTTTCTGAAGACCTTTACCAAGTTGAATATCGGCAGCAGTACGGAAAGCGCGATAAATGCCACAACGCCTCCCATCATCAACAGAAGCACGGGCTCAAGCAGGGATGTCAAATTATCAACGGTCGTGGTCACCTCTATATCGTAGAAGTCCGCGATGTCCGTCAGCATTTGATCGAGTTTTCCGGAATCTTCGCCCGCGGAAAGCATTTGAATAACCATCGGCGGAAAAAAACCGCTCATAGCCAGCGGTTCCGTTAATTTCTTGCCCTCGGTAATTTGCCCCTGTACATTTTGAAGCACTCGGACAATGACCAGATTGTCCATGGTCTGCTCCACAATTTTTAAGGCCTGCAGAATGGGCACGCCGCTTCGGATTAGCACGGCCAGTGAGCGGGTAAGCGACGCAATGATCGCTTTTAGGATCAAATCACCGCCGATCGGGAGTCTGAGAAAAAATAAGCCGATGTAGTAACGGCCGGTTTCTGTAAACCAGAGCCGGCGGAGGGCAAAACCGGCGGCAAGAAGGGCGATTAAGATGAGCCACCAGAATGTTTGAAGGAAACCGCTAAAGGACAGCAGTATTTTTGTCGGAAGTGGCAGCGGAACATCCGAGGAAAGAAAAATCTGACTAAATTGCGGGATGATTCGGACGAGAAGGAAGACAACGACGGCAATACCTGCCAAGAGAAGCACGATCGGGTACGTAAATGCAGAGCGGACTTTTGCGCGAAGCTGCTGTTCACGTGTGCCCAATTCGGATAATCGTGTAAGCGATTCATCAAGACCGCCGGTATTTTCCCCCACCTGCACCAGGTTGATGAAAAGGTTTGAGAATATCTTGGGGTATAACGCTAAGGCTTGGGAGAGTGCCCGGCCGGCGCGGATTTCATCAGTGATATGCCGGAGAATTTGCCGGAGCTTGTCAATCGGTGTTTGTTCTGCACAGCTTTCAAGCGCCGTCAGAATTGGAATGTTGGCGCCTAGCATGGCGCCTAACTGCCGCGTGACCACGAGTACTTCTTGACGCGGAATTCCCCTGATCCGCTGCGTAAACCGATCGAAGGCTTTTTCGATAGGGTGCGGTTCTGAAATGGAAATGACATTATAACCGAGCCGTTTTAAGTTCTGTGCAAGTACCATCCGCCCATCGGCTTGCACCGTTCCCGCTAATAATGACCCAAATCGATCACGTGCCCGATACCGGAATTTCGGCATGTGCTAATTTCCCGACCTCTTCGGTTGATACTTCAAGTATATCCAGCCGCTCGTGCAAATCTTTTTGGCGCTTTTCGAGCCGCTTGGCTTCGCTTTCCATTCTTTTTTTGAGCTTTTCCATTTGACGAAGGGCGTTATCGGCATAACCGCTGCCCGGCTGCTCCGTGACAATGTAACGGTAGACTTCATAAGCTTGCGGGAGATTATTCAACTTCGATTCGTAAAGTTCGGCTGAGCGGTTGAGAGCGTCATCTGCTAAAGCATCTTTCGGATGGGCTTCAGCAAACCGATGATAGGAGCTGGCCGCTTCCCGATAGTATTGACGCTGAACGTTACGGAAGCGCCGCGAATCATATTTATGCCTTGCCGCATTTTCAAACCATTCTGCCCGTTCGAAATAGTTTTTATCTTGCGCTTCGTGGGGAGTCACCGGTAAGTCGAGCGCGTCTTGAATCCCATCTTTTCTAAAAGGAGAAATAAGCTGCTCATGTTTAATTTCGGCGCCGTCCTTTTCCTCGAGTTGGCGGGCAAGCGCTTCTTTGTCTTCCGGATTCACTCGATCGGCTGAATAAAGAATATGCGGCGTCAGGAAAATCACGAGCTCCTTAGTCTCGCGGCTGTTGGCAAAGTTGCCTAAGATCTGTCCCAAAATGGGGATATGGCTGAAAAGCGGAAGCGATGAAGCCGTTTCTGAATACTCATCTTTGAGCAGGCCCGCGATGACGATGGTTTGGCGATCCGGAACGCGCACAAAGGTGGAGGCTTCCCGCGTGGTAATCCGCGGTAAATTGTCGACGAAACTGCTGATCGAGCTGACCTCTGTCGTTATTTCCATGGTAACAAAGCCCGCCCTGTTTATAGTGGGGGTTACTTTAAGCGTGATGCCGACATCTACGAAGCGGACGCTTTCTATGGTACCACTTGCCGTTTGCGTCTGCTCACGAATGCCTACTTTTTCACCGATAACGATCTTCGCGGCCTGATTATTTAAAACCGCCACGCGCGGGGCGGAAAGCAGATTGGCTTTTGTTTTTTGCATGAGCGAGTCAAACGTAAACGAGTTGGAAGGAGTAAAAAGGGGCGTTGTGAACGATGACACGATATCGTCACCGCTCAAAGATCCGGAAGGACCGGGCAAATTGTAGTCAAAATTCCACGTATGCGTACCTTCGGATAGAACAGCGGAGTAATTGATATCAACGTCCGCGCCCAAATTCGCCAGATCTTTTGGATCGATATCAACCAACTTGGCTTCGATGATGACCTGCGGCGGCGGTATGTCAACTTTATACAGTAAGTCCTTTGCTTTCTCTATCCCGCTAGCGGTGTCGGTGATGATTAACTCGTTCACCTTCTCATTGATTTTCAAGTCACCGGCCTCGGTCATGACGTTTTTAAATAAATCGCTCACGTCAGAGGCTTCCGAAAACTCCAGCCGCAGCACCTCTGTTTTTAAAGATTGGTCTTCCGCTACGATGGTAATAATATTTCCTTCCATAATATAGGCGTACTTGTTCAAACCGAGAATCGCCTCAAGCGCTTTCTCCAGCGTGACATCTTTAAGGCTGACAGAGACCTTCCCGGTAATTTCCTTGCCGGCAATAATGTTCAGGCCATAGGCTTTAGCTAAGGCGCTTAGCACGTCAGCGATTTCCGCTTCCTTGAAATCCAACGAGACAAGAATTTTGGAATCCGCCGGCGGTACGGCATTTTTAGGTGTATCTTTGGTCTCGTTGCTCGGCGCGGGTTGTTCGGGCATCAGCTTGCTTTCAGGTTGTTTTGTTTCTTTTATTTGCTGCTGCTCGGCGGTTTGTTCCGGGCCGGATGCCGGGTCGACAACTTCGGTTTTGGTTTCCTGCTGTTCTTGGGCAGTTTGCTGCGTTCTAGCGGCAGGTGCTTGATCCGTTCCTTTTGATTCGGCAAACGTAGCGATACGGCTCGAAATGATAATGCCGAGAAAACTAGCCGCTAGAAGGAATGCTGGTCGTCTATTCATTGACCTGCGTGATTTCATGTGGATATGGTAAGCTCGTGTTGAAAACCATTTTCTTTAAGAACCACTTTATCGTCACTTATGCTTTGCAATGTGGCGCTGCCGAGATGGTCGCCTTCCCTGAGTGCTTCATTATTGATAATGGCCACCTTTTCCCCGCCTCGCCAGATGATGCCGGAAAGTCTAAATTTCTGGTTGGCCGTGTCACTATCAAGCGCTTTTGCCGCAGTACCGAAGGGATCTTTTTCTTCGATTTGGCGTTTGAGAGGCTCGATTTCTCGATCAAAAATCTCTTGGGTGCGGTCCCCGGCGATTGCATCTTCCCTTAATAATGTTGCTACATGCAGCCGGATTAACGGATAAGCGGTCTTGGTTTTGACGGCATCGACCATGAGTAACGGAAAGGAAAAATAGGGTGATACCTGCTCTAGGCGGGATAAGTAACCCAGCAGATCCCAAAAGCGGCTTAAGAGTTCCACTTCGAACGTTTCCACGGGATAAAACGAGACTTCTTCGGCAGATTTCTTGCCCGGGGTCTTTTTCTTCTCACCAGCGGGTTTGACGGAGACGATGGACACCGAAGGACCTCCGCTGGCATTGGTGATCTGTGCGAGAACCTGGTCAAGCTCCGTACGCATCGGAAGCCGTTTTTCTTCCTGCCGCAGCCGCTCTCGGATATTTTCCAGGGATTTGTCTTTTTCTTCCAGCATTTTCTGCTCTTTAACAACGTCCGGAAATGCGTTTTTCAAATCGGTTATTTTTTTCGCGGTCTGCTCAAGTCTTTTTTGTACACGCTCAAGCTTGCTGGACATCGGTCCGTAAAACTGTCCATAGCCGATCCCGATGATAACGAAGGCTGCCGAAGCCAAAAAGGCGATTTTTCCCTGCCGGCCGAATATGAACTCTGTTACCCACGGATATGGCGCGGCATAGCTTCTAATTTTTTCCTTAACGGAGCCCAGCGGAAATTTCAAACCGATATTCATGCATCTTTTCTTTTTGTTCTGCTTCGGTAAAATTCAGCCGAATGCTGTTAAACCGCTCCAGCCGATTTAGCTCCCCGATCAAGGTGTTAATCTCCTGCGGGCTCGGAGCATGACCTTCGAGCGTTATTTGATCGGGCGTGCCCTCGAATTCGCCGAGGCGCATGGATGGGCCCAGCAATTCTGCGATATCGGTCAGGATAATTGACCAAAACGGCCCCTTGTGCTGCTGTTTGAGGATAAATCTCAATTTTTGCTCGAGCAGCGTCCGCTCACCCTCGAGATTTTCCAGGCTTGACTGAATCAACGCAGCCCGTTCCCGCTGTTCGAGTAACTGAAGATTAACTTTTTGTTCCAGTTCTTTCACGTGCGCGTAGCTCCGTTCATAAGCAAAAAGCCGAGCCTGCTGTGTAACCACAACCATAACAAAACCAAGTGCCAAGGCCATACAGCTCCTGCGTCCCCACAGCAGAAGCGGGTCACCGTGCCACCAGGGTAACCGAATACCAGAAAGTTCCGGCGGCAGTACATTAAGCCGTCTCATTCATAAACCATCTTTTGTTGCGCAAGTCCCATGGCGGTAACAAGCCCCAACGACTCGGCTTCAAGTTCTGCCGGGTTGAATACGGAGTGATCAACATTGACATTGGCAAAGCTGTCAACAAAAGAAACCGGTATGTTTAGTTTTTCTTCCAGAAGCTCTTTAAGCCCCTTGAGATTGGCCGTCTTTCCGCATAAAGCAATTTTGGAAAAAGACCGCACCTCCGACATAGAAACACGGAATGAGTAATACTTAAAAACCTGCTCGATTTCTGTAATGAACCGGTCCACAAAGGGCCGTAAAGCCAAATACGCCTGGTGTTCCTGATCAAGGTTTTCCTGCGGAACCTCTCCCGTTCCTGAAGCGGATGGTGTAGTGCGCGAAAGGCCAACCCTGCATTTGAACTGCTCAGCGTCTTTATGGCTAAGTCCCGAAATACCTTGAATGACCTTGGTCAATATTCCGCCGGTAAACTCCAAACTGTGAATAAATGTGAGCTGCGAGTTGACCATGATCACCACATAACTGGCTTCGGCGCCTAGCTCTACGAGCAGGCCGGCATCTTCGGAGGGCCATGGATATCCGGCCAGAAGGTCAAGAGTAGGCAGCGGTTTAACTTCAACTGAGGCGGGAAGCAGTCCGGCGGACTTGAGAATATCGGTGTGTATGCGCAATTCCCTTTTAGGTACGGCCGCGATGAGCACCGGGATTTCCTTTTGCGGTGATCCCGGCAGCGGGTTAAGCGGTGCGAAGTCAAAGTACCAATCGTCGCTTCGCATAGAAAATTTCTCCTGAAGTTCCCAAGCGACCGCCCGCTTCATTTCAGCTTGCGGGATCTGGGGTAATTTGATTACCTGTGTTGTAGAAGTTGGATCTGTAAACGCTGATGCGGCATACAAATGCGCGCGCGGATCCGGGAAGATATCCGCCAGCGCTGACTTTAATTCTTTAAGCGAGTCTTCCATAGAAATTGTTCCGTTGTGGCGTAGTGGTCTGATGGCGCAATTGATCAATTCCCATTTTCCGTTTTGACTTGCAAGCTGTACGGCTTTAACCGCCGTCGCTCCAATTTCGATACCCACGGGGTATTCACTATAGGCAGTCCATCGGCCCGCTTTGGGAATAGCGAACGGCCTCCGCTTTGCATAAAAAACGCGCTTCGCAAGAATTCTGGCAGTACGCAGCATCCGGTTTCGCGGTTTTGCCGCCAGCTTGATTCCGCCGCTGGTTTTTGCCGCTTGAGCAGGTGGAGTGGGCACCAGAGGCAGAGGAGGAACCGAGGAGGTGCTTTTACGGAAAAGAGCAGACTCTTCTTGGGGGGTGCTCTCCTGCTCCTTCTTGCCTTCAAAAATCGAGCTGACGATTTCACGTGCCGAAGGCCTTTGCTTCTTCTCTTTTTTTGGCGGACCTGCTTCTTCTTCGGGCATACATTAGGCGGCTGTCTGAAAAACCGGAGCGCGCAGCCTTTCAAGAACCTCATCCGCAAGTTCGAGGTAGCTTAATGCTCCGATTGAATAAGGCGCGTACGTAATTACAGGCTCTCCGTATAAGGAGCACTCAATGAGTTTTACGTTCATCTTGATGCTGCTTATAAACACTTCATTCTTAAAATAATCGCGGATGGCAGCAATCATGTCCTTGCAGATGTTTGTACGCGGGTCAACCATGGTCGTTAAAATCCCAAGCACGCTTAAGGAGGAATTGAAATGGCTCCTCGTTTGATCCACCGTGGCGAAAAGCTGTTTCATGCCGTCCAGCGCAAAATAATGCGTTTGAATGGGCACAATCATTCTATGTGCTGCAACCAGTGCGTTAATGGTCAGCATGCTCAGTGAGGGAGGACAGTCAATGATGATGCATTGGTACGCACTGAGGCAAGGAAGGAGTTTTGATTTCAAAACCTGCTCCCTCCCCTCCCAACTGAGCAGATCTATTTGCGCCGATGACAGCCGGGTGTTGCCCGGGATAATGTGGAATTTTTCCAGTTTTGTCGGATGGATAGCTTCCGCTGCCGGCGTGGTCTGTTCCATCAAAACCTCATAGATGGTTTTTACACCTTCCGCAACTTTAATGCCTAGCCCAAGCGTGGCATGCGCCTGTGGGTCAAGGTCGATTAAAAGCACGCGCTGCCCTTTTTTCGCAAGCGAAGCGCCCAAATTAATGGCGGTGGTTGTTTTTCCGCATCCGCCTTTTTGATTGACGACGGCAATGATTTCAGAAGGTGAAATGGGCCCAAATTTTCTCGGAGTCGGCGGCTTGACTTTATCCGCATCGGCTGCATCGATTTCCGGCGTGCTTTCCTCCGCTGTTTGTGGTGCCGTAATGGTCTGTGGGGATAGCGGCGCCGTCTCCGCCGCGGTAACGGGAGCCTCCGCTGGAATGACATCGACCGGAGCAAGCGGCTCTGCCACAGCCGCGTCGGAAATGTTTTCGTTCGACTTGAATATGGATTTCATCATGTTTGCGCTCCTTTTAGGATTGCTCGCGGTGCAGTGATTCCTGAATCAGTCGTAATGGGAATCCGCGGCGCTTCATTTCATTTATGATTTGCAGACGGTGTTCAACGGCGGGCAATAAATAGTAACGCTTGTTTCCCCGTCCTTTTCGATCAAATACTTCGAGAAGGCCGAGGTTGGTATAGAAATTGATGAGTGACACAGTAATCTTGAATGACGAGGCGACTTCCTGTGCGCTTACGACATGCTGCGCGACCACATGCACCCTTGGTTGAAACTGAAATTGGAGTTGATTAACCTGTAGAAATTATCGACCCTGGGCCGGAAAACTTTAGAGCAACTGCAGAATTTACAAAACTTACAGTAAGTTCTTCAAGATTATGCACTAAGCGGTCGGCCGTATGCGACTTAAGCGTCACCTGTGCGAAAAAATGCGCGCGCGTCAAATCTTTATGGGAATCTAAACGAGTTTGCGAAGAGAAAAAGGTCCGGATTGCGATACTTCAAAGGATCGGGCGGTCAAGAGCTTCTGGAAACGTTCCCTGCCCTTGCCTTCAAGGCCCCATAAGTCGGAGCGTATGAATTCGGTGTCGAGCAAGATATGCGTGATTTCCCGCGAACGCAGCGCGGCGTGAAATTCCGAGGTGTTCGCGTTTAGCTCCAGCGCTTTTTCAAGCCACCAGCGCTCAAAAATAAAATCGGCCCGCCAAGAGCAATCCAGATAATAAACGTAGTTTTTCATATTGACTAGATAAACTGTTTCCTCCACGCCAATCCGCTTATTGGCATCAAAATACATGACTAGACCCGGCCATTGCCGGATGAGATACGCGCTGCGCGACTCGGAACCGGCAAGATACGGCAGCGGTTGCTTTTGCAAGGATTCTTTTACGCCGGCGTGCAAATTGAATAAAAGAAGCGGGACAACTAGAAAAGAAAGAATATTTTTTCGCTTGGACTCCGCGATCCCAAACACCAGCAGAAAGCAGAGAACGGGTAAAATGGGGAATAGAAAGCGCACCTGCTTGGTAGTGAATGTCCAGTAGAAAAAAAAGAGCCCGGTAAAACAAAGAAGGGCTTTCAAGGGCGGGCGGATCGTTTTTTTCCACAGGACAATCGGAATCATGAGAAAAATCGGCCCGAGGACGCCTTCGTAGAATCGGGGCTCATTGAACCGCGCTTTAAGAAAAACCAGAACAGGGCCGAGAATGTCGTCTAGTAACGGAGTTCCACCCGAGCGTGTTCCGAATGAGGCCAAGAATTGAATATAGAGCTGCGCACGATCCAAATCCCAATTTAGGCCGCTCGAAAGCTGTTTGCCGAAAAATGGAAATGGAAAAAGCGGCCAGCCCGTCCAGAAAAAGTTGCGAACCAGATAAGGTGCGAATACAAAACCAAAGCTTAAAATGATTGTTGGAATGTGGCGGGCGTAGCGCTTTTCTTTTCGTGCGAGCTGGTAAATGAGAATTACGCAGATGATCAGACCGGCAAACGAAATACCCGTGTATTTTGTGGATGCCGCGGCCCCGGCAAGCGCACCCATGAGAATAGCGTAGGATACCCGCGGAGATTCTAGAAACTGCAAAAGACAGACAAGCGTTATGAAGGAATAAAATGTGAAAGTCATATCGACATAGGCGAGAGGCATTACTTGCATGACGGATGGGACGGTCAGAAAAACAACCGTTGCTAGGAAGCAATAAGTTTTCGGGAGAAAACTGCGCGAATACGAGTACAGAGCTAGAGCCGTCAGGAACCCGAACGAAACATGATGCAGTTTTGACGCTATTTCAGCAATAGTTTCATTGAATATTCCCCTCGCCCACAGGAAAAACATTTCACCCAATTGGGGGAAATAGGCATAAATATTGTCTTGGAAGAGCTTGAAACCTCCGCTCCGGAAAATTTCTTTTGGAACCGCAAGATGGTAAATCAGCTCATCCCGGTCGGACGGAGGGAGCATCGAAAACACAATGATCCATAAACTGTAAAGCAAGAAAAATACCGCAAAAAGTGCGTTTCGTCGGGAGCCGAGTTTCCAGGTGCTCGCGATAAGCCAAGGCAGAAAATATCGTGTAATCTCTATGACGGCGAATACCGATATTATAGTGAGCAACACCGCCAGCGATGTTTTTGAAATTAATTGCGTACACGTCATTAACAATAAACTGTGAGAAAGAATCAGTGAACCAATCCCTATTCGAAGACAAGTATCGAGGTTCGGAATTTCAAAAATGCTTTTATTGCGAACAGTCATGCGGCCAAGGAAGGCGCTTCCTGAAATTACAATGGCGATGAATCCTAAAGCCAGGGTCAGATGCAGCATAATGATGTATCGGCATAGAAAGGTTTCGCGTTGAACGAAGTCCGATGCGCAGGGAAAAATAACGCATGGTTTTCCAGAAGCGGTTCGATAAATTTGTCACCCCCGCGAAAGTGGTGGTCTAGTACACTGGATTCCCGCTTACGCGGGAATGACAATCATATTTTCGTGATGATCTTTACCCTGCTCGCTACTACGCTGGTTGGGTTCTACAGTTATTACAGCTCTTATTTTGTCCCCGCCATTCACGACGAAATGAGTTACCTTTTCCAGGCCAGAACTTTTCTCTTGGGGCGGGTTGTGAACCTAACGCATCCCGAGAGGCTTTTCTTCGACGCCTACCACATCATTAATGAAGGCATATTTGCATCGAAGTACTTTCCCGGGTTTGCGTTGACACTTGTTCCGTTTGAATTCTTTAAGATGCCCTATTTGAATCCTGTTTTCTTTTACGGCCTTCAGTTGGCGATCGTATTTTTCCTGTCAAAAGAAATGTTTGGGTTAAGGACTGCGTACCTTGCCGTTCCGCTGGTTGCGTTCTCGCCGCAAATTGTAATTCAATCCTGTTTCTTATTGTCCCATTTGAGTTCTGCCTGCTTTCTCCTGCTCTTCATGTATGGATTTGTCAAATGGCGGAAGCGGAAGTCGGGCAGAATCTTGTGGATTCTTTTCAGCGGTTTTTTTTGGGGGTTGGCATTTTTAACGAGACCGACGACCGCGGTGGGCATTGCATTTCCGATCGCCGTCATGATTTTGTGGTGCGCTTCGAAAGAACGAACGCGAAGGACTTTCCAGGAAATGCTGATGTGGGGCGCGGTGGTTGCGTTGAGCATTGCCGCTTACGGCATTTACAACAAAGCCGTTACGGGTTCATACACCAAAACACCTTTTGAGCTGTATTCGGAAATACACGCGCCTTACCACCGCTATGGATTTAATACATGGGAGAAATATCGCGATGAAGCAAATGGTCCTCGGGTTGACCGGCGGATGAATGAATATTACCATAACCACAAGCTTCTGGACGGTTTCCTGATCGCGGGTGCGCGTCTAGGATTTTTTATCGAATGGATTTTTCCGGGTGTTGCGGTCGGGCTATTCTTTATTTTGATTTGGCTGATTGAACTCCGGGCGAAAAATCCGTGGCATTGGCCGATATTCTGCATTTTTCTTTCGTTGCAAGCAATTTATGTGCCGCATTGGTACCCCGGCCTTATCGGGTTTGGATCCAACTATCTTTATGAAGCGTCTGCGTTGGTGCTTATGGCCATTGCGGATACATTGGTCCGCGCGGTGGGAAATATTCCCTCGGGCAGGTGGCGGAGTTATCTTTTCGTTGGAGGTTTTTGTTTGGCCGTGAGTTCCGTTATGTTTCTGAATAGCACCAGTCAATGGGTGAGTGACGGCCGGGCGCTAAAGATATATGTGAACGGCATCGTCGAGGCGGCACATGCGGAAAAAGCCGTGGTTTTTGTCCGGTATGCCGAAACGCATAATCTGGATTGGGATTTGATCGACAACGTTCCAACCTTGGATAGTGCCGTTGTTTTTGCGCGGGACCGAGGCGCGGAAAACGCAAAGCTCAAAAAGTATTTTCCAAATTACTCTTTTTTCATTTTTGACGAAAGCAGTCTTTCTCTTATTCCTCTCGCGCTCTGAATCAAGAGGCAATAAAAAAGCCAGGGTAACTTTCGCTACCCTGGCTCTTGGCGGGCTTACTCGTATTACTACCCTTCTATCGGAGTTCCTCCTGTAGAACCAGTTGCTGCGCAAGTAGCGCCACTGAATATCACGCCGGTCTGATCTACCGTGAAAGTGTTCACACCGGTTACGTTCGCTGTCACCGGTGCAGCTCTTACACAATATTGGTTGGTTGTCGCGCCAGCGGTCAGTACGAAATTGTATCCCTGCTTGCCCGATCCACTACCCGCGTTCGCAAGTACGCTGTCGATATAAGGTGGATTAGCGCTTGATAGCGACGTTAGTGCTGCTGGATAAGTTGGCGTTGCTTGTGCCGCGCGGTAACTTTCCATCGCAGTGCTCAGTGTTCTCAAGGAACCCTTTGCAGCCGATTCGTTGGCGTTCAAGCGGGCACGCAGTAAGTTCGGAATGGCAATGGCAGCGAGTAGCCCGATGATCGCAACAACGATCATAATTTCTACGAGAGTAAACCCCTTTTTGTTCATCCTGGTTAACATATGTTCACGTCCTTTCGACTTTCATTGACTTTTGCCTGATTGCTCCCAAAGATCGGCACAATCTGACATGTTCTTTATTCAAGCGGCATGCCAAAACTTCATTTCTACAATCAGAATATCCGTAACTCTTTTTATTATAGCAACTTACAGAATTATTTTGATGCGGGTCTTCAACATCGCTGATTTACAAGAGGCTTCCGGCGTAAAGACATTAGTTCAATTTGTAAAAAAATTTTGCTCTACACCCAACCGTATTTCTTTAATTTATATTGGAGATTTTGACGGGTGAGGCCGAGCTGCCTGGCGGTTCTTACACGATTGCCGTTATTGGTTTTTAGCGCTTCCTCGATTATCTTTTTCTCGTAGTCATCGACGGAACTGCGTAGAGAATATGGATCATGTGCCGCAATCGCCGGTGGCTGTTCTTTTACGTTCATTTCACGATGAAGCGCTTCGTCAACTTCTTTTGTACCGATCACCTCGTTTTCGAGCAGTGCGAGGATTCTTTCGATTACATTTTCCAACTCCCTGACGTTCCCAGGCCAATCGTATTCCTTAAGTTTTTCAACCGCGCCGTCTTGGATCGCGATCTTCTTGCCTAAATTCATTTGCTTTGAGAAGGATGAGATGAAATGGCCGACCAGCTTTGGGATATCATCTTTTCGCTGACGAAGCGGCGGCAGATGGATGGGAATGACATTCAGCCGGTAAAATAATTCTTGCCGGAATCGCCCTTCCTTTACCGCGAGAAGCAGATCCCGGCTTGTGGCGGCAATAATCCGTACATCAACCGGAATATCCTTTAATCCCCCGACCCGTTTGACTACCTTCTCCTGCAAAACACGCAATAGTTTGACCTGTATTGGAAGTGTGATTTCGGCTGCCTCGTCCATGAAAAAAGTTCCCTGATGCGCAAGCTCCAGAAGGCCGGCTTTCGTGGCAACAGCGCCTGTAAAAGACCCCTTTTCGTGCCCGAAGAGTTCGCTTTCAAGCAAATTTTCAGGCAGAGCGGCGCAGTTAATTCCCACAAAATTACCTGCCTTCCGCTTGGAATTGTAATGAATAGCCCGCGCGACAAGTTCCTTGCCGGTGCCGCTTTCGCCGGTAACAAGGACCGTGCTCGATGTCTTGGCCGATTTCTGGATAAGGTCATAAACCTTAAGCATTTCTTTGCTGCTGCCAATCAGGTTGCGCACGTTGTACTTTTCCGGCAATGCACTTCCCGTTTTCTTGGCTAGCGGAATAAATCGCGTTTCGCTAAGCGCCCGCTGGATGGAGAGTTCGAGCGCTTCGAATTTAAATGGCTTGATCACGTAATCGCTGGCGCCGTAGCGGATCGCTTCGACCGCCGAGTCCACGGAGGCATAAGCGGTCATGATGATAACGTTTATTTCCGGGTCAAAATTCTTGACTGCTTTGATAACGTCGATTCCGTTTAAATCCGTCATACGCAGGTCAGTGATGACCAGATTTGGGCGAAAATCAGCAAGGTCGCTAATGGCCGTTTTCGCATCCGTGAAGGCAGCCACTTCATGGCCCTCCTGGGTGAGAAATCGCCCCACTACTTCAAGAATGGAGGCTTCGTCGTCTATGATCATCAATCGTTTCTTATCCATGCGGCATTTCCCTATACCGACGGCAGAATAACATAAAACGTGCTGCCCTTTCCAATCCGGCTTCGATACGTAATTTTACCTCCGTGCTGACGGACAATTTTCTGAGCCAAGGCCAGACCTATGCCCGTGCCCCCGTTTCTGCCCGATTGAAAAGGCTGGAATAGTTTCTTCTGCTGATCCTTGCTCATGCCCGGTCCCGTATCGCTAAAGGCAATCATAATCAGGTTTCCATCCTGCACAGTGTCAACCGAAAGTTTCCCGCCCTGTGGCATGGCTTGACAGCTGTTGGTCATGACGTTGATAAAAACCTGTTTCAACTTATCCCGGTCGGCTTCCACTTTATGATTGTTTTTCTGATAAGATTTTATTAATTCAACACGGCTGTTTATGGAGGGATTTTGACTGAAAGATACAAAAACCTCATCCAGGATCGAAGCGAGCAGCGTTTTTTCAAATTCATACTTTTCGTCACGTGTATAATCAAGAATTTCCTCCAGCAGACGGTTTAAACGTCCCGATTCGTTCTCAACGGTTTGGATGAGTTTTAGATCCGTCTCCGAAAGCGCGTTTTTGATATGCCGGCTGATCAACTGTACGGCGCCGGTTATGGCCATTAAAGGATTTCTGATTTCATGTGCAAGCTGCGCGGTCATTTCCCCCAGATACGAAAGCCGCTCCTTTAAGCGGAGCTCCTGCTCCATCTCGGAAACCTGCTCGGCAAAGGCGGAGGAAAGGAAGCCGACGAGCAAGTAAATACTTACTTTAACGTAGGAAATGTATCCGGCATAAACAAGATCGGAGGGCTCTCTCCAGTGCTGGAAAATGAGCATTACGGTGAAGAGAATGCTGCCCAGTATGGACGTAATAAAACCGTCATTTGGCCGTAAGATTACACCGGCACTAAAGATCGTCAATACCATTAAGGTGGAGAAAACGCTGTCGAAACCTCCGGTAAAGTACATAAGCACGATTTCAAGAATCAAATCCAGCGCTAATTGAACAGCGGCGAGCAGAAACAAATGCTTGCCGATCGTCAGCCAGCCCACGTAAATGGTGCTTAGCACAAGAACGACGACAATCAGCGCGAAAAGCACAAACCCTTCCTTGATGGCCAGAAGCCCGAAGCAAAGGAAGAGCGTGGCAACCAGCAGACGGAGCATGATCAGCAGCTTAATTTTTTTTCGGATATCGGCCGGGCGGATCATAGTTTTATAAATGCTGGGTAATGGTCAGAATCGGAAGAAACAACGCAATGACAATTCCGCCGATCACAACTCCCAAGAAAGCAATAATGACCGGCTC
This sequence comes from Candidatus Omnitrophota bacterium, assembly GCA_016206925.1. Lineage (GTDB taxonomy): Bacteria > Omnitrophota > Omnitrophia > Omnitrophales > JACQQS01 > JACQQS01. The sequence continues at coordinate 28,696 of JACQQS010000062.1, forward strand.
GATAATGGAAGTCAGCCCGTTTACGGCGGCAGATACCTGTTCATCATAAAAATCGGCAATCTTATTGAGCATTTGCTCCAGCTCTCCGGTTTCCTCGCCCACCGCAATCATTCGGACCACCATGGGCGGGAAGAGTTTGGTTTTACTTAAAGGTCCGGCAATGGTTTCACCCTCCTTGATGGACACCTCGACTTCATTAACGATTTTTTCGATGCGCACATTGCCCGCAGACTTTGCCACGATTTCAAGCGCGGTCAAAATGTGCACGCCGCTTTTGACAAGCGTCGACAAAGTCCGCGCGAACCGGCTGATGGCTACTTTCAAAAACAATGGACCAAATATGATGAGCTTCAATTTCACGCCGTCGAACCAGTAACGCCCGGGGTTCGTGGCGATAAACCGTGTAAAAACAATGAAGAATATCACAAATCCAAGCACGATGAACCAGAAGTTGTCGCGCACGAATTGGCTGAACTCAATGAGAAACAAAGTTAATTTGGGCAAAGGGGCCTGCAATTGCGCAAAAATTTCGGCAAACTTCGGAATGACAAATGTGAGCATGAGCGTCGTGATCACCATAGCCATTACGCTGACGACGGCCGGGTAAATCATTGCAGACCGGACCTTCTTGCGCAAACTGCTCATGCGCTCATAGTAGTTTGCAATACGGTCGAGAATTTCATGGAGATTACCGCTTTCTTCACCGGCTCTGGCCAGGTTTACAAAAAGTTTAGAGAAAACTTTAGGAAATTTTGAGAGCGCTTCGGAAAACTTCTTGCCCCCTTCTATGTCATCACGAATCTTTAAGATAACGTCCTGAAAATTAGCGTTATCCATCTGTTCGCCCAGAATGGTGAGGGCCTGGAGCAAAGGCACGCCGGCATCCACCATGGTAGCAATTTGACGGGAAAATACGACAAGGTCATCCAGCTTTATTTTTCTGCGTTTGCGCGTGAATCCCTTGCCGGCGAAGAGGCTCTTTTTCTCGCGTATGGGCTCAACCGAGATGATGTGGAAACCCTTGTCGCGCAGAAGACCTACCAGCCTCGTGACATCGTCAGCTTCCTGGACTCCCCGTATATCTTTGCCCTCGTGGTCTTTCACGTGATATATAAATTCGCCCATGACGGTCCCTTCTCGTTGAAGTGCGGGTTATTTAGATGCTTGCGATACGGAAAACTTCCTCCAATGTGGTATTACCCCTTCGGAATTGTTCGAAAGCGTTGTCAAACAAGAGCTTCATCCCTTTCTTTACGGCGGTCTGCTGAATCAGATCGCTGGATGTGCGCGATATAATCATTTCCCGCAACTCATCATCAAGATCAAGCGTTTCCAGAACAGCGAGGCGTCCGTAAAAACCGCTGTTGCCGCAGCGTTCACAACCTTGTCCGCAATAGGAACGAACGTTCTTCAACATGTCGGGGTTAACTTGCAATCGCTTTAAGACTTCTTTGGCAACCGGTCGTTCCTCCTTGCAGTTTTGGCAAATTCTTCTGGCAAGACGTTGCGCGGCAAGAAGATTGACCGAAGATGCGATCAAAAAAGGCTCCACTTTCATATCCAAAAGACGTGTAACGGCTCCCGCAGCGCTATTCGTGTGAAGCGTACTGAATACCAGATGTCCCGTCAGTGCCGCCTTTGCCGCAATGTCGGCGGTTTCATTATCACGTATTTCGCCGATCAGTATGATGTCCGGACTCTGGCGCAAGAGAGCGCGAAGTCCCTGCGAAAAGGTTAAACCAATCTCGGGAGCGACTTGAGTTTGCGTAATTCCTTCAACCTGGTATTCCACCGGATCTTCTATCGTCATGATGTTCCTTTCGGGCGTGTTCAGGCGGTTCATGATCGTATAAAGCGTCGTGGACTTGCCGCTGCCGGTGGGACCCGTGATGATGATCATTCCATAAGGTTTTGAGATGGCTTGTTCAAGCGATTCCTGCGGTCCGGGAAGAAATCCCAGGTCGGCCATACTCAGTTTAAGCGTACTCTTGTCCAGAATTCTGAGCACTCCTTTTTCGCCGTGCACCATGGGAAGCACCGAGAATCGAAAGTCGATATCTTTGCCCTGAGTCTTGATTTTGAAACGTCCGTCTTGGGGTTTTCGATGCTCGGTGATGTCCATTCCGGACATGATCTTGAGCCGCGCGAGAAGCGGTCCGTGCATATTCTTGGGCGGCGTGTAAGCTTGGTTTAGATGGCCATCAATCCGGTATCGCACTCGAAAGGTTTGCTCGTAAGGCTCAAAGTGAATATCAGAAGCACGTTTTCGTATGGCTTCAAGCAAAAAGAGATCCACCATTTTTACTACGGGCGCTTCCTCGGACGCCGCTGCGGTTTCTACGGATTCTTTCTCCATTCCTTCATGAATGACCTGCAATTCTTCATCCGCCGCATCAATGAGATCGTCGATTTCCTCCATGTCGGAGTAGTATTTTTCGAGCGCGTTATGAATATCCCGCTGGGTAGATATGACCGGCCTTATGGTGCACTGGGTCATGCGCTGAACTTCATCCAACGCCATTACATTGAGCGGGTCGCTCATCGCAAGCGTCAATATTTTCCCGATGCGCGCAAGCGGAATGATCTCAAACTTCTCGGCAAATTTTCTTGGAATAAGTTGAATAACTTTGGGTTCAACAGAAAACAAGTTGAGATTCAGATAAGGTAATTTCAGTTCATTGCTTAGAAGCATGGTGAGATCCGATTCGGAGATAAGCCCCTCTTGAACTAAAAGATCAGATAGTTTCCCCTCCCCTTTTTTGTGCTGATCCATTACCCGTTCAAGGTCACTTAATTTGACCGAACCCTGTTTCGTAAGTATCTCAATGATTCTATCGGTGAGCAGCATTAGATCTCCAATAGGGTTCCCGTGTCAGGATCCGGCATAGTCACACGGTAAACTTCTTCCACGCTTGTTTCGCCATGTACTACTTTCCGTATCACACTTTCTCGTAATGTTGTCATGCCTTCCTTGCGTGCGGTAGCTTTAATGACATCGGCGGTTTCTTGTTTCACGATGAGATCATTAATTTTTGGCGTGAGCAGAAGAACTTCGGTAATAACCGATCGGCCGGCAAACCCCGTTCGACGGCATAACGCGCACCCGGCAGGTTTATAAAATGTATATTTCCGATCCTTGGGAAGTCGGAAATCGATGATCAACTTTTCCGGAGGTGTGTAGGTTTCGCGGCAATGGTGGCAGAGGCGTCTAACAAGCCTTTGCGCGGACACCATCAAAACGGATGAGGTTATGAGAAACGGCTCGATTCCCATGTTGGTCATTCGGATAATGGAACTTGCGGCATCATTGGTGTGGAGAGTGCTTAGAACCAGGTGCCCCGTCAATGCCGCTTTAATAGCAATGTCCAGCGTTTCGACGTCGCGTATTTCGCCGATCATGATGATGTCGGGATCTTGCCTTAGGATTGATCTCAAGGCCGCTGAAAACGTGAGGCCCACGTAGTCGTTAGATTGAACTTGATTAACTCCTTCCACTTTGTATTCGACGGGATCCTCAACGGTTGTTATGTTTTTGGTTTCATCGTGCAGGTGCTGCAAAATGGAATAAAGCGTCGTGGATTTTCCGCTGCCGGTCGGACCGGTAACCAGAATCATGCCGTAAGGCCGCCGCGCGCATTGTTCAATCCGCTCCAACTCTCTCGGATGAAATCCGAGGCCTTTGAGATCCTGTTGGTGGGTTGAGGTATCCAAAATACGTAGGCAAACTTTTTCTCCAAAGCTGGTTGGGATAATGGAGACACGTATGTCAATCATCCGGTCAAGAGCCTTGATCCTAAACCGGCCATCTTGGGGGATGCGGTGTTCCGCAATATTCAGATTGGAAACCACTTTTATGCGTGAAACAAGGGCTTCGGCCATACTCTTGGGAGGCGCTTTGATATCCTCCAATAATCCGTCAATGCGGCAGCGCACGTGCAGCTTTTTCTCCCAGGGTTCGATAAATAAGTCGCTGGCTTTTCTGCGCACGGCTTCGGTCAAAAGAGCGTTCGTAATTTTGATAACGGGTGTTTCAGTGGCCAGCCGGATAAGCTCGGACGATGATTTCCCCGAGTCGTTTTGCTTTTCCGTGGCTTCATCAATCAATTCCTGCATGGACTCGTTTCCGATAGAAACCTCGCTGTAACACCGATCAATGGCCTGCCGAATCACTTTTGGAAGCGCGATAACCGGCGAGACGGTGCTATCCGTTATCGAGCGCAAGTCATCGAGAAGAAGTACATCGGCAGGGTTAATGATGGCTACCGTGATCGCACCGTTTGCGCGGCTGATCGGAAGAACACCGTGCCGTTGCGCAAATCCCGTAGGAATTAATGACAGGAGATCGGCGGGAACCGAAATGCTGGAAACATCCACAATGGGATATCTGAAGAAGTCACTCAAAAATGACAAATAGCTTTCGCTGCTGATCCATTCATGGTCCAGGAGACATTCGGTTAAGCTTTCGTCCGGTGGACAAACTTTTCGGGCGCGCTCCAGGCGCTCTGCTTTGAGTAGGCCCTGATTTACCATCATCTCAAGCATTTTGTTGGACAAGACTTCTTTCATGGAATTTACTCAGTAGACGGCGGACTCTGGGTAGGTTTCTCTGTTTTCTTCTCGCGTGCGACGCGAAAACTTATTTTGGATACGTTCACACTTGCATTGTTGTCTTCAGGAAATTCGAGCTTGTAGTATCGCTTGATGGCTTTTTTTATCTCCGTTACCGTGGCGACAAACGGCTGCACATGACAGCCTGAGGTCGATTCAATGGTTTTAATCGCTTGCGCGTTGCTCGGATCAGACATGACCACGGTGAGAATGCTTTGAACTCGGTCAATTGGAATGCATAGATATTGACGAACGGTATCTATCGGAAGGGCTTTTACCGCTTGCGGGTTTATTTCGAAGTTATCTATGGGAAGATAAGGAAAATTGAATTGAGTGGCGAGCGCTATGACAATATCTTCTTCTTTCACAAAACCAAGGCGAATGAGAATTTCGCCGAGCAGCCCGCCCTCCGATTCTTGCGTCTTGAGTGCCTGGTTGAGCCCGCCTTCGTTTAGGATGCCGTACTCAAGAAGAATTTCCCCCAGTTTCTTATGTCCCGCTTCCTTGGGCATAGGCCTTATCCTTAAGTGTGGTTATTAAAAAGTTTTACGATTGGATAAGAACTTGTTAATCTTAAAAACCTTTCTGCTCAATTAAAGTATACATACCGCCCTTCTCTTTTACAAACGAGCACGTGATTATAGAATTGTGTAACTTATTGATTCATAGGAGTTTGTGTAGTCACCGGTACGATTCTTCTAGAGAAACCGGGTTTAGAGCTGGAAACTTTTGACGTTAAGCTAGAGGAATACGGCTGATCACAGAATAGATAGGGCCGCTTGGCGTCAACACACTTTTAAAGAACGCAAGCTCTTTGATCAAAGTGGGGCCGGTTAGAGGTGGTGAAAAGTCCGGCTGAAAAATCGACTCGGGAAAACCGGCGGAATGTCTTTCCTTGATTCGGGCAATGGTCAAATGGGGTTTGAATGTTCTACCCTCGACGGGAAACCCGAACGATCTCAACGCGGCATCGACCGTTCGCTTTAAGTTGTGCAACGCACCACCTTTTTCAACGATCTCACGCCAGATTAGCCTCGGCTGCTTTCGATCCGGAAAAACGCCCAAATTCCCTAACGATACAAAAATTTGAAGGCGGTTTTGCGCAAACCTCTCTTTCAGCTCTCTTGTAATTTCTTGCGCGGTCATCTCCGGAATGTCTTCAAAAAAAGCCAGCGTTAGGTGAACTTGCTCTGACCGCACAAAGCTTGCATGGACACCTGACTCTTTAAGCTTTTTAATAGTATCTTCAACTGCCTTGCCGAAAGAATTGCTTAAATCCAGTGCCAGAAATGCGCGCATGACTATTTTTCGCAGAGTACATTGTAAAGCAAGGACAACGCAGCGGTAACCGTGTGCCGGCGAATATATACGCGATTGCCTCGGAATTGAAATTTTGCATGCTTGACATTTTTTCCGGATACCACGGCAACGTGAACAAGCCCGACAGGTTTCGACCGCGTTCCTCCCTCCGGTCCGGCAATACCGGTAACGCTTACGGCACAACTCGAACCTGTAATAGCTTGAACACCTTTGGCCATTGCGATTGCCACGGGCGACGAAACAGCGCCGAATCTTAACAGTAATTTCTTTTCCACGCCGAGCAGTTTTTGTTTAACTTCATTTGAATAAGCGACGATTCCACCTAAGTAATAACGGGAAGCGCCAGGCACACTCGTAATGGCCTCACCGATTCCTCCCGCGGTAATGCTTTCTGCCGTGGACAAAGTCATCCTTTTCTTCGAGAGCAACGTTCCGATGGTGAGCAATACGACGTTTGGTTGGCGGGTGGACATTAAGCGATAAGAGATGCTGCCAATCGAAGCAAAAGATTACTTACAACGCCCGCCGCGAGGTCATCAAGCATGATTCCCCATCCGCCCGGCAACGATTCGAGCCGGCGGATAAGCGGGAGTTTGAAGATATCCATAATCCGAAAAATAATGAACCCAAGCGCAAGTTGAGTCAATGTGGGTTGAATGAAGATAAACGTGGCTAGGATGCCGCAGACTTCATCAATAACTACGTTTGGAGGATCCGGATGCCCCGTCGTTTTAACGGTCCGGTCACTTGCCCAAACACCGATCAAAAAACACGCGGCATAGCAAATTGTTTGAAGAGCCTGCGTTAGCCTTGTAAAAGAAGGCACCCAAAACAGCGCACCCAGACTTCCAAAGGTTCCGGGTCCAACCGGAATATACCCCAGACCCAAACCGGTCGCGACGAGCTTGCTAATTTTTTCGGCCAAGGAGGTCTGCTCCATTTGCAGAAAAAAAGTCATAACCTGATTTCAATGTAAACCACACCGCGAGCGTGAGTGCGCCATAGGCCAGGAATGTGAGCACATCGAGAATGGCTCCTTTAAGCAGCGTAAGCCTGAGCGAGAGGCAGAAAAAGAACAAAATGGCCAAATTTTGAATAGCCGTTTTAATTTTGCCGCTTTTAACGGCGGCCACTACGCGTTTTTTGGGGATAAGCAATAAACGGGCGACGGTCACGCTTAACTCGCGAAATGCAATGGGAACAAGCCACGCAATGTGGAGAGTTCCGTCAATCACAAAAGCAGTTAACGCACTCAATGTGAGTACCTTATCAGCGATCGGATCGAGAATCTTCCCCAGAGAGGTTACTTGTTTGCGCCTTCTCGCCAGAATGCCGTCTAGCAGATCGGTCAAGGCAGCTACCATATAAACAAAGCAGGCAATCCACTTATTCAAGTTTCCTCCGAGCGTGAATATATAAGGGATGAAGGGAGATGCAATCAAGCGGAACCAGGTTAATTGATTTGGCGTTATATCCATTAGGTTCATGACTCGATGGTCTTGCCAAAAAGATCGTATGGTAACGCGTCGTTTATTCGTACCGTTACGAACGAACCCGGTGTGAGGCATTTGTTCCTCGACTCTACATAAACGTTGCCGTCAATTTCCGGCGCCTGGCGATAAGATCGGCCGATGTACCAATGCGGTTTTTCGGCCCTTCCTTCGATTAATACTTCTGCATCGGATCCCACAAGTTGACGATTTCGTTCCAGCGAAATGGATTGCTGAATTTTCATTAAGCGCCTGTATCGCGTTTTCTTTACGGTAGAAGCAATTTGATCCGGCAAGTGACCCGAAGGAACGTCGGTTTCTCTGCTGTACGTGAACACGCCGACATGATCAAATCGGGTTTCTTTTACAAAGGAACATAGTTCTTCAAATTCTTCATGTGTTTCTCCGGGATAGCCCACGATGAATGATGTGCGCAGCACCGCTCCCGGGATTGTGTTTCTAATCTGGTCAAGCAGCTGCTTGGTTTTGTGCTTGGTAACGCCGCGGTTCATGCTTTTTAAAATCCGATCGTGGATATGCTGAAGAGGCAGATCGATGTACGGCACAACTTTCTTGTTCTTTGCGATGGACTCTATGATCGGCGGCGCCATGTGCTGCGGGTGGTTATAGAAAAGCCGGATCCAGCGAAGTTCGTTGATTTGATTCAATTGTTCCAAAAGTTTGGGCAGATGATATTGCCGGTCCATGTCGCGGCCGTAGTAAGTTGTTTCCTGGCTTATGAGGCAGGCTTCCTTTAATCCCTGTTTGACCAGCTGTCGGACTTCGGCCACTATGGAAGACACGGGCCTGGAGCGGTAAGCGCCGCGCATTTGAGGGATAATGCAGAAAGAACAGGTGTGATTACAACCTTCCGCGATTTTGATGTACCGTGAATGAGGAGCTGTTAAACCAATGCGGGGAGTTGTTTCGTCATACAGGAATTCGGGGTACGCGACGGCTTCCTGTAACCGCCGGTTTTGCAGTTGGCGGACGATCAAATGGATTTTTTGAAATTCTCCTGTTCCTACGGCCGCATCTATCTCCGGAATTTCTTTGAGGAGGTCTTTCGAAAATTTTTGAGCAAGACAGCCGGCTACAACCAGATGACGTATGCGGCCTTTATTTTTGAGCTCGGCCAGATGCAAGATTTCGTCAACGGACTCTTTTCTTGACGAATCAATAAACCCGCAGGTGTTAACAATAGCCACATCGCAGGGTTGCTCATCGGTGACCAGACGGTACCCATCGCTGTTCAATAGACCCAGCATGACTTCACTGTCTACAAGGTTTTTTGCGCAGCCGAGTGAGGTAAACGCAATTGTAGTGACCGGCGCGTCTAAGGAATCAGATTTAAAATGTTTTGTTTGTGAGTAAGCTGACATGGTCGAAAAATAATCTATAAAATTTTTCCGCGCTTTGCTCTAGACGCGAAAGATACGTTCTGGAAGTGCTTATTATAAACTCGCCGAGGTTCGCGAGCGGAGCACTTTTTAGCCATTCCGAGTGTCTGCCTTAACCCATTTGTTAATCATCTCTTGCGTCATCTCCATGTGGAATTGGAGTCCGTAAATCAGTGATCCGTAGGAAAACGCTTGAGCTTCATACAAGCTTGAAGAGGCTAAGCGCGTCGCATTCTTTGGAAGGTCGAACGTGTCACCGTGCCAATGAAATACGGTTCTGGAAAGCGGATCACCCAAGACGGATAGTTATGAATGAGGACAAGGATGGCTTCATTGTACTGGTGCATCGGCCTTGTGGAGGATTTCTCGGGGTTTGCTTCCCTGGGCGGCGCTGACAATTCCTTCAGCTTCCATCACATCCAGCAGGCGAGCCGCACGGCCGTAACCCAATCGCAGGCGGCGCTGTAAATGAGAAACAGAAGCGACGCCGGTATCCAAGACCATTTTAACAGCGATATCATACATTTCGTCTTTTTCGCCGTTCATATGCACGGCATTTACCGAAGACTGGGCTTCTTGGATGGCCGGAATAAATTGCGGCTTCTCTTTCTTTTTGTAAAACTCCACTATCTTTAAAATTTCGTTGTCGCTTACCCACGGCGCTTGTCCGCGGACGGGCTCCGGCTCTCCAGGTTGAAGATAAAGCATGTCACCGCGGCCCAAAAGCTGGTCGGCGCCATTGGCGTCGAGAACCGTTCGGGAATCTACTTTTGACGCCACTTTAAACGACAATCGAGCCGGAAAATTTGCTTTGATAACCCCCGTGATCACATCGACAGAGGGTCTTTGTGTAGCCAATACCAAATGGATTCCCACGGCTCTTGAAAGCTGGGCGAGACGGCCGATTGCGGTTTCTACCTTGTCTTGTGCCACGAGCATCAAATCCGCAAGCTCGTCTATAATCACTACGATATAGGGCATCTTTCGCATGGGCGGTTTTTCTTCCGGCGGATCATGCGCGCCCATGTGTTTTTCCTCGCGGCTATTGAAAGCGTGAATGTTGCGTACGCTGCATTCGGCCAAAATCTTGTACCGCGTATCCATCTCGTTGACCACCCAATTCAACGTCGCCGCGGCTTTCTTCGGATCTGTGACAACCGGGGTTAAAAGATGCGGCAAGCTGTTATAAATGGACAATTCAACCATCTTGGGGTCAATCATGATGAACTTCAGATCATCCGGAGAAAGAAAATACAGAAATCCCGCGATGAGCGCATTCAGGCAGACCGTTTTCCCGCTTCCGGTGGTCCCGGCGATCAAAAGGTGAGGCAAATCACTCAGGTCAGAGATGATCGGTGATCCGCTTGTGTCTTTTCCAAACAGTAAGGGCAGCTTTGGCTTTTTCGATTTCACCTGAGGGGCGGTAATGAGGTCGCGTAAGCACACCGTATGCGATTCGGGATTTGGAATCTCGATACCCACAGCCGCTTTTCCCGGAATAGGGGCCTGAATTCGAATGCTCTTTGCGCGAAGCGCAAGGGCCAGGTCATCCTGCCGGGTGAGTATGCTTTGAACTTTCACGCCGGGCGAAGGCAAGACTTCGTATCGTGTGATCACCGGGCCTTGCTCGATTTCAGTCACACGGACTTCGATTCCGAAATCACGCAGGGTACTTTCAAGCAGCCTGGAATTTTCCTGCAGAACCTGAGCGCTTGTAGCCACTTTTCGAGGAATTTCAAGGATATCAATGGGCGGAAATTCGTATGCGCCCTCGGCACTTCCGGTGCGGCCCGGGGTTAAGAGCGGCTCCGTTTTTTCTTCTACGGGCTTTTCAAAATCGCGCACTTTTGGCTCGATGCGCAGTTTTATTGGTTCTGCGAATATGCTTTCCAATTTCCCTTTCTTTTCCGGTTTAAGCCCGGAGGACGGCCTTTTGACTTGAACTCCGCTTTCCGCGGCGTGAAGGGCCGGCTGATATTCCTTCACTTTGGGTGGAATATAGGTATGTTCTTCAATTCTTGCGCCCTGGATCATGCCTGGTTTAGGTTCACGCCTGGGTTTCGATGCGATACCGTGCACCGCTTGTCTGGAATTTGCCGATATCCGGCTGAGTAATTTTGAAATCGCGGTGATCAGCGAAGCAAGTTTAAGGAACAATACATTGAAAAATTTGCGAATCCACGGGCTTAAGATAAAATCCGTTGATATGGTAAGCGCGATTAAGATACAGAAAATAGCAATCAGATATCCGCCCGTAATACCGCAATAGTGTTCGAGTTTGTCGGCAAAATAAAAACCGATCGCTCCGCCCGCTTGAAACCGGCCGTCATCCGGCCACGTCAGGCCGAATACCGTTGCGCTTGCACAAAGCAACAGCAGAAGCCCTGCACCTTTAACAAACCTTTCTCTGGGGATCTGCAAAGAGAAAAAACAGCCTGCCCACAAGAGTAAAAGCACCGGCAAGAGATATGAGCTTATTCCAAACCAGAAGCGCATAAAGAAAGCGATGTGCGCGCCCAGAAGTCCGCCCTTGTTCTCGATCGGACTATTGGGCTGCGAAACAAAAAAAGAGTAATCATCCGGCTGAAATGTGAGGATGCTGACAAGTGAGTAGGCGCTGAGCAACAGGAGTAGAAAGCCTGCGACGTGCGGCCAGCGTAGATTATGGGATTTAGAACGGGTTTTCACGTTCAATAATTAACGGCATTCTTCCTATAAGGCTTAAGTTAAGCAGAGGAAAATGAGTAAATGTAGGCGAAATAACGGCGATTGAAAATCTCTTTTTACTCGTCGAATGCTCTGCTGGGATGATGGGTGCCCGAAGGGTGATCGCTGCGAGATGATCGGTGATGCCCGCTGTCCCGGCCGGAACGTGAATGCCGGCCGCCGGGACGTTGATGACGAGCAGGTCCACGGCTATGGTGCTCGGATGGTTTGGCGTCAGGATTGATCGTGAGCTGTGCTCCGGCCTGTTTTGCGCTTAGGTTAACTCTGCCCTGTTCGTCAATATTGATCACTTTGACGGGAAATTCGTCGCCTATTTTTGCCACGCTTTCTATGCTAGGCACATATCCCTCAGCAAGCTCCGAAATATGCACCAGACCTTCCACACCCGGCATGATTTCACAGAATGCACCAAAGTTAAGGAGCCGCCGGACTTTTCCCTGATAAACTTTGCCGACTTCGGCCTCTGCCGTAAGCGATTTGATCCACTCAACGGCTTTTTCGCGCGCAACTTCATCGCTTGCGAAGATGGTAACTTTTCCGCTATCTTCGATATCGATTTTTACCCCGGTGTCCTTGGTAATCTCCTTGATCATTTTGCCCCCCGGCCCGATCACAATCTTTATTTTTTCGGGATTGATTTGCAAAATCACGTATCGCGGGGCATATTTGGAAATGCTTTCCCGCGGGGTTCTAATGGTCTTTGCCATGAAATCCAGAATTTCAAGGCGCGCCTTTTTTGCCTGGGTAAGGGCCGTCGTGATGATTTCATAATTCAATCCGGAAATTTTTATGTCGACCTGAACGGCTGTGATGCCTTTCTCCGTTCCGGCCACTTTAAAATCCATGTCACCCAAATGATCTTCAACGCCGGCAATATCCGTTAGAACCCCAAAACTTTTTTCGTCGGAAAATAGACCCATGGCAATCCCGCCGACGGGGGATTTAATAGGTACGCCTGCATCCATGAGCGCCAGAGAACCACTTGAGACCGATGCCATGGATGAAGAGCCGTTGGATTCTAAAATATCCGACACCAGACGGATAGTATAAGGAAACAGATCGCTGTTCGGAAGCACCGCTTTCAGAGCGCGTTCCGCCAGCGCGCCATGCCCTACTTCGCGCCGGCCGACGCCGCGGCTTGGGCGAACTTCGCCTACGCTGAACGGCGGAAAATTATAATGAAGCATGAACCGTTTGGTGGCCTCGCCTTCCAGCCCGTCTATTTTCTGCTCGTCTTCGCCGGCACCGAGCGTGGTCACGCCGAGGCTTTGCGTTTGGCCGCGGGTGAAAAGTGCCGAACCATGCGTTCGAGGCAGAACACCAACTTCACACGCAAGCGGGCGAATTTCATCGAAACGCCTTCCATCCGGTCTTTTCTTTTCCTTAAGCACCAGTTTTCTTACGGAATCATATTCGAGCTCCTCAAAAGCCGCTTTAATCGAGAGAAGTTTAAAGTCAGGACTGCTTTGATCAAAGGCTTCCAGCACTTTGCTCCAAAGTTCGTTTCGCCGCTCTGCGCGCTCTTCTTTGCGCGCCGGTTGGTTAATTTCATCAAAAGCTTTTTCCGCTATGCCGGCCACCTTTGAACGGATTTCATCCGGTATTTCAAACGGTTTGATTTTGGGTTTTGGCTTGCCGGCCTTCTTCCTTAAATCTTCAATGGCGTCGCAGATTTTCTTGATCTGATCATGGCCAAATTTAAGCGCCTTTAAAAACTCCTCTTCACCCACTTCATTGGCGCCGGCTTCGATCATGACAACTTTTTCACGGGTAGCCGCCAAGATAAGATCTAACGAGGCCGTTTCGGTCTGCGCCAGAGTAGGGTTGCCGACCAGCTGCCCGTCAACCAGGGCTACGCGTACTGCACCGAAAACCGTATCGAACGGCACGGGTGAAATAGCCAGCGCAGCCGCCGCTGAATTCATGGCAAGAATGTCGGGATTGTTTATACCGTCCGCTGAAAGAACGGTAGCCATAACTTGTACATCGTTAAAGTAGTTCTTATCAAAAAGCGACCGAATCGGCCGATCAATAAGCCGGCAGACAAGAATTTCACGCTCCGTGGGCTTCCCTTCCCTTTTAAAAAACCCGCCGGGAATTTTTCCGGCCGCGTACATCCGTTCACGGTAGTCAACGGTAAGTGGTAGAAAATCAGTGTCTTCTCTGGGTTCTGAAGTTGCGTCTACGGCCGTCAAAACAATCGTTTCGCCGCACGTAGCGGTGATCGCCCCGCTGGAGAGTTTGGCAAGCTTGCCTGTTTGAAAAATAATTTTATTTTGGCCTATGACAACCGAAGTTTGGATTTCCATAAAGAGGTAGCCCGTTACTTTCTGAGATTTAGTTTTGCGACAATTTGTTTATACCGGTCCGGGGCCGTGCGCTGAAGGTAATCGAGAAGCGATCTGCGCTTATTGACCATTTTAATGAGGCCATATCTTGAGTGGTGATCCTTGACGTGTTCCTTGAAATGATCCGTCAGCTGGTTGATCCGCTCGGTCAGAAGCGCAATCTGGACCTCGGGAGAACCCGTGTCGTTATGTTTTTGTTGATGTGTCGCGACGATTGTTTGCTTCTTTTCTTTCGTTAAAGCCATTATTTCTAACCCCATAATCCCGCTGAATTTGTTTCGAAATCTCGGATTGCGAAAGGAGAATTATAGTTTGAGGCTCTCATATTGTAAAGCGTTGTTTTCTCATATACTTACGCGCGGTTTGGATATCCTTTTTGATCTGTCTTACGAGGAGAACCGGCCGCCGGAATTTTCTCTCTGGCCGTAAGTACTTTAACAGGTGCAGCTTGAGATATTTTCCGTACAGATTGCCACGAAAATTCAGCAAAAACACTTCCGGCAGAGGCCGAATTGATCTATCAAAAGCTTTGGAAAATTTTCGGGCTGGGAATGTCGGTCGAAACCCGACGTTTAACAGTCCCGACAAGCCTCTTCTTACTATTTTTTTGTGGAAGTCAAACCCGTACGTTTTTTTCTGGTAAGAATAATCGACGATATCGGCGGAAACGACGTAAACACCGCAGGGCGGCAGAAGGTCATTTTCAGGGAACATATTGGCGGTAGGAAAACCGAGTACCTTCCCGCGGCTGCTTCCATGAATTACTTTTCCAAGAATAGTGGGCGAGCGTCCGAGCATCTTTGCGGCACGGCGCAAATGGCCGCGGAGAATCAGCGAGCGAATTCGGGTGCTATTTACCACAGCACCCGCACGTTTTTCTGCTTTGACCGCACGAAATCGAAAGCCGTATTTCTTCGCCAAACGTTTCATAATGTACTGGGTTCCCCCGCGATGATGACCGAATCGCGCATTGTGGCCCATAAGTACGGAATGCACGCCTATTTTTTTAACCAGGATTTCGCGTACGAATATTTCCGGGCTGTACAATGAAAATTTTTTGGTGAAGCGAAGGAGGTAGACAACCGAGACCCCTGCATGCCTCAAGAGTTCAAATCGTTCTTTCCAGGGAGTGATTAAGCGAAACGGCTCGTTTGGTTTCAGAACGGCGTGCGGATGCCGCGCAAATGTGAAAACGGCAGCGGTTCCGCCAATTCGGGCAGCTTCCTGGAAAATCCGGCCAAGCAGCTTTTGGTGTCCAAGATGCAAGCCATCAAAATTTCCGATGGCAAGGCAGATTTTCTTGTTAAAATGTGGAAGCGCGTTCTTTTTGAAATGGGTAATTACTTTCACACAGTTCTCTGACTAAGTAAGATTTAAGCTCTTGCGGCGTGCTCAATTTCTCAAGCGACGAGACGGTAACACAATCTTCCAGACGGTATGGCCCTACCCCAACGCGTCTAAGAGTTTCTAGAAATGCGGTCGAACCCAGCGCGGTTCCGAAATCTTCGACCAGGGTCCGCACGTAAGTACCTTTGGACACCTCGACGGAGAAATGGACATGGGGCAAATTGATCTGCTCGATATCAAACCGGTATACGGTAACTTGCCGCGGCTGGCGCTCCACTACTTGTCCCGCTCGCGCCAATTTGTAAAGGCGTTTTCCCTGATGCTTTACGGCAGAAACCATGGGCGGACATTGCATAAGCAGTCCGGTAAATTTTTTTGCCGTTTCGAAAATATCTTCGGGCTTAATATGCTGCCAAGGCTGTTCTTCGATGATTTTTCCGTCACAATCCTGGGAATCCGTACGAATGCCCAAGCAAAGTGTTCCTTGATATGTTTTCCTCTGCTCGGTCAAGTATTTGGAAAAAGAGGTATATCGCCCCAATAAGATCACCATTACACCCGTTGCCTGCGGATCCAATGTTCCCGTGTGACCGACTTTTTTTACATGAAACCGTCTCTTGATGAAATTGCACACATCAAACGAGGTCCAAGTCTTTGGTTTATCGACCAAGAGAAGACCATCCAGTTCACGCGGGTTGTTCAGCAGTTTCATGATATGCGCGTCATTTCTCTTCCACGCTGTTTTCGTCGTGGATTTTCTTGATAATCTTTTCGAGCTCAAATGCATGTTCGACCGAAGGGTCGAATACGAAACTTAGCTTTGGAATTGTTCGGATCTTCAGACGATTATTTAATGCTCTTTGAAGAAATCTTTCCGAATGCGCGAACGCAGCTTTCGTACCTTGTTTATCTTTTTGGCCTCCGTAGACGCTGAAATAAACTTTGGCATGTCGCAGATTATCAGTTACCTGCACGCGCGTAATCGTAATAAAACCCAGACGCGGGTCCTTCATGCGGTTTAAAATCACGTCGCTCATAATTTCGCGAATCTGCTCTGCGACGCGGCCAATGCGCTTCTCTGACTTCATAATTAAAAAAACTCTAGCGCGGATTCCGTAATTTCATAATCCGGGGATTGTTCGAGGATATGCTTTAGCTGGTCAAGCACGCCGTTTAAATGTTTTTGCTCGTCTCCTACAGCGGCGAAAGCCAATTCGCTGACTTGCCACAAATCTTTTCCTTCGCCGATCTCGCTGATCGATACATTAAATTTCCGGCGGACACGGTCTTTCAAGCTCTTTAAAACGAAACGCTTTTCTTTCAGCGATTGCG
Source organism: Candidatus Omnitrophota bacterium (assembly GCA_016206925.1). Lineage (GTDB taxonomy): Bacteria > Omnitrophota > Omnitrophia > Omnitrophales > JACQQS01 > JACQQS01. The sequence goes on from JACQQS010000062.1 coordinate 45,268, forward strand.
CTTCCGGGAAGTGAATTTTGAGCCGAAGGGTGCCGACGGTCACGCAATTCGTGCCGCCACTTTTTCCAACGCATAAGACTGCACGATGTCGTGTTCGTGGATCTCATTAAAATTTTCGAAGGACATGCCGCATTCAAATCCTTCCTTGACTTCCTTGACATCATCTTTGAATCGTTTTAGCGCATTTAATTTGCCTTCGTAAATCATATTGTTGCTGTGAAATACGCGGACCCGGTTTGTGCGCGCAATAGAGCCTTTGACCACATAAGCTCCGGCAATAGTCCCTACTTTGGAAGAACGGAAAATTTTTCTTACCTCACAGCGCCCGGTGATCACTTCCTTATAGGTGGGTTCAAGCATGCCTTCTATGGCTTTGGTGATGTCATTAACGGCGTCATAAATGATGTTGTAGTACCGGACGTCGACGCCTTCTTTTTCAATAAGTTCTTCGACGTGAGGCCCGCCGGCGCGGACATGAAAACCGATAACGACTGCATCTGAAGCCGCGGCGAGGACGACATCCGAATCGTTGATCGGCCCCGTCCCGCCATGTATGACATGCAGGCGGACTTCTTTGAGCGTTAACTTTTCAAGCTGTTGCGTTAAGACCTCCAAGGAACCCTGAACATCGGTTTTGAGGACCAATTTAAGCTCTTTGATCTTGCCTTCGGCTATTCTCATATGAAGATCATCCAGCGTAAGATGTTTCTGGTGGCCGACGCCACGCTGACGCTCACGCACCTCAAGCTGTCTTTTCTCAGCAATACTGCGCGCTTCCGAAAGGCTCCGTTCGACATGAAATTCATCCGCGGCTTCCGGGACACCATTCAGTCCAATGACTTCAACGGCCTGTGCCGGAACCGCTTCTTTTAAGCGAGTGTTTATGTTATTTCGGAGCGCCCGTACTTTTCCGTAATAACAGCCGCAGACAACAGGATCGCCGACTCTGAGTGTTCCATTTTGTACGATTACGGTAGAGGTAGGGCCTTCCCCCTGGCTCATCCTTCCTTCCAAAACAATTCCCCGCGCCCTGGCTTTCGGGTTAGCCTTAAGCTCAAGAATTTCTGCTTCGAGAAGAAGGCTTTCAAGCAAATTGTCGAGTCCTTTCCCGGTTCGGGCCGACACGGGTACCATAATCGTTTTTCCGCCCCAGTCTTCCGGTACAAGATCATTCTTTTGCAATTGTTGCCGCACGCGGTCTGGATTTGCACTCGGGAGATCCGTTTTATTAATGGCGACCACGATAGGCACGGCAGCATCGCGGGCATGATCAATGGCCTCAATGGTTTGCGGCATGACACCGTCATCGGCGCCAACGACCAGCACAACTACGTCAGTTACCATCGCCCCGCGTGCGCGCATCGCGGAAAAAGCCGCATGGCCGGGGGTGTCGAGGAATGTTATGAATTTATCCCCGCCGCGTCGAACTTCATAGGCACCGACGTGCTGAGTGATCCGGCCCACCTCGTGGTCGGCCACATTGCTCTTTCGAATCGCGTCAAGAAGCGACGTTTTTCCATGATCGACATGGCCCATCATGGTTACAACAGGATTACGCAGCACCAGATCTTCGGGTCTTGATTCCTCTTGGGCGGTTTGTTTTTTGGTTTCCTCCTCAGCATTTTTTAATTGCACGCGGAGGTTCATCGCGTCGGCAACACGTTTAACAACTTGCTCATTGACCGCTTGATTAATGTTGGCGAAAATCCCAAGGACCATGAGCGATTTGATTAATTGAGCGGGCGGTGTGCCGAATGCTTGCGCAAGATCACCCACCGTAACGGGCGCGTAGATTTCAATCACTTTTTCCGGTTTTACAGGCTGGGCGGGTTTTATCTCCTTTTCAACTTGCTTAACGGTTGTCTCGGATTTAACGATGGGCTCAGGTTTTTTTGCCTCCGGCGCCGCAGGTTTGGGCGGCGGCTGGATAATCGTTACTTTTACGTTCTTGGGCACAGGCTTATCTTTTTGAACGGCAACAGCAGCGGGTGCTGATTTCTTTTCAATGCGCGCTTTAGGCTGAGCCGCCGGCTTTTGTTCGGGTTTTGGCGCCGTTTGTTCAAGCGGCGGTCGGCGCGGCGGCAAGGGCTTCGCAGCCGGGACTTTTTTAGCGGACGGGGCGGATTTTGCCGGACTGTCGGACTTTGCTTTTTTCAAGAAAAGATCGACAACCAACTGGTCGAGATTGCTCATATGGTTCTTGGCGGGAACTTTTTTCTCGGCCAGCTTGTCCAAAAGTTCTTTGCTTGTGGTGCCAAGCTCTTTTGCTAATTCGTGCACGCGCATTATTCGGGGCTTTCCTTTAATAACGCTTCATGGGCTGATGCGATGATTTTTTTAGCCGTGGCAGGGCCTATTCCTTCTATCTTGGCCAAATCTTCCTCAGTACTCTTCAATATGTCCTTTAAGGATGTAATGCCGCCGGTGCGGAGAAGCTCTTCGGTCTTTGGACCGACACCCTTAAGCGATGAAATAGGAATCCGCTGACTACGGCTGCGAACGTCCAATTTCCATTCGGTCAATTTGGAAGCCAGCCGGACATTCTGGCCTTTCTTCCCAATGGCCAGCGAGAGCTGTTCGTCTTCCACAAAGATTTCAGCCGATTTATTTTCAGCATTCATCTTGATTTCCCGGAGCTCGGCAGGACTTAAAGCGTTTCGGATATACGATTCCATGTCGCTGCTGTAGCGGACGATGTCGATCTTTTCGCCGCCTAATTCTTTAACAATATTTTTGACACGCTGGCCGCGCATACCGACACAGGAGCCCACGCAGTCAACCTTTTCATCGGAAGAAAGCACGGCGATTTTCGTCCGCGATCCTGCTTCTCGCGCAATTCCCATGACCTTTACGATTCCCTCATGAATTTCCGGAACTTCCAGCTCAAAAAGTTTTCGGACGAGATCCGCATGGGCTCTCGAGAGTATGAGTTCGGGGCCGCGCGGCGTTTTTTTAACTTCAAGCAGGAGCGCTCGAATGGTATCGCCCTGCCGATAGATATCCTTCGGAAATTGTTCGCGCGGCGGCAGAATGGCTTCCGTTTTGCCGAGGTCTACGATGATGGTACGGTTTTCGATGCGGTGGACCGTTCCGTTAATAATATCGCCCAAGCGCTTCGTGTATGAGTCGTATATATTTTCACGCTCCGCTTCCCGGATTTTTTGGATAATGACTTGCTTTGCCGTTTGTGCCGCAATGCGGCCAAAGCCGGTATCGCGAATGGGTTTTCCGTTATGCATGATGGCGATTTGTCCGCTGAGTATGTCAATGCTGACTTCGACCCCTTCGAGGTTTGGAAATGTTTTCCGGCATGCGCTCACGAGCGCAGAATGGAGCGCTTCAAGAAGCACTTCTTTCGAAATACCCTTTTCGCGCTCGATCATTTCCAGTTGTTGCAGAAGTTCATCGCCCATAATTTAACCGCTTAGTGCAGGTTTACCTGCTAATTTTCCCCAAAAAAGAAAAGTGGGCTTTTGGCCCACTTGTGTGCGAAACCAGAGTTAAAGTTGTCGTTATTTTAGTAACCAAAAGGACTTATGTCAAGCACTTATAGGGCAAAATGCGGACGAAGCGCCAAGGCGGCGTAAGGTTGGCTAAATAAGAGAATTAGGCGCTGACGGATATGGCCTGAAGCGCGGTTATGTAGGCGGCATACACAGCGCTTAAGTTACTCATAAGCGAAGCGGTGGGCCGGTACGTGGTGAAGCGCACCGCGTCTTCCGTGGGGTCCAACCAATTCCGGCCGAGCGCTTCCGCGAATCCTAGTCGCGCCAAGTGTAAACCGATGAAGTTGAGCGCGGCATATTCCTCATAGGACCTTCCGGTTCCATCCAATATGAGCTTGGGGACTTGATTCAGCAGCCCGCGTTGATTGAGCGCTTCAATCAATTCGGGCGATGCGACTATGCGGCTTTGGCAAAAACTTCAACCATTTCAATTGCGTCACTGATCATCTCAAGCACGTTTGTCGTGCTGAGGACGCGAATCCCGATTCGCTTCATCTGCTCAACCCCAGCCATAGGAAAATTTTCTCCCGCCAGCAAAAGAACGGTATTAGGGTGTAGCAGGGCATATGCCTGTAGCGTGCCTAAAACATTTTCATGCCTTCCGCTTAATGCCGCAACGATCGGGTCGTTATAGTGGTTCGCTAAAGAAAAAGCATCGGGGTCATCGGTGACTATAACAATGTCGTCCAAAGGAACGCCAAAAACGCCCGCAACGATTTCCCGTTGGTTCTGGGAGAGCTCGGGTAAGCCGATCAGATAAATCTGTTTAAATCCGTCAAGATGGAAGACAAAATTAACCGTCCGCCGCGCAGATTTTCCGGCTTCAAGAATTTGATTTAGAAACAAGGAATCATCGATAATGAGGGAACCTACTTTTTTCCCCGCCGTGCCGGGTAAAAGAATTTCACCGAGTTCCACGCTAACTGCATCCATTGCCTCCTGGCCTCTTTCGCGTATTATGAGCGGATTACTGCCGGCAACTAATTTCAAAGTTTGGCTTAGTTCTGATCCGAAACCAGTACCATCTGTCGTGCCGGCGTCGGTGTCAAAACTGCCGGAATGCTTGTTCAAAGCTGCCGTGAATATTTCGTTGTCAACAAACCTGAATTGTTTATCACCATCGACCGAAGCTTCAATAAAAATCTCTTCGCCCTCAAGCCCCAGCCGTGCGTAGTATTTTTCTTGCAAGGCAAAACTCTCTTTAAAATCCACTGCGCGAAGCCTGCCCAGTTCACCGCCGCGGGCTCCTGCGTTAAGAAAATCCTGATGAATTTGTAGTACCACGTCCCATGGCTTATTTAAGGCGAACAAGTCAGCTGTTGTTTCGCCCAGACGGCCCCACGCGTCAAAATATGCTCCTATAAGCGGCGCGATTTTAAAATCGCCTTCAATCTTTAGACGGGATATTGCAGCAAACTGGTGAATTCTTCTGACCGCGGGTTCGACATCGCGGAGCCATGCGGCCGGAGCCTTGGAGATTAGATTATTTGATCGAATGGGGGCAACGCGGAATTGCATGCGAGTGGCCTGGGAGGTTGTGTTAATATCAACCACGGTGAATACCTCTGGGCGAGGAGGTGAGTAAAACGGGATCTGATAGATTCCCGCATATCGAGCAGGAGTTGGAAATTGAAATTGGGACAAAGTTCGTATATCCGATCTCTTTTGTTCCAGCATACGCCTGGCTTCCCTAAAGTCGAAGGGCTCGCCCCACTGATTCAGAGGCGGGTAACCTTCTTTGTTGATTAACTCTTCTGCAATATCAATTAATTCAACCTGAGCTTGGACAAATCGTTCAGCCGCTTCTCCGCTGTCCGGATTATAAACGTCGCCGCTGGTTGTTGAATATATTGACTCACGCGTAGCATCGTAGCCCATGTCAAGTCGGTTTCGAAGCAGTTGGTAAGGCAGATAGTGTTTCCACAAGACATCGGAAAGATCATCAATAACATGGGACAAAATTTGGATAGGATCGGTGTGGTCTTTATATCGAAATCTATCCGGTCCCGCGCCTCGATCTATTTCACGGAGCGGCTGAAAAAGCTCACGCAGTAAATCGCTATTGGCGACATATCTTGATTCTAAGAGGTGATCAAAAAAGGCACTCAGCCAATCTTGAAGGAAATCTAGTTCCGGTATCGGGGCTTCATAGGAATCTTTGCCAAATTCCCTCGCTTGATTGAAATCGTAAGCCACAAGTTGAAGGTAATAGCCAAAATATTTTTTAAAACTCTTTAAGGGATCCCGCTCATTGAACAAATCAATATTGCTGCCCGCATCGGTATAGTAACCTGTGGCCAGCGTATTGTCCGGATTCAAGGCGATATGGACGTTCGCAATGTGATGCGTAAGAATTTCTGCAGCGTTCCAACCCATCTGTTGGGCAGCCGATCCCGGATCGAAATCTTCGCCACCACCCTTGAAAATATGCCCTATCCGTTGATTTGTCGGAGAAGCTCGGCCAATAATTTCAAAGCGCGTGTCGTTGCCCGGATAACGGAACCGCAAGCGAAAAAGTGCGCGCGGCGCAGCGCCGTTAAAATAGGCGTCCGTTCCTACGAGTCGCAGCAAGTGGATAACGTCTCCTTCGCCGCCAGCTTGATGACCCGGATAAAGCGCGCCGAGATCGACGCGCGTGACCACATGTTGCCCGGCTTCGTTTTTATCTCCGGCGCCGCCCTGAACGACGCGCCCGCCTGTCGCGCGAATGTTTTCGCCTCTACCGCCCATGAAAGGCCCCGCTGATTTCAAGTCAACGATAAATTCAGCGCCCATATCTGAAACAATCAGGACAGGTTCTCCCGAATCCATCCAAAAAAGCATTCCACCCCGTCCCGGAGCTACTGTATCCGGGTCGAGGTTGACTTCCATCATGTATCGAAGTTTGGTTTGTGCTTCGCCATCGACGGTGGAAAGAATCTTGCCCTGCCCCCACACTTCTTTTGTAAGCCATTCACGTAATTCCCAAGGCAGCCGCATAAAATCCTCATATAATTCCACCTGGAGATCTTCAACGGGCACGAGGTGGAGAGGCACTTCAAGGGAGAATTTCGTCCACACATCCGGAATAGTCCGCTTGCTCTCCTGCATGTCGCCGACCCACTTTACCGTAATGCGATTGGAGTAATCATCTGGATCTGTATGGCGTTGCATTCGGCCGTTATGATCCCTTCGGTAAATATGACTTACAAGGAATTTACCTTTGAATCCCAGCTTATGAGCGCGATCTTTAGCCCAGTCAGGTACTCGGGGCGAGCGTTCACTTATTCGAAGGTCGGGTCTTTCTTGCTGCGTGCGTTCATCGCGCGCAATATCGGACCGCACCCGATCCAGATGGGGTGAAGTAAATAATGCTTCTAATGATGCACCGGTTTGGCCAAGGATTCCATGCTGCATTGTAGCGAGACCTTGAGTTAAACCGATTACGCCGGATGCAGGAACGTCGGAAACTATTGTTGACATCGTCTCACCTAAACTAATTGCCAGCTTACCTTGTGCCCTTAATGTGGTGCTAACAGATCTAACGACGGGCGACAAAACTTTCGACTGGAGAAATTCTTCGGCCTTAATTTTTGAGTCTTCTTGCCACGAGAAAAGATCGTCCTCAATATCTTTAATCGAACGCGTTGGCTTCGGAATTGAGGAATCTGCGGCATCTTGATGAAGCCTTGCGTCAGCCAACTCTTTTTCCAACTCGGCTGTGTGCCGGCGTCTTCCGGTGGCGTACAGTAAATTCTGCGTAGCCTTTTGCCTGTCATACTCATACCTAAGACGCGAATTATTTATCTTCTCCCCTTCGTTGGCAAACGCCTTCCAATAAGCCAGCTTGGCCCCTGCAGTTCGGATCGCCTGATCGATTTCATCCTGCCGGCTAAGGTCAGGCTCCGATTTCATGGCCCCGAGCTCTTTCAGGAGCGAAGTTAGATGGGCAATTCTTTCATTCGCAGTGATTTGCTTGAAAAGAGGCTGCGAACCGTTATAGATATGCCCCTTTCCGAATGTTTCAATCCGCCAGTCTAAAGCGAGAAATATGCGGTAATCCGCATCTGAAAAGAAATCATAGGTATCAACAATTATCTTGTCTTCAAGACCCATCATGTGCGCTACGGCTTTTATAGGGTCGAGGCCCGGGTACGTTTTCCTCCGCGTCCCCGCATCGGGGTGTTCGCGGCGTTTATGAACAGGTTGATTGGAGCCGACGTATTCAAAATGACGTGTAGCAAAAACCAGTGCGTCGAGTTTCGGATGGAAGAATTCCAGCGGATTTTCCACCTTGCGAAAGGGTATCGAATTAAGGTCATCTTGGTTCAGGCGACCGCGCGCTTGCGATGATGCGCCTCTAGGTTGCTGTAAGGCAAGTTCTGGCCAAAAATCAGTATAAGGATCTGTGGCCTCTACGCGGCCTCCGAAATGCGCCATTTCGCGGACGACATGCTCTGAACCACTGTGCTTTGTGTTGCCGGTTCCTTCTTTATACCCTGTTCCGAGAACGCCTACCGTTATTTCCGAAAACTGCACATGCATTTTGCCCGTAAATTGATTAAGCAGCTTCCACGTGACGTCTTTTGCTCTCTCCTGGAGCATGGATGATGCGAGAAGCCGCGATTGAAATATCCGAAAGATTTGGTCATCCTCCATTTCGAAGTAAGTTCTTAACCCAACTACTATTTTCAAGAGTGCTTCAGGAGTACAGCTTCCACCGGGACACATGGAGGGAGCGCGCCGCATTCCCATGCGGGACCTTGGGTGAGCGCGTACAATGCCTTCGATTATTTGAAATGCGTCGACCCCAATTACTTCTGCGGTTTTAAGATAGCCATCTAAAATTTCAAGCAAATCGTAAAACCAAGATAGTTCCAAAAGCTTCAAAAATTCAACATCCTCGGATACATTCCAGACTTTATAAGTAAAACCGATTTTTTTAAAGTAGCGCTCGAGATCTTCCCGCGCGGCAGGTGAAAATGCGGCGCTCTCCCTTCTAAAATCTCGTAAGGATCGCAGTTCTTCCGCTCCGGGCGCCAAACGTTGAGGTGAATAGGCTAGGCGGACATACGGTGCGCCACCTTCTTTAGCTTCTGGAAATCGATCGCGCATTACGCGGTCTATCGCAGGCAAAGCTTCTTTCGACACGAACCCAGGTTGTACCGTGCTCTCGATCACTACAAGAGCGTCCTTGCGAATGAGCGAGCCGATGGTTTCAAGCAATTTTGCGGTGGGCTGAGTGTTAATATGGGCTTGCTGAAATGTGCCCCGTGGAGGTGCATGCATTTCCAATTCAGTCTCTACGAGAACGACATCTGCTACCGCCATCACTTCAGGCAAAAATGTCGCGGCAATTACACCGTCACTGCGCGCCGTGCGAAAATTACGAATCATTTCCTGGTCGGTAGTTGGATGTGGTAACAGCCCGTCGTTTATAAAGTGAACTGCATATCCGGATCTGGAAGTTGGTCTTTGGTAGGCTATAGAAAAATAGGGCCGTTCTTGTGCGGAGATAGTTCCGCGGAATCGATTGCCCTCCTGCTGGTCGAGCGGGGCTCTCGCTTCGGATGCCAATGCCATATTGGCTTGCGCCACATGTCCGGCGCCTACATGGACAGAAATCTCGCGGCCTAAGGCACGCTGAATAACAATCTCAGCCATCAGATTAATCCTCATCTGCTCAAATTCGGCAGCATCGAAAGGCAGTGTGAACGATCTCCCCTTGGGAGCCGTGGTGAGAGTACCCGCTTCAGGGAGCTGATCCAGACTTCTGTATTCAGGAATCTTGTAAGGGCCGAGCTTTGTGCTACGGTCGGCTTCAATTAGAGCGACAAATGTATCAATGGCCAATTCCCCTCTTGAAGCGAGAAAACGCGAAAGTTCCATTTCTCCGCTCCTGTCGGATCCGGGATTAAACCACCGAAGCATGGCTTCTTCCACATCGGTTCGGATAGTTTCAGGCGAGATGGGCGGCGCGTCCGAACCAAAGCCGCGTGCCATGCGATCTGTAAGTTCTCTCAAGCGTTCCTGAAAGAACTGTACGGTTGTTGAATTTGCAAATGTTCCATTGCCGATAGATTCAATGCGAACTGATTGGGGCGACTGCGCATAGTTTAGCCATTGCGAGCCGGATTTTCTCATGCCCGGCGACTCATCACCGCGCCAAAGGATGACATCGGTAGTTCCAGGGAACTGCGCAAAGCGATCACCGATATCATCCGGGACGTTTAAAATCGGATGTTGCGGGCCATATAATCCGCGCATTACTTTGTTCAAAGGTTGCACGGGCGTACGAATGAGGATTAAATGCCGTGTGTTAGAAAATTCAGGCTCTGACGCAACAATGGGCAGGAGTTGGCCGCCGTGTTCTTGTCCAATCAATATGATTTTTGGCGGTTTCGCGGATGTCCGCCCTTCATAAAGCTTCAAAGTTTCGCGAATGACTATGCGCAGATCTTCAACTTCTTGAGTAAAATCCTTTTGCCCGAATACACGTAGAAGTTCGCCATAATGAATTCCGACCGCATCCGGCCGTGCTTCCTGAAGTCGGGAAGATTTATAAGTGACGACGGATGCATTGAAATCCAGTCGGCTTACGTCGCCAAGGAGTCCGTCGATGCTATGGCGGGTGCCTCCCAATTTATGCGCTATGATCAGAACCACGTTTGAATCTGGATGCCAGCGCCAATTGACTTCAATTGGGCCTACTGACCCCTGGATATGGCCCCATTGATCTACAAACACCGTAGGCGAATCACCATTAGCTCCGAAACCTTTTGCGATTGCCTTGGTTCTAGCGACGCCGGGAGCGGGGCCCAGAAAAACAGATTGTTCAATTTGCGGACTAACGTACAGCCATGACCCGGACCTTCTCAGCACGGGAACTCCGGATGTGGGCAGAAAAATACCGCGTGTAGTTCTGTCCCAAATTTGAATTACATCATCCCGCTGTGATTTATCCATGCCGGCGATAAATCCATTTCCGGCGCTTTGATAAAGATCGCGTACGGCCTCATTATTTCTCACTAAACTTGGCTGGATGTTAGAAAGAGGGATGACATGACTTGCCGCATACAGCGAACCAAACAATGATTTTGATCGAACCATAACGTCACGGTATTGTTCGGCAGGGGTTTTAATTTCATCGGTGCGTAACGAGAATTTAGGTGTAATGCACAGATACGATATTCCTCTTTCCCGCAGTTGGTTTAGGACATTTTGGGTGTGATAACCTCCCATCACGGCTACGGCCCAATTTTTCTTTCTTCGCTTTAACTCATGCTCAATATTCTTGATCAGATAGCAATCTCTTGATTCTGCCAAATCGTAAAAGCGGATATACATCGGAATTTGATTTTGAAGAAGTTTCAGCGCCTCACGATTCTGTGGAGTCAGCTGCAAAGTATCTTCCCAGGGATTTCCGGTGGAATTCAATTCACGACCCAAAGTCAGAAACTTCACCTTTTCCCCGGGTGTTAATGTGAGCCGTAGCGCTTTTTCAAGATGGCGGAAGTAACGCCGCGCGGTCAAATAAACTTTCACCAGGTTGCGCTGATCGATGGTCTCGGCAATGCGGTTTTCTGCAATTTCGAGATCTGCAGGAAGGTCATTCAGTATTTGCTCGATAAAATTTTCCTCAAATCCGTCGAGCGGCAACTTTTGGTTCAGCACTTCGATGAGCTTTGGTAGAGTCCTCAGATCGGACAGTGAAACGTCTGCGCGTTCGGCTTGTTCTGCAAGGTAACGTGCAAATGACAAGGGATAGTCCGGCCGGGAATAAAGTATTTCGGTGCGCTTTAAAAATGTTTTGAGTGCGGACACGAATAATTGATTTGCCGCGCGGTCAAATTCTTTGCGCACCTGCACGAGAATATTGAGATCATCTCTTTGCTGCTTGATACACTGGTGATAGGCATGAAGATTTTCGACGTATAACCGTTCTTCATCGATTCCCACTAGTTGAATCATTTCGCGATGGGTCATGGCGGCGAATTCAGGGCCAGAGATGCTTCTTTGCCGCAAAAGGTCTTTCAGGACGCGGTCGCGCTTATGCTTGATCGGAAATTCTCTGAAATAATCAACAGCATATGAGCCTGGTGTGCCTTCGAGTAAAACAATATCGCCACTGCCGGTGACACTTTGTATGAGCTGTGCAATTCGCGTCTGCACATCTGTATTCACATGCACATCGCGCACCAGCACAATGAAGGAGTCCCCTTCACCCTCATGCGACTCTTCTATCGTGGCAAGCTCTTGAAGCTGTGAGAGCTTCTCTGTAAATTGATGGAGCAACGCGCGGGAGGAGCTCTCTATGGGAATGTGGCTGTCTGAGGATTGACCAAATGTTTCTGAGGAAGGCAGCACGCATAAATGCAATAAAATCAATATGAATGCTGCAAATTTGCGCCGGGCGCTGGCTCTTCTTTTAACACGCATAAGCTCTCTAACCTCAGAGAAATTAGCTAGAATCTGCGCCCTTTTACGCAATATCTAATAAACTTGAGACATTATAGGGAATATACTTACACATGTAAACATATTTCTAGAACTATTTAAAGTTCTAAAGATGAATCCCATATAAGTTGCAATCTATTTAAGTATCGTAACTTGAGGTAATATCGGGTTACATTGTCACCGAGCTCACCCGCCAGGAATCTTTTTGTTGACGCTTTATAGGAAATTATGTAATCTAAGCGCAACGTTCAAAGGTTCCTGACGCCAGAATTGCGGGGCCCGCAGGCAAATAGTTTAAAAGGACCTGGATAATGCCGACGACTCTTAAAGACATTGCGAAAAAAATAAATGTCTCTTATTCAACCGTATCGCGCGCTATCAACCCCGATACAGCGCGACTCGTCAATCCGCGAACCCGCAAGCGCGTCTTGGAAGCTGTAAAAAAATATGGATATGTGACGAACCATTCGGCTGCCATGCTCAGGCGCCAAATTGCGCAGGCTCCGATTATAGGTTTTACATCTGATCAATTTCCTCATTTTCTTTGCGGTGAATACCCCGTCAAAGTTTTTAGCGGTGTTATCGCTGAAGCAGAAAAACAAGGCTGCGATATCGAGCTCTTTCCGGTTCTGCAGGGAAATTCGATCGAACTTTCCCGTCAGCTTCAACTGAAACGGAATTTAGACGGCGTGGTAATTTACGGCCACGAATCCCGGCCTGAATTTGCTAAAGCTTTAGCCGAGCTCCAGATTCCCACCGTAGCTATAGGTAATTGCCAAGGCCAGTCCTCGTATCACTTTTACGTTTACTGCGATGGCCGCATTGGCGCTCAAGCGGCCGTTGAACATTTACTCAGGTTGGGCCGCAGACGGATCGCGATTATTCTGGGCAGTGTGGGAAGCATTGATGCCGAGCTGCGGTTTGAAGGTTATCGATTAGCGCTAAAGAAGAGCGGCATTCCGGTTGAAAAGGAATTGGTCTTCCAGGGCGGATTTAATCGTGCGAGCGGATTCGAGCAGGGCCAAAAAATTTTAAGCAGCAAGCCATATCCGGATGCAATTTTTTGTTCGAATGATGATATGGCGATTGGCTTGCTCAGAGCGATGGATGAGTCTGGAATCCGCTGTCCGGAAGACATTGCCGTCGTTGGGTTTGACGATATTGAGCAAGCGCAGTATACAATTCCCCCGCTTACGACAATTACGCAGTCCGCTGACCGGCTTGGTCAAAGTGCGGTAGCACTTCTTTTGCAACACATCCGGAATCCCGAGCAGGAATTGAACCCCATTGAGATTCCTACCCATCTGATTGTCAGGCAGTCCTGCGGAGCTTATCTCCGAGCACCCGCGTATTCCGCAGCTTAATATTTTCCCGCCAAACCTTTAGATTAAGGAAGCTCAGTATTTTCCGGCTCATCACCAATTCCGGTCGCAAATTTATGTGGTATTTACGCTTGCCCCCGCGCTTAGACGTTATAAGTACTCCAATCAAGCTTTTTAGCTAACTTCTGCCCCACTTTTTTCTATATCTGCCTGTCAAAAGCAACTTGCAAAGGCTCAGAAATAGTATTACTATTTGTGTATCTTATGAAAAAATAGTAAGGATATTTATGCACCCTATAATACATCGCGACCTTTTGGAAAAGATTGAATCATACATTCAACGAAAGGAGTTCATAGCGATTGTTGGTCCCAGGCAGGCCGGCAAAACAACATTCATAGATATCTTGGGTGCTCACATAAGTAAAATAGCTTCCGTTCATAAGCGCGCCATTCAAAAAGTTACCTTTGAAGACCGGCGCCTGCTTCAGCAATTCGAAAAAGACCCGGTCTTGTTTACACGCTCGCTTTTTGATCCATCTATTCCCGCCGGCGGCAAAAAATATTTATTCATTGACGAATTTCAATATGCCCGGCAAGGCGGACAAAAATTAAAACTTCTTTATGACACCGAAAGCTCGATCAAGATTTTCGTGACCGGCTCTTCTTCGTTGGATCTGAGAGCGCAAGTAGGAAAATTTATGGTGGGAAGAATATTCACTTTTCACCTTTATCCGTTCAGTTTTCATGAGTACTTGAGAGCCAAAGATTCCAGACTCGCCGGTTTATACGAAGAAAAGAATAACCAGCTTTTGCGCTGGCTGCGCGGCACGAAAGCCAAAGAATCACCGCACAGAGGACAGGATGCATTCGCCGGTGAAATCAATGGCCATTACGAAGACTATTGCACGTGGGGCGGTTATCCCGAGGTGGTATTGACCACAGCGGTTGATGAACGCCGCAAAGTGATTGCAAGTATTCTCAACAATTACATACTGAAAGACATTAAAGGACTTCTAGAGCTTGCTACGGACAGAAACCTCCTGCTTCTGGCGCAGTATCTCGCGACACACATCGGCCGTCTTGTAACCTACCAAAATCTGGGTCAAGCCTGCGGTTTAAACTACCGATCTCTAAAAAAACATATGCAGGTGCTGTGCGAAACCTATGTTGCGCGGGAGATCCGGCCTTTCTTTCGGAATCGGCAGAAGGAACTTTCCAAGAATCCAAAAATTTATTTCCTGGATATGGGCTTTCGAAATGGTCTGATGGAAAATATGAGCGGTTTCGAAAATCGTCCGGATTTAGGCGCGATTGTAGAAAACGCCGTATGGATAAAGCTCATCGATATCCTAGAAGATGCGGGAAAGATTAATTTTTGGAGAACAAAAGCCGGTGCGGAAGTAGATTTTGTAATAGAACGGGAAGGAAAGATTACTCCGGTAGAGGTGAAATTTTCCTCTTTTCCGGAAGCAAGAGTTCCGCGCAGCTTTGTGAATTTTGTCGACGCGTTTCGTCCAGAGAGAGGCCTCATACTGACAAAAGATTTCTGGGGAATAACCAGGAAAAATGGCTGCCGGATATTATTTGCGCCTGCCTGCTATCTTTAAAGCCGGTGGGCAACGGCGGCATCCACTTGAATTATGCCGCTTACATTGGACTCAAATGCCGCGGCTTGAACTTAAAAATGTAGAAGCCACTTCCACAGCGGTACTAGCTTGATGGATTTCCGCGTTTCCTCAGCGTCCTTGGTGATCAATACAAGTTCCCGCACGCGGCTAAATTTTTCCTTAAATTCAAGCAAGCCGTCAATTTCTCTATCATTCACCGTAACGCCAAATGTCACATTGATCGCGGCCAGGCCGTTCTTTCTCTGCACAATAAAGTCAACTTCCCTTTTGCCGTGCCAGTAATAGACTGGATCGCCTGCTCTGATGATTGTTGCACCCACCACATTTTCTGCCGCCCTACCTTCATCCTTTGAAAAACGAAAGATCGTTCGGTTGCGAATGCCTGTATCAAGGCAAATGATTTTCTGCGGGTTTACGCGCTGTTCTTTAAGTGACCAGGCAAACTTGGGCAGCAAAGTGATGTAGTTTGTGTCCTGAATGCTGCGTAGATAATGCAAAACGGTCTGGCGCGATACACGGAACGACTGCTTCGCACTCTTGTAATATGAATTAATGGAGAATAAGGTTGTATTATTTGCGAAAAGATACTTAAGCAAATCCTTGAGCAGAGTCATATTTTTAATACGATATCGCTCGGCAAGGTCTCTAAACACAAGGGATTCAAAATATTCCTCAAGAATCTTGTCCTTAATCTGGCCGTTTTCTTCGAGCACAATTTCGGGAAATCCCCCGTGCTCCAAATATTCCTCCAATGCCTTTTTTATGTCAAACCGCTGCGCGTCGTACTCAAAGTCTTTAGCAAGCGTAATGCCGCGAAATCCAAGAAACTCGCGGAAGCTTAGAGGATAAAGCGCAAAGCTGATAGTCCTGCCACGCAAAGAAGTTGCTATTTCTTTGGACAATAGCTTTGAAGAAGAACCCGTTAAGAAAATCCTGGCCTTTTCTTTGTCGTGGATTCTGCGTACAAAGATTTCCCAGTCTTTTATGTTCTGGATCTCGTCCAGAAAAAAGTAGGTCTCTTGATTTTTGACATGAGGATATAGTTCGAAATAAGCCTCCAGAAGAGCATCGAAGTCGCCGGCTTTTAAGGGCAGGATGCGATCATCTTCGAAGTTGATATAGAGTAAGCGCTCGTTGGCAATTCCGGCATTTGCCAACTTTCTCATTATCGTGAAGAAATAATAACTTTTGCCGCTTCTGCGCGGACCGTAGACGGTGATTATCTTTCGCGAGGAAAGAGGAATATCTAAATCTCTGGGGCGGGTTTCAGGAAGGGGTTGTCGATGAAATTCGCGGATTAAAAACTTAAATTGGTCTTTCTTCATCCATTACAATCCTTGTTCCAGCGCGTCCGGCAGGTTTGGACGTATGATATAGCTGTCTTCTCAAGAAGTCAACTATGACGTATTTCTTGTCTTCTCGGAAAGACAACTTGAATTATGCCGCGCGGGCGATGGCTTCGTATTTCTTTGCCTCATCGATGAAGTGGCTGAGGATTGCGGTCACCGTGGCGCTGTTAAATACGTACGCACGCGTGCCCGCAACACGGTATGCGGCAACCCGGCCGAGTTCGCCGGACAGCAAGTCAAATGCGAGCAAGCGCCCAAACTGCATTCCGAGCGCGCGAATCGTGGCCAGACGCTCGGCGCTGACCTTCGATTCAATGTCACCAATGTCAACGAGCACCTGCACGACTTTTTCTTCCAGTTCAGCAGATCCGTAGCTCGAGAGAATGTTGCTGCTTACGACAATGCGGTCTGCATTGTTCCAACCAGTTCTCGTTGAAGCCGGTGTGGTTTCCGTTGTAATCTCTACAAATTCACTGAACGGTTCAGGCAATGCGATATTGGCCGGCGCATTGTAAACCGTTACACGGTGCGTTGGCAGCTGGGTTCCGAAGTAGTTCTGCCAGAATGAGCTATCGCCTAATTGGTCAGCGGTAATTAATCCCGAATTGAAATCAACGGCATGAACGACCTTCCCATGAATTGCACCAATCGACTGTATCGGCTGGGCGGCGAGTAATGAAACCAGCGCGTCCGCAAGTTTTTGCTCTTCGGGCGCAATGGAGCGGCGAGAATCAGCCAAAACGCTTGTTTGAAACGCCAGATCTTTACCGGCCGCCGCATTTGCCCACTTGCCCATCCAAGATTCGGCTTCATTAAATATTTGGTCGAGATTCGGCTGCGGCTTGGGTGCGGGTGCGGCAATTCCAAATCCGGATTCAGGGCCCTTAAACTCCGGCATATTTAATTCGATTCCGTTTCGATCGGAAGTTTTGCTGTAAGGGATTGAAAAATAGGTCTGTTTCGTAACCGCATCCGATACGACCAAAGTATCCTCGTGCAGATTGGCAGTTATTTCTCCGGCTGCAACTTTGTTTAAATCAATCCCTTCCAAGATTTGGATAAACGGCTGGACGAATTCTCCGAAATCGATTGAAAGTCCTACAAAATTGATTTTATTTCGCTCGTGGAGACCGAGCAAAAGAATCAGCCATTTGGCGGCGTTTTCTGGCCCGGTAGTGCCCCGCTCGGCAATGTTCCTGAATAGCATAATAAATTTTTGGAAGGCGACGTTTCGAAGCGCCGTTTTTATGTCGGGACGATAGACTAACTCAGTGAAAATATGCGGTACGCGACTGCTCAAAGCCGGAGCGCTGAGGATATCCGGTGTGAATGGATATTCCAGCTTCTCGTCGTGGAACAACGCGTTCAGCCTGATGAATGACCAATGTCTCTGCAAAGCGCTGAGCGAATGAGCATCGCTCAGAATTTCAACGTTCTGAAGGTGCGTGTTCCTGAGTCTTCCGGCGCCGACGGAAGCAGGATCGATAATGCCCGCAACAATGCTCATGGTGCGCAGGAATTTTGAAACATCAATCCCCTGCCGCCTCAATCCCCTTGCAACGTTTGCGGGAATAGTTTCTCCCCAATGGAGCGATCCAAATTCAAGTTCCCGCCCTGTATACTCGATAAGCTGATCCATGTCCTGCGGCGAAAACGGTTGTATACCTTCGGCGCTGAGTTGTGTAGAAAACGAATCAAGGTGTTCCAACAGATTGTTTACAAGCCGCGCGCCGATCTGAGCATGTTGCGGTCCGTTGGTAACCAGCCGACCGTAATCATGAAGCACGACGGCATGCCACAAAATCCGCCGCTCGGATGTCGATAGATTCTGATATTGCGCGACAATTTTCTGAATTAGGTCGAGATCAAGAGGTTCAAGGGCGCGCTCATGAAGAGCTCTTGCGGCAATATCACCTCCCTGTTCGAGTGCGTCAACAAGAGCAATCATAGCATCGTGATGTGATTTCATTTTTGCGGTTGTGCCATCAGCTGCTTTCCACGCTTCGCCTGTGATAGGAACAAGCGCCTCCCAATCGAATATTCCAAGATATTTGTCGTAAACAGCTTTAAGCTCACTGGGCGACTTTGCCGTTTGCGCTGCCTTGTAGAATTGCTTAACTTTTTCGAATGTGATTGTCTTATGCAAGCCTTTTTGTTTTTCTTCCAGTTTTAACTGTAATTCCGCATTGCTCGCGTATCCTCCGTGGTAAAATTCGGCGATTTGAGCGGGCGACGCGAGGCGTTCAAAAGCGTCTTGGACGTTCCCGCTGATTTCTACGTCCACTAAGAACCCCCTTCCTTTTGGTCCGTACGCTTTGAGTCTGACAATCGATCCTGTAGCAAGGACAATCGCCTCATCCAACTCCTGCCGACTCAGATCCTCTAGCTTGGCTAACGGCGGGGCATAATTGTATACATTCGGTTCCTGACCTCTGTAATGGATCATGAACTGCTTTTGGAAAGTTGCCGAAGCAACCTTTTGACCAAGAGGGAATTGTATCAAAATAATGCTTGCAATCTTGTCATGCAGCGTCTTGTCATTCAGTAATTGTGCGGCGTTTTGGATATTCGCACCGGTATTGGTAGATCTGTTTTCAACTAAAATAATGTCCTCGCCTAGTTTGTTTTTATCCTGTATTCCAAGCGCGATGAGTACTTCGCGGAATAGATCCGCTTCTTTCTTAATGTGCTTTCTACCGCGAAACCATCCTTTTAACATTTGTCGTGCGACCTGTACGTTGATACCGGCATCGACAAGCAGTTTAACACCCCTTTTGTAAGCGGCGGCATTAGGAAAACCTGTTAAACGCCCTGCTCCGCCTGCGACTAGGATTCTCTTCGCCTTTCCTTCCTTAAAGAGTCTGGCGGTCTCGATGGGAACACGCATATCGTAGCTGCCTAAAGCCAAGATCAAGTCAGCTTTTTCAGGTAACTGGTCTCGCTGCGCTAAAAAGGTGGCCAGCGTGTTCAAGTCATTTAAGCGGGCCCCGAAACCTAAATGGAAATTTGCCACTGGATTCAGCGACTCATCTCCAATAAGTTGTCCAGGATTTAGCGTCGCTGCAGCAAGTTGAATTTCCGCATGATGTGCGGACGCTAGAAAACGGTCT
Organism: Candidatus Omnitrophota bacterium; assembly: GCA_016206925.1. Lineage (GTDB taxonomy): Bacteria > Omnitrophota > Omnitrophia > Omnitrophales > JACQQS01 > JACQQS01. Next base: position 64,619 of record JACQQS010000062.1, read on the forward strand.
CTTCTTTTGGATATGAACTCGGCTAATTTCGAGAAGCGATCACGCCCTAGAGGTTTTCGGATGCGCGCTAAGGTGACATGAACTACGCCGGGCGCGCCTCCCGTTGGTGAAGTTTTTCCGGCAAGCGCTTTGCTAAGCTCTGTTCGAAGAGAAACTAGATTTAAGTCACGCACGAAACCTTGAGCGATTAAGCTGCCACCTGGGCTTAGGGTAATTCCCTTCCAATCTATGTCGAACGGTTGCGATAACACGATTGCTGAATTTATGTCAGGAATAAGCGCTTGGATGGCGTTGTCAGAAAGGTTAGCATCGTAGACATCGTGCGGAATATAGATACTTAGATGAAGGTTTTCATTTGGTATCCAGAGGATTTCGTCGTTCGACCAAGTAAATTCATAACCCAGGACTTCCTCGTGCATTTCCTTACGAATTTTCTGTACCTGAGTAATGAATGGTATGGACTCCGACAAGTGTGCGAGGACGTTGGAGGTTTTACCAACGCGAGGATTTCCGTCTTCGTCGTAATGTCTGGGATGGCCTGCAAAATCCTTTGGATCAAAATCGCTCCTAGATGTACCAATGTTTGTTAAGTTGTTAAATATTTCATCGTAGCGCTCTAAGAGTTTTTTATTAAATTGTTCGATCGTACCGAATCCAGCCGACGATCGCGTAATTAGCGGCGCTGGCGCTTCTGCTGATTCTCCTTCGTGCGGTTGAGGGGCAACTACATCTGGCGGTTGCGCTGCTTCCCCTTGGGCGGGCGGCGACCGTCTCAAAAACTTCCAAAGCCAAATGGTGAGGAGCAACGTAAGATAGTAGAAGGTATCACTCCCAACAACAATTGTTCTGATCGTGGCTGTCTGATGACCCACAAAGTTATATAGTTTTACAAAGCTGTCGGCCATGTTTGCGCTGCCGATCAAGTAAGCACCCCCGATAAGACCGGCGGTGAGCAGTACTTTTAAGGCGGCAATCGGTGCGACGTGCTTAAGGTAGTAAAGGACGTCACTCTCTTTACGTCCTCCTCCCAGAAGTGCGTGTTTGATACTTGGATATTCGTTTGTCGTGTGCCAATGGAGGAACATTTGCGTCATAAGTAAGCCCGCGCTGTTCAAACCCATGAGTGCGACAAGAACGCGGACGGGATCGGGCAATGTGCCGGAGACGGCAAGCGCAATTACGATAACCACCACTAATATATTGAAAAGGGCCATCCCGGCTGGAAAAACCGGTTTTGTCTTCGCTTTTATTATTTCCAAGTGAGGACGCTCTCCGGTGAACTCAACCTCGTAGTCTCTGTACCCATTAACCGTGATCACGGCGGTTTTTTTGGCACCGTTGTAATCTGTAACTCGTGTATCACGGAGACGGACCGATTGTGTTTCTGGATTATCCGGATCAAACCGATTCAGGGCCGGCTCTAGTTCCGATGTTCTAATCGAATGATCCCTCTTCTCTTCCAACTCAACAATTGTTTTCGAATCTTGCGTCATAAACAGCAAAATACTCGCTGTGACCAGATAGACCGGAGCATATATGAAAAGAGTCGATAGTAAACCCGTTTTTGGCGCAAAACCAAAAAAAGGAATATAGCCAGCAACGGCGGCGACAGCGAGCGGTAACGCCAGCATTAGAGGAATCATACCTGCGGGCGAAAGCGGCATAGAACCCGAGATCATCGAAAGCCAGAATGCTTTGAACGGATTTGCTGAAGTCTCGCGTCTGTAGTCCTTATTCAGCTCCTTCGTCCTGGCGAGCGACATGTTTGGGCGCCCAGCCAAGATACGGTAGATTTGGAAGATCAAACCCTGCCGCAAAGGCTGGGCAGATACCCAGACGGTCCAAAGATAAAGGAAAATGGAGCTGAGCCAAGGGAGAGCTCCGATAGGTAAGGACATCCATCCGAGCGAAAGCGTGGTAATGACTGCGTCTTGATGACTGAGGTAGATGAGGCCCAAAAGAAAGCCTGCTGTAAATAACGGACTGACAACAGCGTGGCGTGAGGAAATTAAGAAATCAATATATTCCCCTTGCCGAAGGTTCCGGACTTGTTTGCTTACCAGCCGTTCAACGATAGCATGACCAAGCCAAGCTGTTTCAGCTTTTACAATAGTCCACATCGCCTTGCCAAGGATGAGGAAAAACTCCAGTGTTTTCACAAGATATGCGATGGTGGACTTTACTAATTCAATGGGGAAGTTAATAATATACCGAATAGCGTTGAGCAGTCTGAAAGAAATCATTCCAAACGTGATTCTGATAAAGCCGATCAGACCGAGGCCTCGTTCGTACCGGACGACATCATAACGTCCCAGCTCCGGAAGGATGCCTGCGTTTTGTAACCAGTCCAATATCAATTGATTGTCTTCGTTGCGATAGTCAATTTCACCCCACGATTTCGCAATCCTGCCGCTGGAGAGAACGTACGCAATGCCGGCCAACACTCCGAGCACCATGTTAATCAGTTCGAAGAACGCCTTACCGAGTTTGGTAAGAAGGATAATTGGAATCATACTGACGAGCAGCAAACTGTCAGCAATAGGGAGGGGAATAATACTCGGAGACAAGTAAGATCCGCCGCCGATCAAGCTTGGTAAAAGCATATCGCGGAATACGTTCTCCAAACCAAGAAAGTAAGGTACCCCCCTGGAGTAAAACCCCAGAATCAGATACGCAGAGAAGAAAAGAGCTGTAAACGCTCCGCGTGGCGGGATAAACTTAGAATAAAGCGAGCCTAAGTCGACCGCTTCATCATCGCTTTCCTCGGTTGATCTGACGTAGGGACTAATGGCGGGTGTCCCGGTTACTGTGTTGTAAATATATTGTGCGAAGCTCATGGGAACACCGTAAAAAAGCTTCATGGTTCCCTTCTTCAAGGCTTCCCACTCGCCGCCGATCCAGCGAGTTCCCTGGATAATCATATCTTTAATGGTGTAATTCACGTCTTCCCACGCGGCAAGAAAAGGAAGATATGCCGTTTTTGTTATTCCATATTTGTATGAATCTTCAATCTGAGCCTCGGCCGGCAGTATTTCGCCGCCAAAGAGCCGCGTGCGGTAAGTTATGCCGCCCAATGTGATTCTTTGGCCTTGCAAGCTCTCGCGGAGAAAGTCTTTCCGCTCGAGGCCATTCCACATCTCAGGAAATTCCCTTTCATTCCGTTTGGGAGCCGAGCGTCCAAGGATGATTCGTTGGCCACCGATGGTTAATGCGTATTCGTAGAATGACCGTCCCTGACCTTCCGGATCTTGAATGGAGTGGCCCGCATGCCCGGTATCTGGATCTATCTCAAATTTCACGTCATAACCGATGTACCGTTTCCTTTTGTGCTCGACGGTAGGTTGATCAATAGTGAAGTCTGTAGTTTGTTCGAGCTTCGCCGTTTCTTCTGGTGTCAGAATCCAGCTACCGTCTTCGCTGATGAACACGCGATCCTGCGCAGTCATGATCGTGCCCACGCGGCGATTCTTCGCATCGTAGAGGATGATACGGGGATCCATAAGTTTTCCGATGAAATCGGCCATGCGTCCAATGAACTTGCCAAACATGCTGAAACGGCCGCGGGCAAATGTTTCGCCGACGGGCAGAAAATAAAGCATTTCGCGCGCGACTCCCGGCATCCAGCTTATGGGTGTGAAGACCGTGTTAAAAGCGCGTAAGAATGGCTGGAACATTGAATAACTGCGGTTGGTCCAATGCTCCGAAATTTCCAATGTCGATCGCACAATTCCATCAGGCCAAAGATTGTCACCGTCACTCACAATTTTATATGGATATCGCCCGCGGAACTCGTAGAAGGTTGTATCTATTAGGGTGCGGTTTCCTTTCAAAATAGCTTCGGTTACCGTTGTGATCTGACGTTCGGAATTATCGGGATCGGCTACCCCACCCTTGTATTTTCCAGTCAATCCGGCCTTCTGGAGATCCCACACATCTTGCATTTCACCTTCCTGCATTTTGATCAGATCCTTAATGAATTGCCGGTAACTATACCCTTTAATGTCATACGCAACATTCAGCGGGAGCCCAAGTTTCTTTAAAGCCTCTTCACCTTCTTGCGGAGTCTGAAACGTGTTTATAAATTGATCAACAAGATCTCCGTCAGAGATACGAGGCTCTTCAGCGCCAAATCCTGCGGGCGGGCGGTTCTGACCCAAGCGTTGTTCCAAGGCGGCACGCAATTTGGGTATATTGATGTAACCCCAGGCAGGCAGTGCAGGATCTTTAACAAAGTTATCGCGATACGCTTCGATGTATGTTAGGTTTCCGTAACGGTCGTAGATAAATTCATAGCTAACGACTCCAATTTTTGCTGATTTGGGATTTCCATTTGGGCGGCGTGTAATATCTTCTGGTTTAGCTTTTTTTAGAATCGCATTTTTACGCCACGGCGCAACGCGTCGCGTATGATGCAGTTCATTCCTTCGCGTGTATTCCTCGCCTGTATATTCCGAAGCATATAACTGACCTCGAAATCCAAGAATTGTTGCATCGTCATCCTGGCCGGATTTTCGCAGGTGGCGGTTGGTACGGTGGATAAACTTGAGATCCCGCTTGAACTGGGCAATGTGGGCGCGCAGAACGGCTTCGACAAAGGCGCCGGTTCCCTGTGTATTTGGAATATGTGGCAGGTCTTTTTGAATCTGCTCGAAGATTCCAACCCACAAGCCTACAGCATCGTGAAATGAGCCAAAATTCTCTTGAAGCGATTTTTCTGTCTTCTCATCAATTGGCCGAACCGATTCGCTCAATTGTCTCCAGTCATCAGGTGTGAGTACCGCGCCAGCACGCTGTCTTAGATGGGCGACGACATTCTCAAGGGAAGTTTCCATAATGCTTCCAATTTTTTCACGCATCTCTTCCCTCACACGCGCCGTTTCCATCAAAACGGAGAAATTGTTGCTTGCATCCACGATAGTTGTTGTAAGAGTATGATTTGGATCCGCATTGCCTAGGTGCGTGCCGTGTCCCTGTTTCTTAAGTAGTTCGGCCATATCCTCTGTAGTCTCGGAAATCCTGTAGAATTGACCCATTGTTGCATGTCCAAGCGGTATTGCGCTGACAAGCACACGTTTTCCGCCAACCACTACGCGTTTAGCAAAACTGTGTGCCTTAAAATATGCGCGCCGCCGTTCCGACCTGTCTCTTTCCGGTTTCGCATCGTCCGTCGTTTTGTTCATCGACCCATATAAAATCGAACCGAGAATGTAGGAGAGGAATCCCGCAACGATATCTCCGAGATTCCAGTAGAGCGGAAATGTCACAAGCGTTCTGAGAGCCGCGGCCTCAAAATTGGAAATCTCGGGAACCATCAGTATCCAAGACCAAATGGTTGTGATCAAAGCAAATCCGATCGAGACAGGGGCATAAAAGAAAAGAAAGATGGGACCTGTAGTTCGCAGCGCCCTCCAGTTCTTGTATCGATAGAGCGGACTGATAGTCCATTTGAGTATTTTTAACCCAATCAATGCAGAAATGAAGTAGGAAGGGTAAAGAAATGCCAGGATGGGCTGGCCGTAATGCTCGGTCATTAACTGCGGCAGTATCGTGGTAAGCAACCCCACGCTGACAGCTTTTAAGAATCCCGGAAGGAAGCTGGGCAAAGCGCCATACATCAAGCCTATGAATGTGGAGAAAATCAACGCACCCACTATTGTCAAGATGGTATCGGGGAGAAGTCGGTAATTTTCAAGATGTTTCTTAATCTGAGCCGTTATATGGAATAGCCGCTGGATTCGATACTCACGGTGCGTAATCAAAGTATGTATGTATTTTAATAAAAGCAAAGCGAACGGAATCGAAATGGACAGTATAGCCCCAAGGTTCAGTCTTTGAACTCCGGCCGCCGTCTCAAGACCTTGTTTTATGTCCACCGGCATCAAAGGAGAGATGAAATCGAACAAATGTCCTGTGATTCCATGAACCAGATAAATTCCTAGAGCAGCGACTGCTGAAGCAGTGAGAATACCTGCCACTGACTTCAAGACTTTGCCTCTGATCGCTAATATCTTTGCCGCAAGGTATCGCATCGGGATCCTGGCAAAAATCAGCGCTACGCCTCCAAAAACAAAAGCCGTCCACTTGTGCTGGAACATCCATTCAACCATGCTGAAGAAGGCGCGCCATAGACCTTGCGATATTGGGAATTCCCGAATTGCATCATTTATGCCCAACAGGAAAACAATAATGGTTAAGGCCGCACCAAGATAAAGCCGTCTAGAGAAAAGACGGCGTGAGAATGTCTTTCTTTTGGCGAAAAAGGTGTAGACATGCGGAAGGACAAGAGCTACAAACCCGCCTAATGCGACGTAAGCCATAATGAAAGCGTTTGTTTTCTGGGTATGCCGCTCTTCGCGCGCGATGATATCATCACCGACCGCCCTTGCGCTCTGGCGCGTCTCTTGAATAGCGGGAGGCCCCATGCGTTCGAACATAAACTCAAGGAGTCCTTGCAGCTTGAAGAATGCGTTTGAGGTGATATCAGCCTCAGGCATGCCCATACGTTTGAGCGCGTCGGCATGCACAAGCTGTAAACTTCTCAACGTCTGAAAGTGCTCGAGTCTTTTCGTTATTCGTTCCTTAAGTTCGTCTTTGTCTGAGAACGAAATAAGCGGCCACTTTGCCCTCTCTTTTGGTGGCTCATTATCGTGACCGGAGATACCAAGAAGATATCTTCCTTGACTCATGAAGAAGCCAGCGACGCTACCAGATTTGTCGAAGAAATCGAACTCTTCCTTCTCTTCTAAAAGTTCTTTCATGTCGGGTCCCAGCAGGAGTCCGGTGTTAAAACTCTCACGTACCTGAGCAAGGCGCTCGCGTAACGGCATTTTCTTCCACTCATCCAGCTCCTTATAGGTTGCTGCGCTCCACCCGCTTAAGCCTAATAGGTAAGTCAGTTCGCCAATGAAAAAGCCAACCTCCTTCTTGTTGGTGAAATCAAGTGCCTTACCGCTTGCTTTGTGCTCATTAACCTTCTGCTCAATTGTTGTGTGCGTGCCTTCACCAAGTGATTCAACAGCTCCAAGCATTGCAAGAATCAGCTCGAAAGTTTCCTCGCGCTCCAGAGTATGAGCGGGCAACGCTTCTTCAATTTCGCTAATCCATTTTGTTGTGTACTCCCAGCCGTTGAGCTGCCGTGTAATGGCCCAAGCAATCACAAAGCCACGGTAACGCCGGTTCGTAATAAAACTTTCTTGTCCGGGTGGGACTTTCTCACCGAAAAGTATGTCGCTCAGCTTCGAAGCTTCCTTGAAGGCGGTTGCGCGTTTTTCCTTGTCGTTCAAGACTTCTGTTAAAAGGGTAACACTCCTATTATCTTTGGCCTTTTCTTGAAGCGGTGGTTCTACGACACTTCGGAAACGCTCCTGAAATTTCTTAATCTGTTCTACTTGTATCCCATCTGGATCGAGTTGACTTTTGTCAGCTAGTCCGTCAGGCAGTTGAACACTTTTACCTAACTGAGCGTATATTTTTTTAACGGTTTCGTAGCCTGAGAAATTATTGCGCATAATCTCGCGGGTGATCTCTGCTCGCGCCGCTTGATGCGCCAGTGCTTGTTCAATAAAGGTATAAACTTTTCTAGGAGGTATTTCTCCTGTTTTTGCATCGCGGCTAGGGGTGCCATAGGTATTTACTCCGCCCGTCGCAAGATAGAGGTGAAAATTCGTGCTTGCCCACGGATCGCCTGTGGCAGCCAAAATGGCTACCGCGTACCCTGCGACTTTGGAGTCATCCGTCGTTAGCCCATAGTTCTTGTACGGCTCACGCATCGCCAGAATGCTTACATGCTCACCAAATTTCTTGGCTATTTCCGTAGAATCCACCGTTGGTGCGGCACCAATTACTTGGTAATTCATTTTGCTCCGCCGCTCTTTATTTAGAGCGAGATACGACTGAACTGCGCGAGTCATAATATCCGGTAGGAAAGCATGTTCTCCGCTAACGGGGTAGTAAATCACCCAGGAGTAATCAAAAGCGCTTTGGACAAAAGTTTTCGGCACTGTAATGCCATCGATAGTTGTCCAGTCGAGTCGCATGCGTTTAAAGGCGCCGTCAGATTTTAAATAACCGAGTGAAAACAATTCCGCAATCAGGTATCCGGCTTCTGACATGATGTATTCATATGTCGCAGGTTTGCGCGGATAAATCTCCCCTTCAATAAGTGTGGTTTCGCTGCCCCATTTCGGGACAGATTTGCTCTGGACGAGTTTGCCACTTGAATCAAGCTCAACCTTCACCGTCACTTTTGTTTTTAGACGGCCTGAAGTTTCATCAATAAAATGCTCATAGTTGTGCCGCTGAGGATCGTTGAATCGATCTATGGCAGTGACGATCTTCTCTTCGATAGAATCTGCTGCCGCGTTTTTTTCATAGTAGTTTCGAATCACATTGAGCTTGGTAGTCAGCCAAGCCATGTCGATAGGTGAGAATGAAACAGTTCCGGTAACCGGAGCACCCGGAATGAAGCGAGTCTTTTTGTCAATGATTATCTTGGGCACGATTTTCCCATTTGCATAGTCATACACCAACCATTCCGGAAGGATTCCCTCATAGCGTGGCACCTGTTCCAAAAGGCTGACTAATCGGTAGTGCCGTTCAGCGGTACGATTGTAACGTTGCGCAAAATCGGTAGTCTGCTCGCCGGGTTTTGACGCAGTTTTTCGGTCGTACTCAAGCTCGATGATTTCCGAAAACATGTCCAACGCCCAATCGGCAGGTTTAGCGTTTCCATCCGCAAATAGGCCGCCGATTCCGTTGTCAACCGCGCGATTTCCAGGCAGATACTCCACTACTTTCTCCGAGTCCAGTGTAAAAGTGAAGGGGACGCGCATTTCCCGAAGGCTTGAAATCATGACTTCTGCGTATCGGTTCTTCAGTTCGATGGCGGTATCTGTCGGTCTCGGAAGAGAAACTCCTTCCATGAGCTTTCCATCATCTGCGAACTTGAATTCGCGCATTAGTGTCTGGAGCCTCAGGTCCTCATCGCGCACTATCCGTGAGAAATAATCCGTCATGCGTTGGTAAGTATCGGTTTCAAGGCGGCGATTGAACTGATCTGACCAAACGGTGAGGCGCCCATTTTCGGCGGAACTATTTAGGTAGTCGTCCAAAATGCGTTGCAAAACAACGCCAAGCTCTTCTGGTTTCCCTTTAGTCTCCTGAAATGAACGTGTTAACCAGTACTGAAAAATATTTTCATGATAGCTGTTTAATTCGTTTAACAAGATGCCGTGATGCTTAAGGTACACATGTTTCACCAATGTTCGCACCCGCCAGATTCGATCGGCCAGTAGAAATTCAACGGCCCGATCAATCCTCGTTTTGACGGCTTGTTCTTTTCCGTGGTAAGTCATGCTCTGCTTGGCGGCAGTAAAGACAGTGAGGTCATCTGGGCGGTAACCGAGCTCGTTTTTCAAGCGCTCCCCGATATAGACCATGACATCCAAAATATCGCTCATATAATCTTCAACGTACGAACGAGCGAGAGCATTACCCTCCCTGTTTGGATGTGCCTTCTGGTAGAGTCGCAGACGTGCTGAGTTTATATTTCGATCGTCCTCAGATAATTTCCACAAGCCATCCTCAAGTTCTCCTGCGGGTCCTGCGCCGGTCAAAAGAATGAGGAACTGTTCAACGTCTAGGAGATAGCTGGCTAGGGTCTGCCGTACCATTTCTGCTTCTGCCGGTCTTCGGTCACCAAGAAGTTTGGAAAGCCCTTCGTGATTCCGGATTCGTGAATGGTAGAAGTAATGTCGTTCCACGCTACTAGCATCAAACTGTTCTGTATTATCTGCCCAACGAACAGCTTCGCTCATCAATGTCTTCCGCTGTTCAAATGTTGTGTGACCTTTGGGATAAAGGTGTTCCAGATGCCAGTTGTAAAACCGCTGGAACTCTGGCATCTCCTGCAAATGTCTGGCAAAGTGGTGAACGGTAGCGGCAAATTCATGGTAAGGTAGTGAGCGTCGGACATTTCGGATGTTCAAGCGTTCGCTTGAGACATTTTCAAGCCAATCTCTAAGGCCAGCAGGTTCCTGAATGATGGTAAGAGCACCGTCAGCCCTTTCTATTATTGGGTCGAGCTTCTCTTCAGTGAATTTTTCCGGTGAAGGTGGCGGACGGATAATACTAGGCAATTCCTCCGCTGACTCCAAGGCCATGTTCCACGCCCATGAGAGGACGATGCCTTGCACGTCTTGGTCTAACAAGAAGTTTTTGGTGTTTACGGGGACAAAGTTAGTTATGGCAGTTTCGACCTCCTGTAAGCGTGATAACTGCTTAGGAGTTCGTTGTCCTTCCGGGATTGTCTTTAATTGTTCCATTTCCTGCGAAAGTAGCGGAATATTGTAAATGGATTCCCATAATTGCGATGCTTGATGTAACACTTCATCGAGCTGGTTATCCAATGTGTTGGCGATCAGCTTCATACGGTCTTTTGACTCGTTCCATCCTCCCTCATCTAACCGTGACAAAATAACGGCAAAGAATGTGCCCTGGAGTCGTTCATTTTTCCGCAACTCAGCATCAGATATTTTCTGATATGCTTCAATATCGCGTTTCAAGTGTTTCAGATATTTCTCGTCATTCTGAGCGAAAGCAATTGCCTCTTCATGTTTTTTCCTTTCTAGACCTTCAAGTTCGCGGACACGAATTTTATTTAAAGATTCGCTTAGTATTCGCGTATCTTTCAGCGCATCGCTCCGTTTATTGTCATCTTGCAGGACAGCACGTACTTCAGAAATTAACTTATGCATTTCGTCGATACTCAAAGCCCTGTTTCTTTGGGTAATCACCCATGAAATTAATTGGCCTAATTGTTTACCCATTGAAATAGGATCGTCGGAATAATCTCTAAAAACGAATGCCGGATCTCGATACAAATCCCTATAGAGGGGCTCTAGTTCGTCAAAGAAAATGATCATACCATCTAGTATTTGACCTAGCTCATCAGGTTGTATGGGTTTCTTGCGAAGATGTCGGATGCTTTTATCAAGGTCGTCACGTTCGTATCTTACGAAATCAACCATACTGATGAGCCAACCGATTTTTGCTCCCTGATCTTGGGGATCGTCCGTGAACCGGAATGTATCGGACGATAGCTCGCTGATTTTATTCTTAACCTTATCAATATGCTTGGCATTTAAGTCCGGTTGTTGTTGAAGCAAGGCGAGTTCCCGTTCGTATATCTTTAAATAGAACCCTTTATAAAAGCGCTCCACGGGATTTTTGATATCCAGTGCAATGTCGAAGATCGCACCCAACTGGTCTGGCGTCAGTGCGTGGGAATCGATAAAAGCTTTTCGGTCTTCAGGGGTGGATAGTGTCAAATAAGAGAAAATACCCCGGTCTCCGTACATGGCGTAGCGCGTCCAGGAGAGAAGACGGCCGTAGCTTGTGCTCACATCAAACCGGTCGTGTTCGGCATCGATTCTGAACGCAAACCGGTAGCCGGGGCCTTCCTGAAGTTTTTGGTAGAATTCGAGAATGACGTCATGATATTCAGCCGCGCGCTCAAATATTCCGCCCGGACGGATGATTTCATTCAGAGCTTCTTTCTTGTGCCGATTCACAAGATCATCGATGGCTTCAGCTCTTGCTTTCTTATCCAACGCCATCCATTTTGCCGGATCTTCCATTTTAAAGAATTTCTCTGCCTCTTTACGCAGATCGCGTTCGATATTGTCAATAATTGCACTCAGGATACCGACATCACGCGCGTCGAACCGGTTGATCTCGGACTTCTGGCCTGTTGCTTTTAAGAACTTTTCGACAACCGGGATAAGCTCTTCAAGCGCGCGGAGCCTTTCGCCGACAAGTTCGGCGACGTTCAGCTCGGCAATTTTCTCGCGCGTTAGATCTTCAATGCCGGCTATCTTTCCTTCGGTGATTAGTTTTTGAGCAATCCACTCCGCCCAAAAGAGCGAAGTGCCTATTCTCAACGCATCGCGCAGGCGGTTTTCCTCACGCGCGACTTCGTCCAAACCGGCTTTAAGCTGTTTCCCTTCGGCTTGACTTTGACGGTCCGCCTCCAGATTTAGAATTTGATGGCGCAAGGGACCGGACCCGTCGATTCGCAGAAGCACTTCTTTGAGGAGGGCGCGGATCGTGCCTCCGGGTTTACCCGCGTAGAATTCTTCGACCTTACTTTGAATAGCGACGGCCACATCGGTGATGGCGCCGAACTCGCGATCCGACCAATTTTTGACTCGTTGGGCGGAAGCCAGCGCGGATAGCGACCAAATGTCATTGTGGCTGTCGAGAGAGATGTGCGCGCGGTTGAGCAGAACTCTGGCGATGGGACGGACCGAGCGTATTTTTTCCATGAAATCATCGCGCAGGATCCATGAATTCTGCACGGTACCGCGCAGCCGGTCGGGATGTGTTTCGAAAATTTCTTTCGCAGCGCGATCGGTGTGTTTCATGAAAAATGCCTGTCCTCCGGCGCTGATATCGGCACTGGCTTTCGTGCCGAATGAATCCAAAAATGCATCGAGCGCATCGGGTGAAATGGGGCCGCTCAGAACCGGTTCCGGCAGTGCAGCTAAGAAGGTTTCGATTCCGTCCGTATCCGAACCCAGTTTGATGCCGAGCGATTCCATGAGCAGCAATGTCCAAATATGCCAGACTCCCCATAGATCATTGTTATTCACGCGTGTTTGCCAGGCCGCGACTTTGTCTTGCGGAATGCCCGCTTTATCCAGTACCAGCCGCTCTTCCGCAGTTAAATATGTTTCAAGCGGCTCGCGGATAATTTCTTTCGTCCGTTCGTAGACTCCCCAGTACCAGGTTTGAATGCGTTCTGAAATGGCCGCGGCTTCATCGCTTGAGTATCCGCGTTCCTTTACCAGATAGTCTTGAATGACCCAGAAAGGCCGTCCGGGCTGTGTGAAGTACTCGCGCAGAAAGGCTTCAAAAAGTTCAAAGCCGATCCGGTTTTGATTGACATAGGGCTCCATGGCAAAGCGCGCATCCATGGGTCCTTTGGCAAAAATATCCGCCCAGTGCGATGATGGCTGATCGGCATCGGCTTGTTCGGCGGCGGGTATTTTTGCGATTTCAGGAATTACAGCGCTATATTTGTCCAATTCTGATTTATCCGTGTCGGATAATTTTCGGGGATCCTCCCCGCTGATTTCGAAATCAGCGCGAATTAAATCCATGATGGAACGCGGTACGCGGGAAGTTGCTTCACCGCCGCCTTCGTCCCGGGCAATTTCGGGCATCGGTAATTCGAGCCGTTCGACATGTTCTAAAAGAAGCATGAGCTGAGTGATGTAATTGACATAGGCATCGAGATAGACAAAAAGACTGTTTTCCGAAATCTCATAAGCTTGATCGCCGAGCTCCCCTGACAATGCGTCCCGTGAAGCGTAGCGCGATATCAAGTTGTCATAAGCTTGAGAAACGACTTTTTTCGGATCATCGGCCAGTCGGACAACTTTTGTTTCTCCGGTAACCGGATCTTTGACCGCGACGGAGAAATTCTGGAGTGCCTGGCCCAGAACGGATTTGGCGGCCGTAAGACCGGTCGCAAGGTTTTTCGTGTCGTACCAGAGGTCCCATTTGTGCTCGTCGGCCAGGAGCCTCAGTGTTTCCTGCGTAAGCGATTCAAGCTGGTACCGGGTAATGCGTCCGTAGCCAAAAAGGTTCCCGCGGAGCATAAACGTCGGATACAAATCTCCGGTGATGTCGTCAAATTTGAATTCAACGCCGAGATCGGGAAGAAATTCGCCGAGAATGCGCTTCTGAGCCTGTTTGGATTGCAGGATCCGGGATTCAAATGTCTGCTGTGTGGGATCGATCTTTAGCGATTTCAGCTGGCCGAGTAGACTGCCCCGTTCAATTTTCTTGGCCTGCATGACAACGTTTTTGTATCCGTTGGGTTCGTCATCGGCGATTTCTTTCGCGACGCGCGCAAGCGATGTCTTTATGTCGGATATTTCGACGGCATACCGCCATTTTATGCGTTCCGGAAGAGAGTTTTCCGCACCGAGGAATGTTTTGCGTATATGGTCAAGCTTTTCCAGGAGTCCGCTCGCGCGCTTTACTCCTTTGTCATCCAACGCGATCAGCTCGCGGGTTTTCGGATCAAATTCAGCGTGACTTAGCATTTCGGCAAAGTCATCCTGAACGGATTCGATTTCCTTTTTAACGACGTGTAGTCTCTGTCTTAAAAATGGGTTCCAGCCTTTTTCTTCATCTACAACGGCTTCAATGCGGCTGACCAATGCGCTTATCTGAATAATTTGAAAGATATCCGAAGCGTCAACGGCTTTGGCCAGCTCCTGAGCAACATCCATGGTCAATAAATGCGGCGGAAGCAGTTTGGTAATATCCGGATCTATGCCGACTTCCGCTTTTAACGTGCGGCCCAAATTCGTGAGCGCTCTCACCAACTCATGGGCGGCATTTTGGCGTTCTATTTTGACATCGTAGAGGTGCCCTTCGGCCAATGTTTCATCAATGGAACCGGTCTGATATTCCTGCCTGACCAGACCTTTTAGCGACGCCAGATCCATTGCGTCCATCTTTTGCTCGAGCGCACGGCTGCGGGCAACGGCCAGGAGATAGGACCGTGCCGTGTGGACAACTTGCTCGCGCTTCTCATAGAGAACTTTGTTACGGAGCAATTCCTTTTCCGCTATGTTTATGCGGCTTTGTTCCAAAACATTGTCGTACGTGAAAAGCTTTCCCAGGGATATCGTTTTTCCGAATCGCACATGCGGGGACAATTCGTCATCTTTAAACGGGTTTTTGCTTAATCCAAATTCGGGGAATTGAGTGCTGACGGGACCCTGGCGGATGGCTTCTACTGCGGCAAAGGCTTTGGCCGCATCAATTTCAAGGCCTGCAATTTTCACGTCAAGCGAATCAACGGCACGCGCAAGCGCGTCGGGCATGGACATTTTTTTCAGATCATCGATGGACGGAATATCACTTTGATCCACATCGACGGCATCGATGGGAATTCCAGGTAGAGACAGATCGTCCGCAGCAACCTGCCTTTGTAATTTTGCAAAGGCAAGGGATATTCTGTCTTCTGCGATTTTATTCAGAAAATTGTAATATTCGCTTGCCGAGGCGCCGATGGCCATCATGCGGTCATATACGGCCGGCTTTACCTTTTCCTCCGCATGAATCTTGGCTTCGAGCGCGGCCACCTTCCTCGATGCGATCTGATAAGCCGTTTTAAGGTAGTTATTTTTTCGGCCCAACTCTTCAAGTTCCGCGCTAACCAGCGCCTGCTGTTTTCCGATATCTACCAAACGCTGGAAGATTTCTTTATTTCGGAGATCGCGAGATTCTATTGTGCCAAGCATCCAGTCAAGAAACCAGCCTACCACAGGAATTTTTGCCGGATATTTCATAAGCTCCTCATAAACTATTTTCGGGACTTCAATAGTGACGGCACTGGGTACGCCGGTTATGCCCAGGAATATGTCCTCCGTAGGTTCAAAGAACCGCGCCACGCCGACACTGACACGCCACGCCTCGCCTTTTTGTAAGATGATCACGCGGTGACGGAGCCCCTGGATCGTGTCCAGGCGTGATTTTTCACGGGCGATTCCATCCCGATTGTCACTGACTAACGCTTCACCGGTTTGTTCGACAAGAGATTCAAGAACAATCCCGTCGGGTGTGTGCAGAACGCGCATGGGTAGATTTTGAACTTCACTATGAAGCTCGTATGTGGCCATTGCGAGATCGTAGAGGAATCCCAAATTGCTGGCCGTCAAATCACCTATGAACAAATCTTCGCCGTATTCGAGAACTTCGTTTGTATATTGCTGAGCTTTATCCAACTTGCCGTGCTCCAGCTCTTCCCGCGCCCTGACCAGCGCGCGTTTCGCCAATGCGTCTTCTGCTGCATTTCGGATCTGGATCATCTTCTGACGCTCTGCGTCAGGCAGATCGGTTGAAGGATAAAATTCAATGGCAAATTCAGATGCCTCAAGGGCGGATTTGTACATCGGACCCGCACGGTTAATGTCACCCCGGGCGGCAATTTCTTCAGCGCTGAAGAAATTGCGCTCCGATTCTGCATAAGCCCGTGCGGCGGCGTCTTTGGAAATTTCCATTAATTTTGAATACGCTTTGCTCTGCGCGGATTCCGGCGAGGCGTAGGAATGGATGCCTTTGATGCTCTCGAGACGGTTTATGGCCTTACGCATTTCAAGGAATTTGTTTGTGCCGGCCCTTTGCATTAATTGAATTGATTCATGGATGGCCGTGGCGATTTCTTCGGTCTCAATTTGAACCAAGTAGGCTTTAATTTCAGCGTTGTGCGGATCGTATTGCAGGGCCCTGGTCAAAAAGTCTTTGGCGCGGCCCGGGTCGTTCCATTTGCTGAAAAGACGGCTAATAAAGTAGCCGATTCCGCCGCGATGATGGCGAATGCCTTCTTCGGCGTAAAACTTGGCGACGGCCCGATAAGCTTCCCGCGAAATTTTTTCGGCGGCTTCTATTTTGTCCTGAAGCGCCATGAGTTCGGCTCTTTCCCTGCCCATTTCATGCAGGCGGGTTTCGATTTCGGGTGTGTACGCTTGTTTATTTAACCGCTGAAATTCCTGATCAAGGGACTCAAGGCTGTAATCTTTGGCGGCCATTAACATGCGGTAGGCATGGCGGGCGTTTTCGGCCCATCCCAAAGTTTTTTCGCGGCCGTCATTTTTCATGGAGTTTTCGATTACTTTAAAAGGATCAATAATGTCAGCCACGTCAGCGTGCATGTAAGGAGCATTGTCCCGGGCCTTTTCCAGGGAAATGTCCGCCAATCGTCCCAAAAGCTCTAAGGCACGTTCATTTCGAGGTTGAATGGATAATGCAAGACTTATGCGATCGTTGGCGCGATCGTAATCTCCCCCATCGCGTTTGCCTTCGCGGCCAAATAAATTGGGCCGGTTGATCAGACGTTCGGCTTCATCCAAGAACAGGTTAACAGCGCGCTCGTTTGCGGCAGATTTTGCTCGGGCGATATCAACATTTTCGTTTTCTTTAGCAAAAGTATCCAGGTCATTCAGGATTTGTTCGGCCTGCTTGGCATCGCGCATTTTCTCGCTTTGGGCTTCATAATGCCGTGTCATCGACTGCGTCAATACATCGCGAAGGTGCAAAGCCACGCGATTTTCCGGGTCAAGCTCGAGGGCTTTTCTAACTTTTTCGAGGTGCACCTTCCAAGTCTTCACAGGATCTTTTTGCCGCCTTACGTTAAGGAGATGATCGGCCGTAATATCGGTGACTTCGGCGGGTGCGTGCCGTCCAATATTCTTTTTCAGTATCTTCGCGACATCATTCACCATAGCGGCGGCTTCCGGCTTTTCGATGGCCCCATGCTTTGATTCCGGACTGGCTTTGTAGAATTCGGCCAATTTTTTCTGCTCTTTTGCGATGGACTCGCGGGCAGAGCGGGCAGAATCGGACTCGGCGCTCTCTAAGTCTTTTAGAACTTTTTCGTACGGGACAAGAACTTCCTCCGCTATGCGTTCCGCAGTCTTGTGGAGATGGTTAGCTTCGTTGAAATCACCTTTCTGGGCGGCTGTTTCCGCGCGCACCCGGAGCTTTTCAACGATTCCGCTGATGCGTTCAGCCGTTCGGGCACGGAACGTCGGATCCTCGTTCAACTGCCAGGCGTTCCAGTAGGAGACGAAGGCTTTCCAAAGGTCCGGTTTTTTCGGGCGGAAAATCTGATCAAGCAAATTAATATCTTTGTCCTCTTCGTATTGTTTCGCCCGCTCCCATAGTCTTTCGGAAACCTCTTTCTTGGAATTGCCCGCGATAGATTTTGCCCGCTCAACCTGTTCCGGATCGCTGGATAGCGTTAAGACGACTTCAGCCTCAGCCAACGCTTCGTTATTCCTGCCTTTCGCTGCGTATGCCTCGGCCTTGCTCAGGTGGATGGAGGAGATGGTCGCGGTCATATCTTTGTACATGGAAGTTGTCGTGACATATTTCTCAGAATTGATGGTATGGATAATGCGCTCGAGACTTTGCGTAACGCGGTGAATATGTTCGGGCTCTTCTTCCTCAATCAATTTTGCCTTGCCCTTTTGGCGTTGATATTCCTCAAGCGTTTTAATGGCATGTGCGACAAAACCGCCGATGGAATGCCGGCCGACATCGGTCAATTCAAGCTTGTCCTGATCCGCATTCCAGCGCGTAAAATCATGCCATTGGTTCAGCACAGCATCCGTTTCAGGAGCCGGTTCTTTAACAAGTATTCCGGCCTCAGGCAGTTCTTGATTAGGTTTAAGGCCGAGGACCGATTTCAGCCGTTCGCGGGTTGCGTCTAATTGGCGGTGGGCATCCAGAAGATCAAAAGCGGTCTTTTCTTTTGAGCGCTTTGCGGAATGAATGGCCAGAACCGTTTCCGTATCGGCGCGGCCGGATCTTTTTTCTTCGCGATCGCGTTTGGCTTCCAGAATACGGATATCAGCTTCTTTATTTTTGATTTGCTCTTCAAACTGTGTGATGGCCTCGCGGTGCAGGCGGTAAAAAGCAGCAAGCTCGGCAATTTCGCGGCGGACTTTTCCGACGGCGTCGCGGAGTTTATGCAGTTCTTCTTGCATTTCCTGCTTGGCCAGCTCGATTTTGGACGGCCGCGCGGGATCAAATATATTCATGGAAACCCGGATGTCCCAATCAAGGCCGGCTTCGGTCAGTTCAAAGGGCTCACCCATAAAATAGCTTGCGATGATATCCACGCGGATATCGAGTGCCTTGGCAAGTGTCTGGATGGCTTCGTACGCCGCCCCCTTTTCGCGAAGGCTTTCCTGAAAATATTTGACGCGGCCGTTTCGGAGCGCGATGGAGGTCATCCATTCAATATCTTCAACGAGCGTTTCCGGCAGAACCTGTGGCGCCTGTTCGGGCTCAGTCGCCTTTGGTTCCGCGTAGGCATATGTATCATCAAGAGCGCGCTGGTATTCGCGCTCGGCGATGGCCATTCTCTGCTGGGCATCAAAGAATGCCTTGCGGGCTGCATCGACCTGGCTCGCCCGTGTGAGTCCGCGGCTGGTTTCAAGGTTCGCAAGAAGCAAGTTCAACTCATTTTCGGCTGCCGTTAAAAGCCGCTTTGAGGTTTCCAGCTCTTCCTGGCGGTAGCGCGCTTCATTTTCTGCAAGGCGGGCTTTTAGACGATATTCTTCCTTTAGGTTTTCATACTGAATGCGGAACCGTGCCAGTTCCTCAAGCTGGCGTATCATTGCTTCTTTATGCGCTTCGGCAATAGAGATTTGGCCGAACATTCCGAGGTAATATTTCGGGCCGACGGTGTTCCAGTTTCCAAGCCGCATGACGTCGAGGATGAACTGGAAAGTGGCTTGTGCTTCGGCAGGCCATTCGGGGATGCGGTTCCAGAGGATATCGATGGTGCGCCAGGATTCGTCGAGCAGATCATGCCGGTAACCGAAATACATATCTTTTGCAAGCGAATCGGTGACGGCACGAAGTTCTTCGAGCGATTTGCCTTCAATGTCCGCGATGGAAATGGGTTGGTCGGGAGAAATATGGAGGAATCTCTTCAGACGGTCATAGGCGCCTTCAACGCCGCGTTCCTGATTTTCTTCATCAATTTTCGTGCGAAGCAGTGCGTTGCTTGCCCTTACAAATTCATTAAATGAAAGCGCTTGATCGGCTGCGGGCTGGGGCAGGTTTGCTACAAAAAAATCAATGTCTTCCCGGTTAATGCTTCCCCTCTGAAAGATAACCGCCAGCTTTGCGGTAAGAGCGCCGGCCCGAGCGTCATTGCGAGCCCCCTCTAGCGTAGGCCGGGCACTGCGCCGACCGCGCAGTACCGCAGAACCAAGCGGCCGACCGCCGCTCGGCCAAGCGGCATCTTGCCCGGCAATCCGGGGCGGGACGCCCCGGCTGCGCGCCGCATCTTGGTTCGCAATTCTTGCCGCCTCAAATAAAATTGAGGTGGCCTGTACCGGGTCGTACTTTTCTAAAACGTCCGCGGTCAATTTGCCGGCGATCGTGCTTTCAATTGCGTGTACCTGCGAAGGAGAAATCGTTCCGTTTATTTTAAGTTCCTCGGCATATTTACCGGCCTCGGCAACAATAGAGGAAATTTCGGGCGTGTTTAGAAATGCCAGAAGGCCCGTGTAGGTGCTTTTGACCGTTGCGGCATAAACCCGCTCGGCAAGAAGGCGTGATGACCTCACAATCTCAAAGCGCTCACGTTCTAGAACCAGATCAAGAAGTATGTCGAGCACCTGTCTTTGGGAATTGCGTTCAACAAGCTTTTTATGAACCGCGTGTTGTGCAACCTCAAGCTGCCGGGCATTGTATTCCCGCCGCTGCGCGGTATTGATGGAGTATTCAAAGACGAGCTCGATATTGAGTCGTGGGAAATTAAGCAAATCATCGATATCAGATCCTTTGTTGGTTTCCCCTACTAATCCCATAAGCAGGCTGAGATCGGCTGAGTTCCGGGGATTTAGGGACCGGCCGTGAAATTCTCTAAAATATTTGTTTACGGCCGGCAGAATCTGCGTGATGGAGCGGAAGAGATGCGTCAAACTGGGCGAGTGTGTATCTCTCAGGATCTGGTTTTGATTGAGTACGAAATAGGAAATCAAGCTGTCGACCTGAGAAAATCGCGGGTTAAGCATGAGCTGGTCCAAAGATGCGAACGGGCTAACACCGAAGGTGGTGCGGAAAAACGGGTTGGCACCTACCTGGATGTAATTATTGAAAAAGTCATCGGCCTGTATGAATGTGCCGAGCGATACCGGCCCAATATTAATCGGGCCTATTCCCCTGCCCGGGAAAAGTTCGGTGGGAATCGGAACGTTGTTCACGATATTCTGGAATGACTCAAGATCTACAACATGGCCTACTGCGCCCAAATGATCGGCGGCGGCTTGACTGTTCCGCGTTAACGCAGGATTAAACCAAACATCTCGAATTTCCCGCGATTCTCGATCGCGTATTACGTAGCTGGTTGATGCATAGTACTCGACTTTATTGAGGAAGTTTTTCGCATACTCTATTTCAGCGCCACTCGCTTTATTATCCCAGATGCCATCTTCGTTCAGCCTCCAACCTCGAGCATACATAGACATTTCGACATAATTCCTTCCCCGCAGCGTGTGTGGTCTACCAGGATCCGTAAGACGTTGGAATTCGGGATTTTCAGAGATAATCGTTCGTATAATGAAGTTCTCATCAAGCGGAACACGTTGCGGAGCATATCCGGGCTGAATAATATTTTGAAGATATGGTTTTAGATCGCTTGGCAAGAGATCAAAGAAGAACCGTCGCGCGGGATCGGTGTATTGAATAACCACCTCACCGGATTCCTTATCAATTCGCATATTGAGCGCGCGGCCCTCGAGCTCCGATACAGCTACGGCTGCATGAAGTTGCGTCTCGACAAGTGCCTGCGGATCATTTCTGATTTCTGGAAACATTTCTTGAAGAATCTCGACCGGCGCTGCCGATATGACGTACATATCCATCCGTGTGAATCCTCTGCCGCGCTCGTCATGAAAGACCGTTTCGGTTCCTCCGTAAAATCCTTCCGCTTCATCCAGTTCAGAAATATCCGATGCAATTTCCATTATCCTTGTAAACCGCGGTCCTTGAATTGATGGCTGTAATCGTTCTGTGTCACGGCCTGGAATTCGGCCGGGTGGTTTTCCGACCATCTCTCTGAGATCTCGCGTCTCCCTAGAATCCCGCGGCGGAATGCGTCGATCAGGCTTTGCAGTTTCACCGGGCCGTAAAACGACTCCTTCTTCGCCTACATCATCGCCAATTTGGAATGGCTCGCCGTTTTCATTTCTTAGGATGAGCATCAACCTTCCGGTTTCAGGATCTCGCGCTGTTCGCATAGCAATGCCCGTATATTGATTCAAAAGCACGGAGGCTTGAAATTGTTCAAGCTTGGTAAACTTCTGTTGGCCGGTTACCGGATTCGGCAGATTGGCAGCGCGGATGAGGAGGTCGTTTCGAGATAAGCCGTTAAATACAGACAACTCGCCCGACGTGAAACGGATATGACCAGGATCGGTGATAATGGCACCGTAAAGCGCAAAGTATTCATCCGGCGTGAACTGGACTTGTATCTCTCTTTGCTCTTCGGCCTGAGCAGGAATCTCAATTTCGCGGTTCCCGATTCGGATGACGCGCGCCGGTGTAATGCGCTGCGGGGGTCTAAAGCGGAGAACACCTTCTTCATCAATGTAAGTTCCCGTGATCAGGCCTGAGCCATGTACCAAGATCGCTACAGCCGGATCGCGTACCGCCGGATCATCGCTGACGGTATCGCCCAATAGCTGCTGAAAATTTTTGCCGGGCAAAATAGACGTGTTGTCATTCATTAACGCGATAAACTTCTCCGCATGCGTAATTCCAAATGTTATGCCAAAGACTTCGCGGCCGTCCATTTCAAGCCTCGCGTCAAAAGGTTTGCTGGGATCGTTCGGATCTACGAGCTGAATAACAAAAGCTCCTGTTTTTTGGTCGTAGTTGACGCTGCGGCGCGTATATTGTTCTACAAAAATGAGGTAGCCCAGACTCTCGCGCCGCTCAGCCTGGTCGGGATTATCCTGGCTCGTTGCGGCGACGATTTCAGCAAAAGTTTTGCCAGGGACAATTTTAGTAGAAGAATTCATCAGCGTAATGAATGTATCTGTGTGCGTAATGGCAAAAGTCATCGTGGCCCAGACGGCGCCGTCCATTTCTGCCCGGGTAAAGGGCCTTCTTACTTGATTGCCATTCGCATCAGTTACTTCCTCTTCAAATCGGAGAGTGTAATTTGTAACATTCCCGTTCTCATCGGTTTCATAGGTGCCAAATCGCTGAACATTGTTACTTACGAGTCCGAGAAAGCCGAGATTGAGGGCCCGGTCACGCGGATCTCTGTTGTCTAATCCCGCTCCGGCCACAATGTCGAAGAATGTTTTGCCATGGAATATGGGGTGAGTATCGTCGACCAGCTTCAAGAACGAATCGGTATGGGATATGGCAAACTCGAGCGCAAACGCTTCCGCACCGCTCATTTCCGGAAATCCCTCAAAAGGAATCGCGTCGCCGTTCGCATCGCGCTTAAGCGAGCCGTCCGGATCGGTTTCCAGGAACCGGATCGTCCAGCTTGTCACATTTCCATCCGCATCGGTCTCTGTTGCCACACTGCGCTGGAGTGTGTTTGTGAGGAAGCCGAGGTAGGCGAGATCTGCTCTGAAATTTGCACTGCCGGGATTCCCCGCCCCTTCAAGAATTTCCAAAAACGTTTGGCCACGGAATATTTTCGCTTCGCTTGACGAGAGTTTAATGAAGCTATCGGTATGGGATATGGCCAGTGTGAGCGCTGCCCATTCCGGTCCGTCTATTTCGGGCGCACCTGGGAATGGTATCGGA